>NZ_JBHYPZ010000031.1:0-117425 GCF_042746485.1 Streptomyces sp. NPDC058751 | reverse complement strand
CCCCACCTCTGGATTCTATCGATCTGTTGATTTGTTCTTTTTGGTGTTGGCGGTGGTCTTTTTTTTTTTTAACAGGACGCGCGGGGGGGGGGGGGGGGGGTCGCGGGGACCCCCCCGCCCCCCGCCGTTTGCGTACGACCGCTTCTGACCAGCTCTGATCGAATCGGGATTCCGGCGCGAACGGGTGTCCGAGCGGGGTATCGGTCAGCCGTGCGACGCCTCATACCAGAGCGGGACGCTACCTGGGGGAGTTTGTCAACAGCCCACCGCACATGATGCGTTGGCGACTACTGTCAGTTGCCGACGGGCGACGCAGGGCCGATTTCTTCGGCTCTCTCGACCGGCACCGCGACGGCACGCACCCGAGTCGCGGAACCGCGGGAGCTCCGTGCCCCCGACGCATCCAGTACGAGGACGCCGATGTCTCACCTTCGCGCACCGGCCGCACGCGCAGACCGCCGCGAGGCCGGGCGGCACGGCCGCCCGGCCGCCCGCGCCCCCCTCGCGCCGCCCGAGACGCACCTGCGGCCCCAGCTCCTGCGCCTCGCGGTCCTGCCGCCGACCGCCGTGGCCCTCGGCGCGTGCGCCGCCGTACTGTTCACCGTCCGCTCCACCGGCGCGAGGCCGGGAACCGCCCTGTGGGCCGTGATCGCCGGAGCGGCGGGCGTGGCCCTGGCCGCCGTCCTGACCGCCGCCGTCGCGGCCGATCGCGCCGCCACGTCCGTACGCGAACGCATAGGAGCCCTGCGCCGCACGAGCGCCCGCACCGAGGCCGACCTGCACGCCGTCGTCGAGGGACTGCGCCGCGGCGAGGACCCGCCCGCCCGCAGGAGGCGCCGCCGCCCGCCCGCGGACGCCGACGACTTCGAACTGCTCGCCGCCGACCTCTCCCGCGCCCACGACGGCGCCGTCGCGGCCGTCGTGCAGGCCGCGCGGCTCTCCAGCCGGACGGGCAGCGAACAGAAGGTCGAGGTCTTCGTCAACCTGGCCCGGCGCCTGCAGTCCCTCGTGCACCGCGAGATCTCCATCCTCGACGAGCTGGAGAACGAGATCGAGGACCCGGACCTCCTCAAAGGGCTCTTCCACGTCGACCACCTGGCCACCCGCATCCGACGCCACGCCGAGAACCTGGCCGTGCTCGGCGGCGCCGTCTCGCGCCGGCAGTGGAGCAACCCCGTCTCCGTGACCGAGGTGCTGCGCTCCGCGATCGCCGAGGTCGAGCAGTACTCGCGGGTCAAGCTGGTGCCCCCGCTCGACGGCACCCTGCGCGGCCACGCGGCCGCCGACGTCATCCACCTGCTCGCCGAACTCGTCGAGAACGCCACCGTGTTCTCCGCCCCGCACACCCAGGTGCTGCTGCGGGTCGACCACGTCACCTCGGGACTGGCCATCGAGGTGGAGGACCGCGGACTCGGCATGCAGACGGCCGAGCAGGACAGGATGAACGCCCTGCTCGCCGACCCCGACCAGGTCAACGTCGCCGGCCTGCTCCAGGACGGGCGCATCGGCCTGTTCGTGGTCTCGCAGCTCGCCCGCCGGCACGGCATCCACGTACGGCTCCGGAGCAACATCTACGGCGGTGTCCAGGCCGTCCTCGTGGTTCCCCAGGGCCTGCTGGGCCCGGTACCGGAGGCCGTCGAGGAGGCGGGAGCGACACCGGCGCCGCCGCACGGGACGAACGGAGGGCACCGGCCGGCCCTCGGCCCCGCGCCGGCGCGCACACCGGAGGCGCCGCTCCCGGTGCCCGCGTCCGTGGTGCCCCGGCAGCCGCCGCGCGAGCCCCTGCCGGAGCCCGTACGAGGGGAACGGACGGCTCCGCACGGCGCGGACGTGCCGCCCGGGGCGCGCGGCACGGGACCGCTCCCGGTGCGCGGCGCCCGTGCCGAACGGCCCAACCCGGCCGAGGCCGTACCGGGCATCCGCCCCGAGGACCGCCCCACCGCCGCCGAGAACGCGGCCGTGCCGCACGCACCGCGCGCCGGAGCCGTCCGCGGCACCACGGGCAGGCCCGGCCTGCCCAAGCGGCGCGCCCAGGAGCACATCGTCCCGCAGCTCCGCGAGGGCCAGGCCCCCCGCCCGGTCGCGGAGTACCTCGTCGGACACGACCCCGGGCTCATGGCCGCGTTCCAGCGCGGCATCGGGCTCGCGGAGGCCGCCCACACGGAGCCCGCGCGCCGGGAGCGGCCGGAGCCCTCCCCGGTCCCGCCGGCCGCCCCGGCCTCCTTCCCGGACCGGGCGTACCCGGAGGCACCGCGCGGCGAGGGCACCGCCCCGGAACGCGGGGCCCTGCCCGCCGGCACCCCCGCCGACGGCCGCGGCCTCCCCGGCGCACCCCCGGAGGACGGCACGCCGACGGCCCACCCGGACGTGGCGCGCGCGACGCGCGCGCCGGCACCGCGAGCTGCCCACGACCCCGAGTCCGGCCACGACCGCACCACCCGGCACGACGGGAGCACACCGGCCGGATGACCACCCCCGCACCCACCCCCACCGCTCCCGCAGACCTTCGTACCTCAAGGAGTCGATCCCCCATGGCGAGCGATGTGCCGACCGGCCACGTGTCCGACCTCGACTGGCTGATGAGCGGCCTCGTCCAGCGCGTACCCCACACCACCAGCGCGGTCCTGCTCTCCAGCGACGGGCTCGTGAAGTCGGTCCACGGACTCGACCCGGACAGCGCCGACCACATGGCGGCGCTCGCCTGCGGCCTCTACGCCCTCGGGCGCAGCGCGGGCGTGCGCTTCGGGGACGGCGGCGAGGTGCGCCAGGTCGTGGTCGAACTCGACTCGACCCTGCTGTTCGTCTCCACGGCCGGATCCGGCACCTGTCTCGCCGTGCTCGCGGGCCGGGAGGCCGACGCGGCCGTCCTCGGCTACGAGATGGCGATGCTGGTCAAGAGCGTCCGGCCCTACCTGGTCACCGCGCCCCGGCAGCACGCCGTCGAACCCTCGGCGACGAGGTCTTGAGCGCGGCCGCGGCCGGCGACGGGCCCTGGCTCGACGCCGCGGCCGGACGCCTGGTGCGCCCCTACACGGTCAGCGACGGACGGACCCGGCCGAGCACCGCGCTCGACCTCCTCTCCCAGGTCATGGCCACCGGAGCCACACCCCTCGGCTACCTCGGTCCCGAGCACGGCCAGGCGCTCGAACGCTGCCGGGCACCCGTCTCGGTCGCGGAGGTCGCCGCCCATCTGAAGCTGCCGGCCGCGGTCACCAAGGTGCTGCTGTCGGACCTCGTCGACTGCGGGGCGCTGACCACCAAGCCCCCCCGGTTCCACCACAACCCCACTGACCGGTCCCTTCTGGAGGCAGTGCTCGATGGATTACGACGACAGCTCTGACCCGTTCCCCACCGCGCTGAAGATCCTGGTGGCGGGAGGGTTCGGGGTCGGCAAGACGACGTTCGTCGGGGCGGTGAGCGAGATCGCGCCGCTCAGCACGGAGGAGCTGCTGACCACGGTCAGCGCCTCGACCGACCGGCTCGACGGGATCGAGAACAAGGTCGAGACGACCGTCGCGATGGACTTCGGCCGCATAACCCTGGACCCGGAACACGTGCTCTATCTGTTCGGCACACCCGGACAGGAGCGGTTCTGGTTCATGTGGGACGAGCTCTCCGACGGCGCGCTCGGCGCGGTGGTCCTCGCCGACACCCGGCGCCTGGAGGACTGCTTCGCGGCCGTCGACTTCTTCGAACAGCGCGGTCTCGCGTTCGTCGTCGCGGTCAACGAGTTCGACGGCTCGTACCGCTACGACCCGGCCGAGGTGCGTGCGGCCATCGACCTCGACCCCCAGATCCCCGTCGTGTGCTGCGACGCCCGGATCTCCAGCTCGGGAGTGCAGACCCTGCTCACCCTGGTCCGCCACCTCCTCGCCCACGCGCCCGCCCACACCCCGAGCCAGGGAGCCCGCGCATGACGTACGACCCGTCGCGGCCGGCCGGCCGGCTGTTGCTGACACCGCAGGACAAGGACGCCCCGGCCAGGGTGCGACGCCTGCGCCGGCTGGGCCTCGGGGAGCGTTCAGAGCCCGCCCTCGACGCCTTCGCGGACCGGCTCGCGCAGGTCGCCGCGGCACCGTACTCGATGGTCAACTTCATCGACGAGCAACGGCAGTTCTTCGCCGGGCTGCACACCCCGGACGGCGGTGCCGGGGGCGGCCGGCTCGCGGCCGCCGCGGCCGGGAACGAACTCCGTTACATGGCCCGGGACCACGGCTTCTGCCCCCACGTGGTGGTGCGCCGCAAGGCGCTCGTCCTGGAGGACGTCTGCGACTACCCGCGCTTCGCCGGGAATCCGGTCGTCGACGAGTTCGGTGTCCGCTCCTATCTCGGCGCCCCGCTGCTCGACCGCAGCGGCATCGCCCTCGGCACGATCTGCGTCGTGGACGTCGAGCCGCGCCCCTGGGGAAGGGCGGGCCTGGAGACGATCAAGGCGATGGCGGCCGAGCTGGCCGGACAGCTCGTGCGGCGGGAAGAGGATCACGGGATCTGACGACGCGCCGGGACGCGGATCCGCCTCCGTCGGCCGCCCGGGACCCATCCTGTGACGTATGCCGGGACCCCTTGCCGAAGCAGCCGCCGAGCACCCGTGGAACGGGGGTGCCCCATGTCCCCGTAGCCGTGCCCGGCACCACCGCCCCCGCCGTCGCCTCCTCGCCCTGCCCCGCACCGCCGCGGCCGCCCCGGCGACCGGCCCCGGGACGGGCCGGCAGAGAGCGGGCGTGAAGGAAAGCTGGGGCCGCGCTTAAGAAATCCTCGATGGACCCAGGGTGCCGTCGTACGGCAGATTCCTGGGTGAATTCACCCCTCTCCCCGGTACGGGACCGCTTCGGCGTGCCCGCTCCCGGGCCGCACGCACAGGAGCCGTACGAGTGAAGGCGCTGGTCAAGGAGAAGGCGGAGCCCGGACTCTGGCTCACGGACGTCCCGGAGCCGCAGGCCGGCCCCGGTGACGTACTGATCAAGGTCCTCAGGACCGGGATCTGCGGCACGGACCTGCACATCCGCAACTGGGACGGCTGGGCGCAGCAGACCATCAAGACGCCCCTCGTGCTCGGCCACGAGTTCGTCGGCGAGGTCGTCGAGACCGGCCGCGACGTCACCGACATCAACGTCGGGGACCGCGTCAGCGGCGAGGGCCACCTGGTCTGCGGGAAGTGCCGCAACTGTCTCGCCGGACGGCGCCACCTCTGCCGTGCCACCGTGGGCCTCGGCGTCGGCCGTGACGGCGCGTTCGCGGAGTACGTCGTGCTGCCCGCCTCCAACGTGTGGGTGCACCGCGTCCCGGTCGACCTCGACGTCGCCGCGATCTTCGACCCGTTCGGCAACGCCGTCCACACCGCGCTGTCCTTCCCGCTGGTGGGCGAGGACGTCCTGATCACCGGCGCCGGACCGATCGGCCTGATGGCCGCGGCCGTGGCCCGTCACGCGGGTGCCCGCAACGTCGTCATCACGGACGTCAGCGAGGAGCGCCTGGAACTGGCCCGCAAGATCGGCGTCAGCCTCGCCCTCAACGTCGCCGGCTCGACGATCGCCGACGGACAGCGCACCCTCGGCCTGCGCGAGGGCTTCGACATCGGCCTGGAGATGTCCGGCCGCCCCGAGGCCATGCGCGACATGATCGCCAACATGACCCACGGCGGGCGGATCGCGATGCTGGGCCTGCCGTCCGAGGAGTTCCCGGTCGACTGGGCCCGGATCGTCACCTCCATGATCACGATCAAGGGCATCTACGGTCGGGAGATGTTCGAGACCTGGTACGCGATGTCGGTCCTCCTGGAGAGCGGCCTCGACCTCATGCCCGTGATCACCGGCCGCTACGGGTTCCGGGACTACGAGGCGGCGTTCGACGACGCGGCAGGCGGCCGTGGCGGCAAGGTCATTCTCGACTGGACCCTCTGAGGACTTAAGGAACTGATGATGTTCGACTCCGTCCGTGACGACCTGCGCACCACCCTCGACGAGATCCGCGCCGCCGGGCTGCACAAGCCCGAGCGGGTCATCGGCACCCCGCAGTCCGCGACCGTGAACGTCACCGCGGGCGGCCGCCCCGGTGAAGTCCTCAACTTCTGCGCGAACAACTACCTCGGTCTCGCCGACCACCCCGAGGTCGTCGCCGCCGCCCACGCGGCGCTCGACCGCTGGGGCTACGGCATGGCCTCCGTGCGCTTCATCTGCGGTACGCAGGAGGTGCACAAGGAGCTGGAGGCGCGGCTGTCCGCGTTCCTCGGCCAGGAGGACACGATCCTCTACTCCTCCTGCTTCGACGCCAACGGCGGTGTCTTCGAGACCCTCCTCGGCGCCGAGGACGCGGTGATCTCCGACGCCCTCAACCACGCCTCGATCATCGACGGCATCCGGCTGTCCAAGGCGCGCCGCTTCCGGTACGCCAACCGGGACATGGCCGACCTGGAGGCGCAGCTCAAGGAGGCCTCCGGCGCGCGCCGCCGTCTGATCGTCACCGACGGCGTCTTCTCGATGGACGGCTACGTCGCCCCGCTCGACGAGATCTGCGACCTCGCCGAGCGTTACGACGCGATGGTCATGGTCGACGACTCGCACGCCGTCGGATTCGTCGGCCCCGGCGGCCGCGGCACCCCCGAGCTGCACGGGGTCATGGACCGCGTCGACATCATCACCGGCACGCTCGGCAAGGCCCTCGGCGGCGCCTCCGGCGGTTACGTCGCGGCCCGCGCCGAGATCGTCGCCCTGCTGCGCCAGCGGTCCCGCCCGTACCTCTTCTCGAACACGCTCGCCCCGGTGATCGCCGCGGCCTCGCTGAAGGTCCTCGACCTGCTGGAGTCCGCCGACGACCTGCGGGTACGGCTCGCGGAGAACACCGCGCTGTTCCGCTCCCGGATGACCGAGGAGGGCTTCGACGTCCTCCCCGGCGACCACGCGATCGCCCCCGTCATGATCGGTGACGCGTCCGTCGCCGGCCGCATGGCGGAGCTGCTCCTGGAGCGTGGCGTGTACGTGATCGGGTTCTCCTACCCGGTCGTCCCGCAGGGGAAGGCCCGTATCCGCGTACAGCTCTCCGCGGGGCACTCCACCGAGGACGTGAACCGGGCCGTGGACGCCTTCGTGGCGGCGCGCGCGGAGCTCGACGCCTGACGGCCGGCGCGCCCCCCTCACGAGGGGGGCGCACACCGGCCGGATGGCCGGAAAGCGCGTGTGACCTGAGAGAATCGGTCGCATGATCGAAGCGCGGCGGCTCCACATCCTCCGTGCGGTGGCCGACCACCGCACGGTGACGGCGGCGGCCGCCGCGCTGTACCTCACGCCCTCGGCGGTCTCGCAGCAGCTGACCGCCCTGGAGCAGGAGACGGGCCACCGGCTCGTCGAGCGCGGCGCCAAGGGGGTGCGGCTGACCCCCGCCGGGGAGATCCTGCTCGGCCACACCAACGCCGTGCTGGCCCAACTGGAGCGTGCGGAGGCGGAGTTGGCCGCGTACAGCGCCGGGTCGGCCGGTACGGTCACCGTGGCCTCCTTCGCGACCGGGATCGGCCTGGTCGTGGCCCCCGCGCTGGCCCGCCTCGCCGTCACCTCGCCCGGCATCCTCGTCCGCGTCCAGGACGCCGAGGGGGACGCCAGCCTGCCGATGGTGCTCGACCGGCAGGTCGACATCGCGGTGGCCGTCGAGTACCGCGGAGCCCCGGACGCCGACGACCCGCGTCTGACGCACGTCCCGCTGTACGCCGAGCCCTTCGACGCGGTCGTCCCCGTCACCCACCGGCTGGCCGACGCCGCGGAGGTGCCCCTCGCCGAGCTGGCCAAGGACCCCTGGATCGGCCCGTACCCCGGCAACCCCTGTCACGACGTGGTCGTCCTGGCCTGTGAGAACGCCGGGTTCCAGCCACGCCTCGAACACTCCTCGGACGACTTCCGCGCCGTCGTCGCCCTCGCCTCCGCCGACGCGGGCGTCGCCCTGGTGCCCCGCTCGGCGCTGCGCGGCATGGAGCTCACGGGCGTGGTCGTGCGTCCCGTGGACGGCGTCGCCCCCACCCGCCGCGTCTTCGCCGCCGTACGCCGCGGCGCCGAGGACCATCCGCTGATCCGGCCCGTCCTGGAGGCGTTGACGCGGGCGGCCACGGTCGACTGACCAAACTGTTTCCCATATTCGAGATAGCATCCCGAATATGGGAAACGAGGACGATGGCGCGGTCGACGTCAGGCTCGGGGCGCGGCTGGCCGAGCTGAGGGCGGAACGGGGCTGGACCCTGGGAGAGCTGGCGGAGCGCAGCGGGATCAGCAGATCGACCCTCTCCCGGGCGGAGCGTGCCGAGATCAGCCCCACGGCCTCCCTCCTCAACCGCCTCTGCCATGTGTACGGGCGCACCATGTCGCAGCTGCTGAGCGAGGTCGAGCGGGAGTCCGCGCTCCTGGTCCGCGCCGCCGACCAGACGGTCTGGACGGACCGGGCCTCCGGGTTCGTCCGGCGGTCGGTGTCCCCGCCGCACCCGGGGCTGCGCGGCGAACTGGTCGAGGGACGGCTCGCGGCGGGCGCGGACATCGCGTACGACCGGCCTCCCGTACCCGGTCTCGAGCAGCACGTCTGGGTCCTCGACGGCAGTCTCGACGTGACCGCGGAGGGCGTCGGGCACCGTCTCGGCGCCGGCGACTGCCTCCGGCTGCGCGTGTGGGGGCCGACCCGCTTCCGCTGTCCCGGCCCCGCGGACGTGCGGTACGCGCTGGCGGTGGTGCTGCCGTGATCACCGTCTCGCGCCTCACCGCAGCTCAACTCCACGAAGTGGTGCACGAGTTGGCGGACCTGCTCGCCGACACCGTGAACGGCGGCGCCTCGGTCGGATTCCTCGCCCCGCTCGGCCACGCGGCGGCCGTCGCCTGGTGGCGCGAGCGCGCGGACGCGGTCCTCGCCGGGTGCCACGCGGTCTGGGCGGCCCACGTCGACGGCCGGCTGCTCGGTACCGTCGCCCTCGCCTTCCCCGACAAGCCCAACAGCCGCCACCGCGCCGAACTCGTCAAGCTGATGGTCCACCGCGACGGACGGGGACGAGGGGTGGGCCGTACGCTCCTCGCGACCGCCGAGACGGAAGCCGCCGCCGCGGGGATCACCCTCCTCCACCTGGACACCGAGACCGGCAGCCCCGCCGAGTCGCTGTACCTGTCGGCGGGCTGGACCCGGATCGGGGAGATACCCGACTACGCGGCGGCGCCCTCGGGCGGACTGCGCCCGACGACGATCTTCTACAAGCGGCCGGGAGTGCCCGCCGACGGCGGCTGACGTCGTGCTTCGCCGCGTCGATGTCAGTGGCATTGGCTAGCGTGCGTCTCATGCCGGATGCCGAAGACGTACGCCGTATCGCCCTTTCCCTGCCGGACACGACGGAGAAGATCGCCTGGAGCATGCCCACTTTTCGCGTGGCGGGAAAGATGTTCGCCACCCTGCCCGAGGCGGAGACCTCCATCGCCGTGCGCTGTCCGAAGGAGGAGCGCGACGAACTGGTCCTGGCCGAGCCGGAGAAGTTCTGGATCGCCGGCCACGAGGCCGGCTTCGCCTGGGTCCGGGCCCGGCTCGCCGCCCTGGAGGACGAGGGTGAACTCCACGCCATCCTCGCCGACTCCTGGCGTCAGGCGGCGCCGCCCCGACTCGCCGACGCCCACCCCGAGTTGGGCCTGCCGTCCGTCGACTGAAACCGCCTCTGCGCCGTCGGCGCCCCGTGGCATGATCCGGATCGGGCGTGATCCGCGGACGTGCGCGATCCGGAGACGGGATCGGGGCGTGCGCGGGACGGCGCGGCTTCGTGGGGGAGCCGCCGGGGCAGGGGGAGGGGTGCGAGCGGGATGACCGTGACGTCCTCGGACGAGGAGCCGCGGGACGGGGCGCCGCCCGACGGCGCGACCGGCAGCGGTCCGGCGACGGGCGCCCGGGGCGGGGGCGGTCCGGGAGCGGGCCGTGCTCGCGACGACTCGGCGGACGGTGCCCGCGGCGGGGGCCGGGGCGAGGACGTGGGGCGGCGTGCGGCGGACGGACGGTCCGGAACGGACCGGTCCCGGGCCGGCCTCCTCGACGGCGGCCGGTCCCGGGCCGTCTGGTCGCGGGACTTCGTCCTGTTCTTCGTCGCACGGGCCCTCGCCCGGCTCGGCGAGACCATGCTGCCGGTGGCCCTCGCCGCCGGACTGCTGCGGTACGGGTACGGAGCCGGCGCCGTCGGCCTCGCCATGGCCGCCTCGGCCGCCCCCTTCGCCGGACTGGTGGTCTTCGGCGGAGTGATCGCCGACCGCTTCAGCACCCGCAGGCTGATGATCGGCGCCGACCTCGTGCGGCTCGTGGCCCAGTCGGTCGCCGCGGCCCTCTTCTTCACCGGGCACGTGGTCCTGTGGCAGGTCTGCGTGATCGGCGCGGTCAACGGCGCGGCCGGCGCCGTCTTCCAGCCCGGCGTCGCCAGCACCGTCCCGCGCCTGGCCGCCGACATCCAGGGGGCCAACGGCGCCATCCGGATCGCCGAGTCCGCAGCCCAGCTCGCCGGGCCCGCCCTGGCGGGTCTGCTGGTCGCGTTCGCCTCCGCCGGAGGGGTCTTCGTGGCCCACGCCGGCACCTTCGCGCTGAGCGCCCTGTGCCTGCTGCTGCTCCGCCTGCCCCCGGCCGCCCCCGGAAGCGGGCCCCGCGGCGGCGGCTTCAGGGCCGATCTCGCCGAAGGCTGGCGGGAGTTCAGATCCCGCACCTGGCTGTGGGGCGTCATCGTGATCTGGTGCGTCTACATGATCTCCGTCTGGGGTCCCACCGTCCCCCTGGTGGCGACCGAGATGGTGCGGGCGCACGGCCCGCGCGCCTACGGTCTGGTCAACTCCGCCCTCGGCGCGGGCACGGTCGTCGGCGGACTCCTCGCGCTGCGCCTGCGTCCGCGCCGCATGCTGCGCGCCGGTTCCCTCGCCCTGCTGGCCTTCGCCTGCTTCCCCGCCTCCGTGGGGGCCGGGTTCGGCGTGCCGGCCGTTTCGGCGTGCGCGGCGGTCGCCGGAGCGGGCACCTCGCTGTGGGGCGTGATGTGGGCGACGAGCGTGCAGACGCAGGTCGCCCCCGACGTCCTCAACCGCATCCACGCCTACGACGTCGCGGGCTCCCTGGCGATGATGCCCGTCGGCCAGGCGCTCGCGGGGCCCGCCGCCTCGGCCATCGGTGCCGACAACGTCCTGCTCGTCTCCGGCGTCATGTCCCTCGTCGTCTGCGCGGCCCTGCTCTCGGTGCCCGCGATACGCGGCCTGGTACGGGTCGACGGCCCAGCTCCCAGGCCGCCGGACACCCCCGGAGCACCGCCCGGACAGGCCGCTCGGGCGCCCGGCCCGCGGAAAACGGGTGCGCGACCACGGGCATGAGTGCGGTATTGTTTCCGTGCGCGTCCAGCCAGGGGAAACCCCAGGTCAGACGGGCACCGGGACGTGGCGCAGCTTGGTAGCGCACTTGACTGGGGGTCAAGGGGTCGCAGGTTCAAATCCTGTCGTCCCGACTGGAGTCTTCTCCGTAGTCGCAGGTCCGAGGCCGTTCTCTCATCGACGAGAGGGCGGCCTTCGGCGTTGTCCGGGCCCGCCTCGGCCACCACGTCCCACGGTGTCCGCGGTTCCCTGGCCCGCGCGTCTCAAGGTGTCCCCGCTCCGACGGGCGCGTGCCTCTCCGGCACCGACGGCGGAGGTGACGGGACGAGGTCCTGTTCGGCCCAGATCGCCTTGCCCCGGATGTCGCCCCGGACACCCCAGCGGCGGGTGAGCTGCGCGGTGATGAAGAGCCCGCGCCCGTGCTCGTCCGTGTCCAGGGCCCGGCGCAGATGCGGGGCGGTGCTGCTGTCGTCGGCGACCTCACAGGTGAGGGTGTCGCCGAGGATGAGCCGCAGCCGGATCGGGCCCTCGGCGTACCGGATGGCGTTGGTCACCAGCTCGCTGACGATGAGCGCGGTGTTGCCGACGAGGTCGGCGTCGACGTCCCAGCGGGTCAGCTGGGCGGTCGCGGCCTTGCGCGCCATGGAGACGACCGAGGGGTCGTTGTCGAAGGTCCAGGCGTTGGTCTGGTCCGGGCCGAGGGTGCGGGTGCGGGCCAGCAGCAGGAAGGCGTCGTGGGCGAGCGGGTCGGGACACAGGTCGAGGGCGAGCGAGTCGCACAGGGCCTGGAGGAACCGGCCGGGCGCGGCCTCGGCGATCCGGCTCGGCAGCGACCGCGTCATGACCGGGGAACCGTCCAGGAGGGCGGTGTTGTAGAGCAGCAGGGTGCTGCCCGAGGGCAGGGCGCGTTCGGTCGACCGGTACTGGGCGATGCCCTGGCCCAGCGGGGGGCCGGGATCGATGTCGAGTGCTTCGACGTCTCCGCCCGGGTGCACCAGGACGGGGCCCGGGTGTCCCGCGCTCGCCGCCGTGCAGAGACGGGTGACCGGGTCGTAGACGACGTAGAGACAGCTCGCCGGGGCGGTGTCGGGCGCGGGGAGGCCGGGCGCGCCGGCCGGGACCGGCTGGGGACGGCTGGCGAGGTCGTGCAGGCGTTCCAGGATCTCGTCGGGTGGCAGGTCGAGATCGGACAGTGCCTCGATCGCGGCCCGCAGTTCGCCCATGGCCGCGGGGTCGGCGGCGTCCGCCTCCGCGGTCGTGTCCCCGGCGACCAGCGCGATCCTGGCTCCGGACAGGGGGATGACGTCGAACCAGGCGCCGCCCGTCCCGGCGGGCAGGTAGGTGTGGGCGAGGTCGACCGCGGCGGTTCCGGGCGTCTCGGGATGGGTGAGCCGACCGGTGAGGATGCGGGCCGTGGAGCGTTCGCGTCCGTACTGGCGGGCGTTGTCCAGGCAGAGGGCGGCGTGGGTGGTGAGCTGTTCCGCCAGGGCCAGGTCCTTGTCGTCGAACGGGGTCGGATTGCGCCACCGGTAGAAACAGGCCAGTCCGAGCACCAGGCCCCGGGCCCTGATGGGAACGAGCAGCATCGAGTGCACACCGGAGGTCAGGATCCGGGCGTCGCGCCGCCGCCCCGGGTCGAGCCAGGAGGTATCCGGGTTCAGCCCGTTGACCAGCCTGGGCGCCAGGGTGTCCAGGGCGGCCCGGTAGGGCGTGGCGGGCGGATAGGTGGTGACCTCGCCGATCTTGGGCACGCCCTCGTGCTCGGGTCCGGCCGCGGAGCGGAACCCCGCGCGTCGCAGGGCCGCCCCCTGGTCGCGGGACTCGGGTGTCGGCGCGTGGCCGCGCACGACCGTGTCGTAGACGTCGACGGTCACGGTGTCGGCCAGACGGGGGACGGCGAGGTCGCCGAACTCCGCGGCGGTGCGGAACACGTCCAGCGTGGTGCCGACCCGGGTGGCCGCCTCGTTCAACAGCCGCAGATCCGCCTCGGCCCTCACCCGGGCGGTGACGTCGGTCAGCGCGGCGGCGACCCCGATCACGGTTCCGTCGGGGCGCTGGAGCCGCAGAACGGTGGCCGAGGCGACCGCCTCGACGGTGGGCTCGCGCCGGCTGCGGAGCCGGACGGGCAGGTCGAACACGGGGCTGCCGTACTCCAGCACCCGCCGGGCGGTGCGCTCGACGAGGCCGCGGTCGGGGACGTCGAAGGCGTCGAGTATCTCGGACAGGGAGCGTCCGATCATGCGGTCGATCGGGAAGTCGCGCATCGTGCGCGCGGCGGTGTTCACCCGCACGAGCCGCAGGTGCCGGTCGTACATGTGCAGGCCGGCCGGAGACCGGGAGAACAGCGCGTCCAGGAGCGCTTCCCCCAGCTCCTCGACCGTCGGGTCGGCTTGCGAACGGTCTCCATCCGTCACGACGGAACACCTCGATGAGTCGGCAACGATCCGTCGGACCGATCCAACCCCCGCCGACGAGCTCCTGCCACCGGAGCGAGGCCGCCGATGGCCGAGAAAAACGCTTGGACCAGGTGTCCGCCGTCACGGGATTATGTAACCTCTTGCCTTCCCATGTCCGGACATCGACGCCTTGGGGAACCAGGGCGTGCGAGCCCGGGCGGTGCGGCGGGCAGCCGTACGACGACACAGGGTTGTGATGGCATCTCCTGAACCGCGCAAGGCATTACCGGGCAAGGGCCCGGTCCTCCTCGCACTCCGCTACTACGGAAGAGAACTGCGCAGGCTCCGGCGGCTGGCCGTGCCGGGCATGCTGCTGCCGGCGCTGGGCAACATCGGCATCAGCTACGTCGCGCCGCTCGTCGTCGCCAAGCTCGTCGGCCGCATCGCGGAGGACGGCAGCGGTGTGTCCGCCGGTACCGCCCTGCCGTACGTCCTCGCCTTCGGCGGCGTCCTGCTTCTCGCCGAGACGTTCTGGCGCCTCGGCCTGCACTGTCTGAACCGCCTGGACGCCCTGGGCGTCGAGCGGCTGTACGTGATCGGCATGGACGAGCTGTTCGCCAAGGACGCCTCGTTCTTCCACGACAACTTCGCCGGCTCGCTGACGAAGCGGGTGCTGAGCTTCGCCTCCCGCTTCGAGGAGTTCGTCGACACGATGACGTTCCAGGTCGCGGGAAGCCTCGTGCCGCTGGTCTTCGGGTCGGTGGTGCTGTGGCGCTACGAACCGCTGCTCGTCGTCGGCCTGCTGGTGATGATCGCCGTGACGGGAGCGTGCGTGGTGCCGCTCATCCGCCGCCGCCAGGCCCTCGTCGAAGAGCGGGAGGAGGCGATCGCCCGGGTCTCGGGCCATGTGGCCGACAGCCTGATGAACATGGACACCGTCCGCGCCTTCGCCGCCGAGGAGCGCGAGGCGGCGGAGCACCGCTCCCGGGTCGCGGTGTCGCGGCGGCTCATGCTCCGGTCGTGGGACTACGGCAACCTGCGCATCGACACGTTCGTCGCGCCGATGTCCGTCCTGACCAACGCGCTCGGTCTGCTGCTCGCGGTCACGCTCGGCGGCGGCGGGCACGGCGTGGAGGCGGTGGTGGTCGCGTTCACGTACTACGCCAACGCGACCCGGATCATGTTCGAGTTCAACCAGATCTACCGGCGGCTGGAGAGCTCGATGACGGAGGCCGCCCAGTTCACCGAGCTGCTGATGACGCCGCCGACCGTGCTCGACCCGGTCGTCCCGGAGCCGCTGCGCCCCGGCGACGCCGACGTCCGCTTCGACCAGGTCACCTTCGCCCACGGCGGCGCCGAACCGCTCTTCAGCGGGCTCGAACTGGACGTGCCCGGCGGGGCGAAGATCGGTCTGGTCGGCCGGTCGGGCGGGGGCAAGACCACGCTCACCCGGCTGCTGCTGCGGATGACGGACATCGAGGGCGGCCGCATCCTGATCGGCGGCCAGGACATCAGCAGGCTGCGTCAGGCCGACCTGCGCAGCCTGATCGCGTACGTGCCGCAGGACCCGGCGATGTTCCACCGCACCCTGCGGGACAACATCGCCTTCGCCCGGCCGGACGCCACCGACGAGGAGATCCGCCGCGCGGCCGAGGCGGCCCACGTCACGGAGTTCGCCGACGCGCTGCCGGACGGTTTCGCGACCATGGTCGGGGAGCGCGGCATCAAACTGTCCGGCGGCCAGCGCCAGCGGGTCGCCCTCGCCCGCGCGATCCTCCGCGACGCGCCGATCCTGCTGCTCGACGAGGCGACCAGCGCTCTGGACTCCGAGAGCGAGATCCTCGTCCAGTCGGCGCTGTGGCGGCTCATGGAGGGGCGTACGGCGCTCGTGGTGGCGCACCGGCTGAGCACGGTCGCCGGCATGGACCGGCTCGTCGTCCTCGACCGCGGGAAGATCGTCGAACAGGGCACGCACCAGGAACTGCTCGCGTCGGACGGCGCCTACGCGAAGCTGTGGCGCCACCAGTCCGGCGGCTTCATCGACGACAGCCCGGCCCCGGCCGACCGGCGCTGAAAGCGCGCGGGCCGGGGAGGACGCGGTTCAGTCCTCGTTCTGGGGCAGCGGCACCGTCCACTCCAGGACGGTGCCGCTCGGCTCGTTGGCCGTCAGGGCGCAGGTGCCGCCGAGGTGCTCGGCGCGGGTGCCGATGTTGCCGAGACCGCTGCGGCGGGTGACGTCGGGGCCGATGCCGCGGCCGTTGTCCGCCACCCGCAGCCGCAGCGTGGTGGCGGTGGCCTCGGCGGTGACCTCCACGGCGGTGGCGTGGGCGTGCCGGGCAGCGTTGGACAGGGCCTCGCGCAGGACGGCGACCACGTGCTCCCGGTGCTCGTCGGGCACGTCGGTGTCGAGCAGCCCGCTCATGCGCAGGGCGGGGGCGAAGCCCAGCGTCTCGGCCGCGCGGCCCACCTCGGTGACGAGCCGGGTGCGCAGACCGGAGGCGCCGTCGGACCGGTCGCTCTCCCGCAGGGCGTAGATGGTGGAACGTACGACCTTGATCGTGTCGTCGAGGTCGTCCACCACCCGCTGGACGCGTTCGGCCACGTCGGGCCGGTCGGCGAGGCGGTTGAGGACCGACTGCAGGCTGAGCCCGCCGGCGAAGAGCCGCTGGATGGCCAGGTCGTGCAGGTCACGCGCGATGCGGTCACGGTCGTTGAGGATGAGGAGCTGTTCCGCGTCACGGCGGTGCTCGGCGATCTCCAGGGCCAGCGCGGCGTGCCCGGCGAACCCGGCGATCATGTCGATGGTGGCGTCGGGGAACGCCGGTCCGCCCTGCCGGTTCGCGACCTGGAGGACCCCCCGCACCCGCCCCTGGGTGCCGAGCGGGATGACGAACGCCGGGCCGAGGTCGAGGACCGACGCGCTGCCCGTCCCGGTGCGCGGGTCCTCGCTGAGCGAGGCGCTGACGATCCTCTCGCCCGAGGCGTACACCTTTGCCGCCAGGCTCGTCCCGTCGGGCAGGGTCAGCCCCCGCACCCGGTCGGCGTCGAGTCCCTCGGCGGACTCGATGACCAGGTCCGTGGTCCCGGTCAGCGGCAGCGCCAGAGTGACCAGATCGGCGTCCGACAGCTCCCGTACCGTCGCCGTGAACGCGTGCAGCACGTCGACCGGATCGGCGCCCGACAGCAGGTTGCGGGTCAGCTCGCTGCTCGCGGCCAGCCAGCGCTCACGGCGCCGGGCGTCGTCGTACAGCCTGGCGTTGTCGATGGCCACGCCGGCCGCCGCGCCGAGCGTGCGCAGCACCGCCTCGTCCTCGGCGTCGAACTCGGCCCCGCCGTGCTTCTCCGTCAGGTACAGATTGCCGAAGATCTTGTCGCGGACCTGTACGGGGGTGCCGAGGAACGTGGTCATCGGGGGGTGGCCGGGCGGGAAGCCGACGGAGTCCGGGTGGTCGCTCAGCACGGGGAGCCGCAGGGCGTGGGGCTCACGGATCAGCAGGCCGAGGATGCCCTCTCCCCGGGGGTAGTGACCGATGCCGGCGATGGTCTCCTCGTCGATGCCCACGGTGATGAACTGCTTGATGCCGCCCTCGTCGCCGAGGACGCCGAGCGCTCCATAGCGGCAGTCGACGAGCTGCACCGCGGATTCCACTATCTGCCGCAGCACCACGTCCAGGTCGAGGTCGCTGCCTATCGCGAGGACCGCTTCGAGGAGGGTGTGCACCCGGTTCTGGGTGCCGCGCCCACGCTGCACCTGCTCCTGAAGGTCCTCCAGGAGGGCGTCCAGCCGGAACTGCGGGGCCTGCGGCTCCTCCGGAAGGTGTGCGCTCTGGTCCATTCGAGATCCCCTCACTTGCCGCCCGTCGGAAGCCATGATGCCCGACGGCCCGTGCCCGCAGTCGGGCACCTGTGCGGAAAACGGCGACGGCTTTCGAGGGACGAAGGGGAGGAACGCGAGCGAACGGCCCAGGAGGAGGCGTGGGCGGCCCGCCGCGGTGCGGGGGACTCCGGAACAGCCCGGAGGGACACGGGCCTCGAACGCCGTGGCCCCGACGCCGGTACCTCGACGCCGTCCCTGCCGGGCCGGCCGGCACCGTCCCCCTCCGGGCCGGTCCGCGGAAGACGGTGACCGGACGGGCGGCGCCCGTGACGTACGGGCTCCAGGGCGTCCGTACGTCCGCCGGACGCCCGGGTGCGACTCAGTGCCCGGCCATCCACCGGGGGTCGAGCAGCTGCGCGGGCTGCCGCTCGGCGGGACGGGTGGTGTCGTCGACGCGGAACGTCAGAGCGTTCATGACCCCGACGACGCCCTCGACCCGCCACGTCAGCCGGATGGCCTCCGGGACCTGGCTGCGGCGCTCCAGCAGCCCCTCCAGCGTCACCACGCCGTCGCCGACCGAGACGGTCACGGAGTGCGGCGGCACCGACAGCGCGTGCCCCAGCACGTCGTCGGCGACCTCCCGGCGGATCTCCTCGTCCGTCCGCAGGAAGACGCGCAGCAGGTCACTGCGGGTGGCGATCCCGATCAGCCGGTCCTCCTCGTCCACCACCGGAAGCCGCTCGACGTGATGACGCTCCATGACCCGGGCGGCGTCGGCCACCCGCTGCTCCGGATGCACGGTGATCGCGGGAGTCGACATCAGCTGCTCCACGGTCGTGGCGCGGACGCCCCCGGGCCGGGCGCCCCCGGTCTGGGCGGCACCGGCCCGTACGGCCGTCGCGCCGCCCGCCGTCCGCCCGGGACGGGAGGGCCGCGGCAGTGCGCGGCGCAGCGACGGCAGCCACCGGCGCCGTTCCCCTCCCCGGGCGGGCCCGGCCGCCTGCAGACGCAGCAGATCGGTCTCCGAGATCACGCCCACGACCTTGTCGTCGTCGTCCACGACCGGCAGCCCGCTGATCCGGTACCGGTCCATGAGCCGGGCCGCGTCCTTGAAGGACATCTCCCGATGCGCCTCGACGACCTCGCTGGTCATCACCTGCCCGACGATGAGGGTCATCTCGCCATCTCGCTTCCTTGCTGGGACGGCTTCCCAGCGTGCCTTCCCCGCGCCCGCGCGGGCAGGGGCCGACCGTCCCGGGCGGGGGGCCGGACCGCCCCGGCGGCGGGGCCCAAGGACCCGGTCCCGAACCCCCCCGGCCCGGCGCTGAAGGATGCTGCGGGCATCGCCGGGCGGACAAGACCTCGCGGACACGTCCTAGCGCTTCAGGCCCACCCCGCCGTACAGCGACACCGGGCCGTCGCCGACCGGGGTCTCGCCCTCCGCGAGCTCGGGACGCCAGTCCTTCACGGAGACGACACCCGGCTCGACCAGGTCCAGGCCCTCGAAGAAGCGGCTCACGCCGGCGTGCGAGCGGCCCACCAGGGTCACACCGCCGCGCGCGTACGCCTCGATGCCCCGCCGGACCTCCTCCGGCTCGAAGTCGGCGGTCATCGCGGACAGCGACAGGAAGCTGCCCGGCGCCAGCGCGTCGACCAGGGTCCCGACCAGTTCGTACGCGCCGTCCTCGTCCGCGACGAAGTGCATCAGCGCGATCAGCGACAGGGCCACGGGACGGTCGAGGTCGAGCACCCGCGCGGCCTCGTCGAGGATCTTCAGCGGCTCGCGCACGTCCGCGTGCACGTACTCCGTACGGCCCTCCGGAGTGCCGCGCAGCAGCGCCTCGGCGTGGGCGAGGACGATCGGGTCGTTGTCGACGTACACCACCCGCGCGTCCGGAGCGGTGCTCTGCGCGATCTGGTGGAGGTTGGGCTCGGTGGGGATGCCGGTGCCGATGTCCAGGAACTGGCGGATTCCCGCCGTGCGGACGAGGTGCCGGGTGGCCCGCTGCATGAACCAGCGGTTGCTGCGCGCGGCCCGCTTGGCCCCGGGGTCGCGCGCCGTGATCTGCTGTCCGAGCCGCTCGTCGACCGGATAGTTGTCCTTGCCGCCCAGGTACCAGTCGTACACCCGTGCCGGATGCGGCCTGGTGGTGTCGATCCCGTCCGCGGCGGATCCCGTCCCCGTCATACGACAACTCCCCGTTCCGTCGGCCCTGTTCACCCCGACGGCCTGGGTCCGGCGGGGGCGCGCGAGCAGTCTGCCACCCGTGTGCGGACCGGGCCGGGCGGCCGTCGATCCCCGGCCAGTGTCCGGCCGCCGCGACGACGGGACGATCCCGTACGGGCCGGGTGTTCGGGGCGGACGGGCGTATACCGGAGGCGGACGGGCGTATACCGGAGGCGGCGCGCACACCGGCGGCGGAGGATCTTCCCAAGGATCCGGTGCGGGGCTATAGTCCAAAACTAGCGGTGCTAATTAAGGATTGCGTTCATCAGTGTCCGGCGTCCGTCCGCCGGTGTCCCCCAGGAGTCCTGTCGTGCGTCCCGTCCACTTCGCGGCCGCCCGCCGCACGCCCATCGGCAAGCTGCGCGGTGCCCTGTCCTCCGTGCGGCCCGACGACCTCGCCGCGGGTGTCGTCCGCGCCCTGGTCGCCGAGGTGCCCGCCCTGGACCCGGCCCGCGTCGACGACGTCTACTGGGGCGCCGCCAACCAGGCCGGCGAGGACAACCGCAACGTCGCCCGCATGGCCGCGCTGCTCGCGGGGCTGCCCGACAGCGTGCCCGGTGCCACCGTCAACCGGCTCTGCGCCTCGGGCCTCGAAGCCGTCACGACGGCCGCCCGCGCCATCGCCTCGGGCGAGGCCGACATCGTGCTGGCCGGAGGCTCCGAGTCGATGAGCCGGGCCCCCTTCGTGCTGCCCCGCCCGGACGAGGCGCTGCCGCACCGCATCGAGACCGTCGACACCCGGCTCGGCTGGCGGCTGGTCAACCCGGCGATGAAGGACCTGCACGGCGTCCTGTCCATGGGGGAGACCGCGGAGGAGGTCGCCGCGCGGTACGGCGTCTCGCGCGAGCGGCAGGACGCGTTCGCGCTCCGCAGCCACCGGCGTGCGGCGGAGGCCCGCAAGAACGGGTGGTTCGACGCCGAACTGCTTCCCGTCGAGCGCCCCGACGGAGTGGTCGTCGACAGCGACGAGTGCGTGCGGGAGGACACCTCGCTCGACAGGCTGGGCCGCCTCAAGCCGGTGTTCCGCGCCGACGGCACGGTCACCGCGGGCAACGCCTCGCCGATGAACGACGGCGCGGCCGGGGTGCTGCTCGTCAGCGAGGAGGTCCTGGACGAACTGGGCCTGGAATCGCTCGGACGGTACGCCGCCGGGGCCTCGGCCGGTGTCGATCCCGACGTCATGGGCATCGGCCCGGTGCCCGCGACGAACAAGGCGCTCGGACGCGTCGGCTGGACCGTCGCCGACATCCAGGAGGCCGAGTTCAACGAGGCGTTCGCCGCCCAGGCCCTCGCCTGCGTGGACCGCCTCGGCATCGACCCGGACCTCGTCAACCCGACCGGCGGCGCCATCGCGCTGGGCCACCCGCTCGGCGCCTCGGGAGCCCGCATCCTCACCACCCTGCTGCACCGCATGCGCCGCACGGGCGCCCGGCGCGGCCTGGCCACGATGTGCGTCGGCGTGGGGCAGGGCAGCGCGGTCCTGGTGGAGCGCCCCTGACCCGGAGGCGTCCGGAGGCACGGGGAAGCACGGGGGAAGCACCCTGAAGTGCTCGTGAGCATCCGGAAGCGTCCGGAAGCACCCGGCGGGACCCTCGTGATCAGGGCGAGAAGCGTGGGCATAGCATCGATCCCCGCATGAACACGATGACGCTCTGGCACATATCGATGGGGGAGTTCGCCGCCCTGGCCGCCGCGGCTCTGCTCGTCGGCTTCTCCAAGACCGCCGTCAGCGGCGCCAACACGGTCAGCCTGGCGGTCTTCGCCGCCGTGCTGCCCGCCCGCGCCTCGACGGGAGTCCTGCTGCCCCTCCTGATCGTCGGCGACGTGCTCGCCGTCGTCACCTACCGGCGCCACGCCCACTGGCCCACGCTGTGGCGGCTGTTCCCGGCGGTCGCCGCCGGGGTCGTCCTCGGCACGCTGTTCCTGGTGTGGGCCGACGACGGGGTCGTACGCGTCTCGATCGGCGCGACCCTGCTGCTGATGACCGGGATCACGCTGTGGCGCCGCCGGGCCGCGGTGCGGGACGAGGAACCGGACGCGGTCGTGACCCGCGCGGGCCGCGTCAAGGCACGTTCCTACGGTGTCCTCGGCGGCTTCACCACCATGGTCGCCAACGCGGGCGGCCCGGTGATGTCGATGTATCTCCTCTCGGCGGGCTTCCGTAAACTCGGCTTCCTCGGGACCTCCGCCTTCTTCTTCCTCATCGTCAACGTCTCCAAGCTGCCGTTCAGCGCGGGCCTCGGCCTGATCGACGGCCGGTCGCTGCTGCTGGACGCGGCGCTGGCCGTGTTCGTGGTGCCCGGCGCGTTCATCGGGAGGTGGGCGGTGAAGCGCATCAACCAGCTTCTCTTCGAACGCCTGGTGATCGTGGCGACGGTGGTGGGCGGAGTGCAGCTCCTGTTCCCCTGACCCGGCCGCTGACCCGGCCGCGGAGACCCCCGCCCGTCCGGTCGGCCCGGCCCGGGCGACCGTCCGGGTCGGCCCGCCGGGGTCGGCCCGCCGGGTCAGTTCGGCGGGTCAGTCCGGCGAGGCCGACGACAGTTCCGGCGTGCGGCCGGGCAGACCCTGCGTCAGGTCCTCGACCAGCAGCCGCTTGGCGATGGTGTCGACGGCGGCACGCAGCTCCTCGCCGGACGGACGGCCGATGTCCTGCTCCACACGCCCGGCGAGCCATCGGCCCCAGGCCTCGCTGATCACCCGCGCCTCGCGCTCGCCCGCCGCGGTGTGCTGGAACAGCGAGCCGTGCCGGGTCAGATAGCCCTCCTCGACCATGCGCTCGAAGACCGGGACGAGCACCTCGGGCGGCAGATGGCGCCGGGCCGCGATCAGCGCGAGGTTGGCGTGGCCGACCATGCGGGTGAACAGCTCCACCTGCATCACGGCCCAGGCGCCCGCCACGTCCAGCCGGGTGTCGGACCCGGCCACGATCCGCCGCGCGGTGTCCATCTCCGTGCTGCCGATGATCTTCCCCACCGAGAACTCCAGCAGCCGCTGGGAGTCCGCGGTGGACGGCGACGCGAACCCCTCGCCCATGTCCGTCGACCCCATGCGCGCGCTGTCGCGCAGTTCCACCTGCTTGAGGAAGAGGGAGACGACGAAGCCGAGGAGCGCGACCGGAACCGTCCACAGGAACACCGTGTGAAGGGTGTCGGCGTACGCGTCGACGATGGGCGCGGCCGCCCTCGGCGGCAGCCTGTGCAGCCCCTCCGGGCTCTGCGCCGCCCGGAGGATGACGGCCGGCCCGGCAGCGCCCGTCTCGGCGGCGGCCCTGACCCCGTCGGTCAGGTTGGGCTTCAGCGCGTTGGTGTAGATCGTGCCGAAGACGGCCGTGCCGAACGAACTGCCCAGCGTACGGAAGAAGGTGACCCCGGACGTCGCGGTGCCGAGGTCGGTGTACTCGACGGTGTTCTGCACGGCGATCGTCAGCACCTGCATGCACAGCCCGATCCCGGTGCCGAGCACGAACATGTACAGCGACTCCAGCCACGCCCCGGTGCCCGGTCCCATGCGCGACATCAGGTAGAGCCCGACCGCCATCACGAGGGAGCCGACGATCGGGAAGAGCCGGTACTGCCCGGTCTTGCTCACCACGTTGCCGCTGAAGACGGACGCGATGAGCAGCCCGAGGACCATGGGCAGCGTGCGCACCCCCGAGACCGTGGCCGAGTCCCCGTCGACGTACTGCAGATAGGTGGGGAGGTAGGTCATCGCGCCGAGCATCGCGAAGCCCACGATGAAGCTGAGGATCGAGCAGACCGTGAAGACCGGGTTGGAGAACAGCCGCATCGGCAGCATCGGTTCGGCGGCGCGCGTCTCCACCAGGCAGAACAGGCCGAGCGCGACCAGGCCGCCGACGAAGAGCCCGATGATGACCGGTGATCCCCAGGCGTACTCGTTGCCGCCCCAGCTCGTCGCCAGGATCAGGGCGCTGGCCCCCACCGCGACCAGGGCGATGCCCAGGTAGTCGATGACCGGCCGGGTCACCGACTTGACCACGGGGATGGTGCGCGCCGCCGCGATCACCACGAGGATCGCCAGGGGCACGTTGACGTAGAAGGCCCAGCGCCAGGTCAGGTGGTCGGTGAACAGGCCGCCGAGCAGCGGCCCGATGACGGTGGCCACACCGAAGACGGCACCGATCGCGCCCTGGTACTTGCCCCGCTCGCGCAGCGGGATGACGTCGGCGATCAGCGCCATGGAGGTCACCATCAGACCGCCCGCGCCGACGCCCTGCAGGCCCCGCCAGGCGATCAGCAGCGACATGTTCGTGGCGAGCCCGCACAGGAACGACCCCGTGATGAAGACGACCGCCGACACCTGGAAGACCACCTTGCGGCCGAACAGGTCGCCGAACTTGCCGACCAGCACGGTCGCCACGGTCTCCGCCAGCAGGTACGCGGTCACCACCCAGGACATGTGCGCGGCGCCGCCCAGATCCGACACGATCGTCGGCAGCGCGGTTCCCACGATCGTCTGGTCCAGGGCGGCGAGCAGCAGACCCAGTGAGATCGTCGCGAAGACGATGTTGCGGCGGCGGTCGTCCAGCACCGGCGGTCCGGGCGCCCCCGCCGGGGCCGGCGCGGTGTCCTCCGTGATCGTCACAAAGGCCACCCTCACACCGGCGGGCCCCCCGTGCATGCGGGGCGACCCGCACGGCGTACGGGCCGGCCGGACGCCTACCTCTCCGGATTCCTGCGCAGCAGATAGGTGTCCATGATCCATCCCTTGCGTTCCCGCGCCTCGGCGCGCAGCCGCTCGATACGGGGGGCCGCCTCGGCGAGCGGACCGGAGGCGAGGATCTCGTCGGGCGTGCCGATGTAGGCGCCCCAGTAGATGTCGATGTCCTCGTCCGTGTACTGCCGGAACGTCTGATGGGCGTCGAGCATCACGACCACGTCGTCCACCCCGTCCGGGAAGCCCTCCGCGAGGCGTCGGCCGGTGGTGATCTGCACGGGCCGGGCGACCCGGTTCAGTCCCGTGCGGTGCCGGGCGACGAGCGCGGAGACACTGCTGATCCCGGGCACCACGTCGTACGAGAACGCGACCGTGCCCCGGTCCAGGATCTCCTCCAGGATGCCGAGCGTGCTGTCGTACAGGGCGGGGTCGCCCCACACCAGGAAGGCGCCGCTCTCGTCCCCGCCCAGCTCCTCGGCGATCAGCCGTTCGTAGATCGCGGCGCGGGCGCTGCGCCAGTCCCCGACGGCCGGTGAGTACGCCGGGCCGCCCGCGGTCCGGTCCCGGTCCGGGTCGCGCGCCTCGACCAGGCGGTACCCGCCCTCGGGTATGTGCGCGTCGAGGATGTCGCGGCGCAGCCGGACGAGGTCCGACTTCACCTCGCCCTTGTCCAGGATGAAGAACACGTCCGTGCTCCTCAGCGCCTTGACCGCCTGCAGCGTGAGCTGATCGGGGTCGCCCGCTCCGATGCCGATGACATGAATCTTTCGCACACCGAGAGTCTGCCGTACGCCACTGACAGTGGACGCACCGGGCGATGCGGCGATCCGGGCGTGCGGCGACGCGGGCGTGCGGCGATCCGGGTACGCGGTGACGGGCGAGCCCTCGTCAGGCGGTCCGGCCGTGCAGCCGTGGTGCCGCCCGTGCCGCGTCGACCGGTCCGCGCTCGCGTTCCACGACGGCCGCCAGCTCCCGCGCCCAGCCGGTGAGGTCCGCGAGGTCGAGGCCGTACGGCCGCTGCCGTGCGGTCGCCGACGTCCACTCCTCGACCGCTCCGGCCCCGCGCAGCAGCAGCCGTGCGCCGCCCGTGGCGTTCCCCCGGGCCGCGTGGGTGAGCCCGACGGCGAGCTGGGCCAGCCCCCGCCAGAGCCCGCGCTCGTCCGCGGGGCCCGACTTCCAGGCGTCCTCGAAGACCTCGTGCGCGTGGAACGGCCTGCCCGCGTCCAGCAGTGCCTGCGCCTCGGCGACCGTGTCCCCGGGACGGCGCACGACACCCTCCGGCGCTCGCTCCACCCCGGCCGCGCCGTACGGCAGCGGGCGCCCCAGTCCGTCCCGGGGCCGGGCGTTGCGGGCCCGCCCCTCGGCGTCCCGGTCGCGTGCGCCGGCCGGCCGCGTCTCAGATGTCCCGGTCATACGCCGATTGTCGCGCGCCCCCTCGTCCCCCTGCGGAGCAGCCCCCGGCGTGGGGTAAAGTTCTGTTCGCACGATCACGCGGGCCACCGCGGGTGAAGGCACCGGGACGTGGCGCAGCTTGGTAGCGCACTTGACTGGGGGTCAAGGGGTCGCAGGTTCAAATCCTGTCGTCCCGACTTGCTGGAAAGCAGGTCGCAGGCCGTTTCCGCCGACGCGGGAACGGCCTTTCCGTTGTTCGAGCGGTCCTTTTCGCCGTTCCGGGGCGCGGATGTCACCGGATGCCGCCGCCGGACCCCCCGCCCGCCGCCTGCCGGGCCCGGGACCCCGGACCTCCGAGACCCGTGATGTGGTGTGGGTCACTCTCCTGGTCCTCCGGACCGGGCGTGCGTGATCATGGCGGGATGGACGCTCGTTTCCTCGGTATCCCCGAGCTGGCCGATACCCCGTCCGTGGCGGTCGTGGTCGACGTCATGCGCGCTTTCACCGTGGCCGCCTGGGCCTTCGGCAGGGGAGCGGAGAAGATCGTTCTCGCGGAGTCCCTGGACGAGGCCCTGGCGCTCAAGACCCGTCACCCGGACTGGGTGGCGCTCAAGGACGGTCCGCCCGCCCCCGGGTTCGACCTCGTCAACTCGCCGGGTCTGCTGCGGTCCGCCGACCTCGGCGGACGGACCGTCGTCCAGAAGACCACGGCCGGGACGGTCGGCGCCCTCGCGGTCAAGGACGCGTCCCTCGTGCTGTGCGCCGGCTTCGTGGTGGCGGAGGCGACGGCCCGGCTCCTGAGGGCCCGCCGGTGCGACGGCGTCACCTTCGTGGTCACCGGCGAGGACGGGCGCGCCGAGGAAGACCTGGCGTGCGCCCAGTACATCGCCCGGAGGGCCGCCGGGGCCGGCACGGACGCGGCCGGGTTCCTCCGCCGGGCCGGCGAGTCCCGCGCCGCCGACGAACTGGCGACCGGCGTGCGCCAGGGCGTCCACCCCGACGACGTCGCGCTCTGCCTGGAACTCGACCGGTTCCCCTTCGCCATGGCGGCGACCCCGGAGGGCCCGCTCATGGTCCTGCGCCCGTGCGCCGTCCCTCCACCGGGCGACGACGCCCGGGCCTGAGCGCCGGCGGCCCGCCCCGGCGCCGGCCGCTCCGGGGCCCGTCGGACCCGGCGTCAGGCGATACGTCCGACGTAGGCCAGTGCCTGCCGCAGCAGAACGCCGTGGCCCCCCGGCATGTCGTTTGTGACCAAGGGCGACGCCGCCTCCTCCGGGCTGAACCAGACCAGGTCCAGGGCGTCCTGCCGGGGGCGGCAGTCGCCGGTGACCGGCACGATGTACGCCAGGGACACGGCGTGCTGGCGCGGGTCGTGGAAGGGCGTGACCCCCAGTGTCGGGAAGTACTCGGCGACGGTGAAGGGCTGCAGGGAGGCCGGGATCCGGGGGAGGGCGATCGGGCCGAGGTCCTTCTCCAGGTGGCGCAGCAGGGCGTCGCGCACCCGTTCGTGGTGCAGCACCCGGCCGGAGACGAGGGAGCGGGTGACCGTCCCGTCCGGACCGATGCCGAGCAGGAGCCCGACGTGGGTGACTTCGCCGTTGTCGTCGACGCGCACCGGTACGGCCTCGACGTACAGGATCGGCATGCGGGCGCGGGCCGATTCCAGTTCGTCGCGGGACAGCCAGCCGGGCGTGGTTTCGGTCAAGTCAGACATTGCTTGATCATACTTTCCGTGCGTCCGGTGCGGGCGTGATGTTCCAGGTCAACGATGCCTCACGGAAAGGGTGATTGTGTGTTCTTCGGCGTCGGTGACGGTGTTTCGGGCCAGTGGCCCGGGCGCGGGGCGGAGGCCCGCCCGGGCCGGACGCGGCGCCCGGGTCCGCCCCGGTCCGAGTGCGGTGCGGAGGTTTTCCCGGCCGGACGCGGCGCGCGCGGGGGCGCCGGTTCGGGCGGCGCGCCCCGGCCGGTCTCGTAGCCTGGGCGCGCTCGGCGGAGCGACCCGGCCGGACCACGGGAGCGGCATGTCCAGGGAACGCACCACGGAGATCACCGACGCCGTCGTCGGGGGTTTCGCGGGTCCGGCCGATCCGGGACCGCGTGAGCCCGGTGCCGACGACCCCTTCCGACACGTCCGCCCCGACCTCGTCCTGGAGCCGGAATGAGCACCCCGCCGAGCGCCCCGCTCGACTTCACCCACGAGACCCGGCCCGCCCGGGTCGTCTTCCGGTCCGGCGCCTCGGTGACCGCGACACCGGGGGAGGTCGCGCGGCTCGCGCTGCACCGGGTGCTCGTGGTGTGCGGCGGCCGGGGCGAGGACGCCGCCCGCGCGGTGGCGGACGCGCTCGGCGACAGCTGCGCCGGGGTCCACCCCGGTGCCCGGATGCACGTCCCCGTGGAGGTCGCCGACCGGGCCGTCGAGGCGGCGCGGGCGGCGGGCGCCGACGGGTGCGTCGCCGTCGGCGGCGGATCCGCGATCGGCCTCGGCAAGGCGATCGCGCTGCGCACCGGCCTGCCGCTGATCGCCGTGCCCTCCACCTACTCGGGCTCCGAGATGACGCCCGTGTGGGGCCTGACGGAACAGGGGGTCAAACGCACCGGCCGCGACTCCTCCGTACAGCCGCGCTGCGTCGTCTACGACCCCGACCTCACCCTCGGCCTCCCGGTCCCGCTCTCGGTGACCAGCGGGATCAACGCCGTGGCGCACGCGGCCGAGGCGCTGTACGCCCCCGACGCCTCCCCGCTCGTCTCCCTGATGGCGGAGGAGGGCGTACGGGCGATGGCCGGAGCCCTCCCCGACGTGGCCGCGGACCCCACCGATCCGCGGGCCCGCGCCCGCGCCCTGTACGGCGCCTGGCTCTGCGGTTCCTGCCTCGGCGCGACGGCCATGGGCCTGCACCACAAGCTGTGCCACGTCCTCGGCGGCACCTTCGGTCTGCCGCACGCCGAGACCCACACGGTGGTCCTCCCGTACGTCCTCGCGTACAACGCGTCCGCCGCGCCGCGGGCGGTCGCCGCCCTGGCGCGGGCCCTGGACACCGACGACGTCCCCCGCGCCCTCCGGGACCTCGCGGGAGACCTCGGCGCTCCCCGTACGCTGGCCGAGATCGGCCTGGGGGAAGCCGACCTGGCCCGCGCGGCGGCCATGGCCGCCGCCGAGTCCTGCCCCAACCCCCGTGAGGTCACGGCGAGCGGTGTGCTCGGGCTGCTCACGGCCGCGTACGAGGGCCGGGAGCCGCGGGGCGAGGACTTCTAGGACAGGGACCGGGTCCTCCGGACCGGCCCCTGTCCTGCCGCGGCCCGGCCCAGGCTCCGCCGCCCCGCCTCACGGGCACGTCGTTCGTGAACCGGCTTGCCGGGCACGGCACTTGTCGTCCCCGTCGTCAACCCGCTTGAATACCAAGTGAGTTGTGCTCGGCGAGCGGGCCGGTGACCCCCAAAGAACCATCTCTCGCCCCTCATTGGGCGATCCTTCATCGCTCCGACACCCGCGACCTCTGGTGTTTTCCTCGCGCGCCCGGAAGGCTGACCTGGGCATGCCAAGATGACCGCCCTGGCCTGCCCGGCCCCCACACCGCGGTCGACATGGAGGAAGCAGTGACAAGAAGCTCGCGGATCCGCAGGGTCTCGCTCGTCCTCGGCAGCGCCGTCGCGCTGGTCGTCGCCTTCCCGGGCAGCGCCCTCGCCGACCCGCCCAGGGCCCTGCCCGGGAACGCGGACGCGCTGGAGACGACGTACCAGCCGGCCTTCGACTACGACACCGACGGCTGTTACCCGACCCCCGCCATAGGCCCCGACGGGACCGTCAACCCCGGCCTCAAGCCCTCGGGAGCCCTGAACGGCAACTGCCGCGACTCATGGGACCTGGACAACACCAACGGGTACTCCCGCGAGAAGTGCAACAACGGCTGGTGCGCCATCATCTACGGCCTCTACATGGAGAAGGACCAGGCCGTCATCGGCAGCGGTCTCGGCGGACACCGCAACGACTGGGAGCACGTCGTGGTGTGGGTCCAGGACGGCGTGGCCAAGTACGTCTCCACGTCCGCCCACGGCAACTTCAACACCTACAACCGGGACCAGATCCGCTGGGACGGAACGCACCCGAAGATCGTCTACCACAAGGACGGCATCGGCACGCACTGCTTCCGGCCCGCGAACACCAACGACGAGCCGCCGGAGAACCACCAGCACACCTGGCAGTTCCCGACCCTGGTCGGCTGGAACGGCTACCCCGCCGGACTGCGCGACAAGCTGACCTCGTACGACTTCGGCAGCGCCCACTTCGGCCTCAGGGACGACAGCTTCAGCTCCCACCTGTCGAAGGCCAAACCGGCCGGCATCGCCTTCGACCCCAACGCCTGACCCGGCTGCGGGACCGGGACCCCCGGCCGTCCGCGGACGGCGACCCCCGCTGCGCTGCGGCGATGACCGTGTGTGTGCGGCCGTCCACCGGCGTGGGGTAAGGTTCGGGGTGCGCGAACACGTGGGCCACCACGTGGGAGACGCATCGGGACGTGGCGCAGCTTGGTAGCGCACTTGACTGGGGGTCAAGGGGTCGCAGGTTCAAATCCTGTCGTCCCGACCGGGGTTCTCGCCCCGAGGTCGCGGGCCGGAGGCCGTACCGGAATTCCGGTACGGCCTCCGGTCGTTCTCCATGCACCTCAGGGCCCGCGCCCGGCCGGCGCCGTCGGCGACGGCCCGCGACCGCGCGGAAAGGTCAGGCCAGGTCCAGCAGCGCGACCAGGGCCTTCCGCAGGGTCGTCCGGGGGTCCTTGGCGGCCCCCTCGGACCGCCAGGCGACGAACCCGTCGGGGCGGACCAGCACCGCGCCGTCCGCGCCGATCCCGTGCGCCTGAGCCCAGTCCGTGTCGCCCGCGGGGACCAGGTCCGCCTCGGGCCCGCCGCCGATCCGGTACGAGTCGAGCGGCACGGACAGCTGACGGGCCGTGTCCTTCGCCGCCGAGTGCCAGGAGCCGGCGCCGTCCGCCGAGCTCAGCAGCACCATGGAGCTCTCGTACAGGTCGAGGGTGGAGATCCGGGCGCCGGCCCGGGTCAGCCACATGTGCGGCGCCCGGGTCCCCGGCTCGCCCGTCAGCCGTACGCCCTCGGGCACGACCGGAGCGGCCGGATCGGCGCCGAGGACCGCGCCCCGCGGATAGCGGTAGGCGAGCGCCACGTTGAGGATGCCGCCCTTCTTCCCGCCCGGACCGCCCTGCCCGACGGCCGCGGGCTCCGGGGTGTACCCGGGGTGGCTGTGCTCCACCGAACGCGACGAGGCACGCGCGCTCGTCGCCTCCGCCACCGGCCGGCGCTCGGCGTCGTAGGACTCCAGCAGCCCCGGACCGGCCCAGCCCGCCAGCACGGCGTACAGCTTCCACGCGAGGTTGTGGGCGTCCTGGATACCGGTGTTGGAGCCGAACGCCCCGGTCGGGGACATCTCGTGGGCCGAGTCGCCGGCCAGGAACACCCGTCCCCGCGCGTACCGTTCGGCGACCCGCTCGGCGGCGTGCCAGGCGGCCCGGCCGGTGATCTCCACATCCAGGTCCGGCACACCGACCGCCCGCCGGATGTGCTCCACACAGCGCTCGTCGGTGAACTCCTCGAGCGTTTCCCCGTGTTCGGGGTGCCAGGGGGCGTGGAAGACCCAGTGCTCCTCGTTGTCGACGGGCAGCAGGGCGCCGTCGGCCGCCGGATCGGTCAGGTAGCAGACGATGAACCGGCGGTCGCCGACCACCTTCGCGAGACCGCGCGAGGTGAACGTGAGGCTCACGTTGTGGAACAGGTCGCCCGGTCCGGTCCGGCCGATGCGCAGCGCGTCGCGGACGGGGCTGCGCGGGCCGTCCGCCGCGACGAGGTAGTCCGCGCGGATCGTCGCGTGCTCGCCGGTCTCCCGGCTCTTGACCTTCGCCGTCACCCCTTCGGAGTCCTGCTCGAACGACATCAGCTCCGTCGAGTACCGCAGGTCCCCGCCCAGCTCCCGGGCACTGGCCAGCAGCACCGGTTCGAGGTCGTTCTGGCTGCACAGGCACCACGCACCCGGGCTGAAGCGGGCCAGTCCGCCACCGGGGTCGATCTCCTTGAACAGCCACTCCCCGGCGTCGCCCACCAGGGTCGGCGTCTGCAGGATGCCGTGGTTGTCCGCGAGGACCGACGCCGCCTCCTCGATGCGCTGCCGCACCCCGGCCGTCCGGAAGATCTCCATGGTGCGCACGTTGTTGCCGCGCCCCCGCGGGTGCTTCGAGGTACCCGCGTGACGCTCGACCAGGATGTGCGGCACCCCGAGACGCCCCAGGAACAGCGAGGTCGACAGGCCCACCAGCGAGCCGCCGACGATGAGGACGGGCGTGCGGAGGCCGTTCTCGCCGGCCCCTTCGAATCGGTTCATCGATTGCCTCCAGCGTCGCCTGGGACGCGGGTCAGGGATGAGGACGCAGATTCCATGCCCGGTGGGGGGCCTGTTCGCTCGGCAGGGGCACCCGGATGGCGCGCGGTTCACTCGCCTGACCCGCGGGGCTCGCGGAGTACCGGGCGCGCGGCAACGATCGGTCCATGGCGGCCCCGGCGTTTCGGATACCGCGGTCGTTCCGGACTTCCGTTACGAAAAGGAGAGGTGTGCCGCAATGTCAAACTCCGGACGGATCTCGCAGTCGGCGTTCGACGGCTCGAAGCTTCGGGTGATCCTGCTGCTCGACCTGTACGAAGGCGCCCAGCAGCAGTTCCTCGACGCGTACGAACTCATGCGCAACCAGGTCGCCTCGGTCCCCGGTCACATCAGCGACCAGCTCTGCCAGTCGATCGAGAACCCCTCGCAGTGGCTCATCACCAGCGAGTGGGAGAGCGCCCCGCCCTTCCTCGCCTGGGTGAACAGCGAGGAGCACGTCGAGACCGTCCGCCCGATGCACAGCTGCGTCAGGGACACCCGGTCGATGCGCTACAGCATCCTCCGCGAGACCAGCCCCTCCGAGCCGCTCACCCCCGAGTCGGCCCGGTCCGCCCTCCAGGTCGAGGCCCGCGAGGGCAACGGGGTCGCGCGCCACGCCCTCACCTTCACCGTCAAGCCCGGATCCGAGTCGAAGGTCGCCGAGATCCTCGCCGGATACCAGTCGCCCCAGGCCCAGGTCGACGACAACACCCGGCTGCGCCGCACCTCGCTCTTCATGCACGGCAACCGCGTCGTACGGGCCGTGGAGGTGGAGGGCGACCTCCTCGCGGCACTGCGCCACGTGGCCCGCCAGCCCGAGGTGCGCGCGGTCGAGGAGGCCATCAACCCCTACCTGGAGCAGGACCGCGACCTGAGCGACCCCGACTCGGCGCGGGTCTTCTTCACCCGGGCGGCGCTCCCGGCCGTGCACCACGTGGTCTCCGGCCGCGACGAACCCGCGAAGCTGCGCCGGCACGCGCTGTACTACCCGGCCCGGAAGGGCCTCGGGATGGAACTGGCCCGGCTGCTCGCCCACCAGGACGAGGCCGCGGCCGACGACCCGGCGAGCCCCGTGTACAGCAGCACCGTCTTCCAGCGCGACGACATCGTGGTGCGGCTCATCGACACCACCGGCGACCTCGACCTGGACCCCGTCGCCTCCCTCGGCCTCAAGGGCCCCGGGAAGGCCGCCGAGCTGGAGCGTCTCCTCGACGGCGCCGCGATCGGCGTCGAGGGCTCCCTGGAGACGGAACGCAACATCAACCGCCTCCTGTCGCACGCCGACATGCTGCCCATCACCGACCGGAGCTCGGCGGGTTCCTGAGGGTCCGCCGCCGCCCGCGTCCCCGGACGCCCCACCCGGCGTCCTGCCACACCCGGAGGTATCAAGCATGACCAAGCAGCATCCACAGATCGTGAACCTGAGCGAGACGGAACCCAACCGCAGGCGCGGGGGAGACATCCGGGCCATGCTCACGCCCGCCACGGTGGGATCCACCAGCGGCTTCATGGGCCTGGCCATCATCCAGCCGGGCGAGCGCATCGGCGAGCACTACCACCCGTACTCCGAGGAGTTCGCGTACGTGGTCGGCGGCGCCCTCGAAGTGGACCTGGACGGCGAGGCGTTCGCGCTCCGGCCCGAGCAGGGCCTGCTGATCCCGATCGGTGTGCGGCACCGCTTCCGCAACGTGGGCGACGAGGAGGCCCGCATGGTCTTCCACCTGGGCCCGCTCGCCCCGCACCCGAGCCTCGGCCACGTCGACACGGAGGAGGCCGCCGACGCCTCCGAACCCGCCCCCGCGTTCATGACCGCCGCGGCCACGTCCGACCACGACGGACGGCCGTCCGAACGAAGCGGGGCCATAAGGTGACCCGCCGGGTGGCCGTCACCGGCATCGGTGTGGTCGCTCCGGGAGGCATCGGGACGAAGGCGTTCTGGGACCTCCTCGAAGGTGGCCGCACCGCGACCCGGGGCATAACGCTCTTCGACCCGGTGGGCCTGCGCTCGCGCATAGCCGCCGAATGCGACTTCGACCCGCTCGCGCACGGCCTGGACCCCGAGCTCGTCGAACACGTCGACCGGTACGTCCAGTTCGCCGTGGTGGCGGCCAGGGAGGCCGTCACCGACTCAGGCCTCGACACGGGCCGGGAGGACCCCTGGCGCGTCGGAGTCTCCCTGGGCAGCGCCGTCGGCGGCACCACCCGTCTGGAACACGACTACGTCCAGGTCAGCGAGTCGGGCCGGCGATGGGACGTGGACCACCGCGCCGCCGACCCGAAACTGCACCTCGCGTTCGCGCCCAGCACGCTCGCCTCGGTCGTCGCCGAACAGTTCGGGGCGCAGGGCCCGGTGCAGACCGTCTCCACCGGCTGCACCTCCGGACTCGACGCCGTCGGATACGCCTTCCACACCATCGAGGAGGGCCGGGCCGACGTCTGCATAGCCGGGGCGTCCGACTCGCCGATATCCCCGATCACGATGGCCTGCTTCGACGCCATCAAGGCCACGTCGCCCGACAACGACGACGCCGAACACGCCTCCCGGCCCTTCGACGCCAACCGCAACGGTTTCGTCATGGGCGAGGGCGCGGCCGTACTGGTCCTGGAGGAGTACGAGCACGCACGGGCCCGCGGAGCGCACGTCTACTGCGAGATCGGCGGCTACGCCACCTACGGCAACGCCTACCACATGACCGGTCTGACCAGCGAGGGCCTGGAGATGTCCCGGGCCATCGACAGCACCCTCGACCAGGCCCGTCTCGACCCCACGCGCATCGACTACGTCAACGCGCACGGCTCCGGCACCCGGCAGAACGACCGGCACGAGACCGCCGCCGTCAAACGGTCCCTGGGCGAACACGCCCACCGGACACCGATGAGCTCCATCAAGTCCATGGTGGGCCACTCGCTGGGCGCGATCGGCGCGATCGAGGTCGTCGCCTGCGTCCTCGCCCTGAAGCACCAGGTCGTACCGCCCACGGCGAACTACGAGACCCCCGACCCCGAGTGCGACCTGGACTACGTGCCGCGCACCGCCCGCCCCCGGAAGCTCCGCAACGTGCTCTCCGTCGGCAGCGGATTCGGCGGATTCCAGTCCGCGGTGCTCCTGACCGAGCCGGCCGGGAGGACACGATGAGCACTCAGCGCCCCCGGAACGCGGCCATCACCGGCATCGGCGTCATCGCCCCCAACGGACTGCGCGCCGACGCCTACTGGAAGTCCGTCAGGGAAGGACTCAGCGTCCTGGACGGCATCACCCGCGAGGGATGCGACCACCTGCCGCTGCGCGTCGCCGGCGAGGTCCGGGCCTTCGACGCCGCGGACCTCATCGAGGAACGCTTCCTCGTCCAGACCGACCGCTTCAGCCACTTCGCGATGGCCGCGACCGTCCTGGCCCTCGACGACGCGGGCCTCGGAGCGAACGCCCCCGAGGACCCGTACGACGTCGGCGTGGTCACCGCCGCCGGATCGGGCGGCGGCGAGTTCGGCCAGCGCGAACTGCAGAAACTGTGGGGCCAGGGCTCCAGGTTCGTCGGCCCGTACCAGTCCATCGCCTGGTTCTACGCGGCCAGCACCGGCCAGATCTCCATCCGCGGCGGGTTCAAGGGACCGTGCGGGGTCGTCGCGAGCGACGAGGCCGGGGGACTGGACGCCGTGGCGCACGCCGCCTGCGGCGTACGGCGCGGCACCGGCGCGATGCTCGTCGGCGCCGCGGAGGCGCCGCTCGCCCCGTACTCCATGGTCTGCCAGCTCGGCTACCCCGAGCTCAGCACCGTGGAGGACCCCGCCCGCGCCTACCGCCCCTTCACCCGGGGAGCCTGCGGCTTCGTGCCCGCGGAAGGCGGCGCCATGCTCGTCGTGGAGGACGAACGGCGTGCGCGCGAGCGGGGAGCGGAGGTCCGGGCCCTCGTGGCCGGACACGCGGCCACGTTCACCGGGGCCTCGCAGTGGGAGCGGTCACGTGAAGGGCTCGCCCACGCGATCCGGGGCGCCCTCACCGAGGCCGGCTGCGCCCCGGAGGAGATCGACGTCGTCTTCGCCGACGCCCTGGGCGTCCCGGCCGCCGACCGCGCCGAAGCCCTGGCCATCGCCGACGCCCTGGGGGCGCACGGCACCCGGGTCCCCGTCACGGCACCCAAGACGGGTATCGGACGGGCCTACTGCGGGGCACCCCTGCTGGACACCGCGGCCGCGGTCCTCGCGATGGAGCACGGCCAGATCCCTCCCACCCCCAACGTGTTCGACGTCTGCCACGACCTCGACCTGGTGACGTCGGACGCCCGCCCCGCCGAACTGCGCACGGCCCTCGTCCTCAGCAGGGGACTCATGGGGTCCAACGCGGCCCTGGTCGTGCGACGCGGCGGCGACCACGCCCGGTAGTCCGGGCAGCACGTGAGGAGAACCGCATGATCACCACCGAAGTGACCGTCGACGAACTGGCCGCGCTCATGAAGAAGGCCGCCGGGATCACCATCGACCCCAGCCAACTCGCGGAGTCCTTCGACCAGCCGTTCACCGACCTCGGACTCGACTCGCTCGGTCTGCTCGGCATCGTCGGCGAACTGGAGAACCGGTACGGCCGGTCCCTGGCCCCCGACACGGAGCGCTGCAGGACCCCGCGGGAGTTCCTCGCCCTCGTCAACGACACCCTCAAGGCTGGAGCCTGAAGTGGCTGGACACACCGACAACAGCGTCGTCATCGACGCCCCGCTCGACCTCGTCTGGGACATCACGAACGACATCGAGAACTGGCCCCGGCTCTTCAGCGAGTACGCCTCCCTCGAAGTCCTGACCCGGGACGGCGACACGACCTCCTTCCGCCTCACCATGCACCCGGACGACAACGGCAAGGTGTGGAGCTGGGTCTCGCAGCGCACCGTGGACCGCGTCGCGCGGACCGTCAGGGCGCGCCGCGTCGAGACGGGACCGTTCGCGCACATGAACATCCGGTGGGAGTACGAGGAGACCCCGGCCGGCACGCACATGCGCTGGGTGCAGGACTTCGCGATGAAGCCCGACGCCCCCGTCGACGACGCCTGGATGACGGACAACATCAACCGCAACTCCGTCACGCAGATGGCCCTCATCCGGGACCGGATCGAGCAGGTCGCCCGTGAGCGCCGCAGCCCCGCGGCCGTGCCCCGCTGACCGCCGAAAGCGGCACAGGAAGGACATCCGATGCACCACGCCCTGATCGTCGCCCGCATGGCGCCGGGCTCGGCCCCGGCGATCTCCGACGTGTTCGCCGCCTCCGACCGGGGTGAACTCCCGCACCTCATCGGGGTCAGCCGGCGCAGCCTCTTCCAGTTCGGTGATGTGTACCTGCACCTCATCGAGTCCGAGAAGGACCCCGGGCCCGCCATCGCGAAGGTGGCCGGGCACCCCGAGTTCCGGAGCGTCAGCGAGGAACTGTCGGCGTACGTCAGCGCGTACGACCCGCAGACCTGGCGGAGTCCCAAGGACGCCATGGCGCACTGCTTCTACCGCTGGGAGCGCGACTCCGTCTCCTGAGCGGGCACCGTGACACAACCCGAGGCCGCCGGCTCCGCGACAGAGCGGAACCGGCGGCCTCGGGTTTTCCGGATCCTCGAGTGGTCCGGCCGGATCAGCCGGGGATCGTGCACTCGAAGGCGTGCAGGTAGGGGTTCACCGGGCGGATCTCGCCGATGACCAGACCCGCCGCCGTGAGCCGGTCGACCATGCTCTGCCGGGTGTGCTTGGCACCGCCGACGTTGAGGAGCAGCAGCAGGTCCATGGCCGTCGTGAACCTCATCGAGGGGGTGTCGTCCACGAGGTTCTCGATGACGACGACCCGGGCTCCGGGCCGGGCCGCCGCGCGGACGTTCGCGAGCGCCCTGCGGGTGCTCTCGTCGTCCCACTCCAGGATGTTCTTGATGATGTACACGTCCGCCTGGACGGGGATGTCCTCACGGCAGTCCCCGGCCACGATCCGCACCCGGTCGGCCAGCGCCCCGCCGTCGCGCAGCCGCGGGTCGGCGTTCTCCACCACGCCCGGCAGGTCGAGCAGGGTGCCGTGCACGCCGGGGTGCTTCTCCAGCAGACTGGCCACGACGTGACCCTGACCGCCTCCGATGTCGGCGACCGACTTCACGCCCCGCAGGTCGAGCAGCTTCGCCACGTCCTGGGCGGACTGCGAACTGGACGTCGTCATGGCCCGGTTGAAGACGTGCGCGGACTCGGGGGCGTCCTCGTTGAGGTACGGGAAGAACTCCTTGCCGTACACCTCCTCGAAGACGTTGCCGCCGTCACGGACCGCCTCGTCGAGCTTCGGCCAGACGTTCCACGTCCACGGCTCGGTGCACCACAGGGTGATGTACCGCAGGCTGTTCGGGTCGTCCTCGCGCAGGAGCCGGGACATCTCGGTGTGCGCGAACGTGCCGTCGGGGCGCTCGGTGAAGACGCCCTGGCAGGACAGGGCGCGCAGCAGCCGGCGCAGGGTCCCCGGCTGGGTCTTCACCGCGGCGGCCAGTTCCTCGGCGCTCATGGGGACGTCGTCCAGGGCGTCCGCCACACCGAGCCGGGCCGCGGCGCGTACGGCGGCGGCGCGGGCCGCCCCGAAGGCGAGTTCCCTCAGCTGCATGGACGGCGGTGGACTCTGATCGACAGTGGTCATTCCATGCCTCCTTTCTGGTGTCGTGTCCGGTGCCGTGCTCAGCACATTCCGGCGGGCTCGGAGACCTTGCAGGTGTTGCCCCGGAACGTGTTGCCCTTGCCGGCGGTGTCGCGGTTGGCGAGGTCGGAGGGGCCGTTGCGCAGCAGTACGTTGTCGCGCACCTCGTTGCGCTCGCTGAGCGCGCCGACGAAGCTCTTGAACAGCACGATGCCGCCCGACAGCGGGGAGGTGCCCGCGTTGTCCTCGACGCGGTTGCGCGTCACGAGGGTGTCCTCGACGCCGGTGAGGACGATGCCCGAGCCCTGGAGGGCGGGGAGGCGGGGGGTCTTGGGGCAGGACTTGTTGTTGGCGTGGATGTAGTTCCGGGTGACGGTCAGGTCGCCGGTGCGCGGCTTGTTCTCGTCGCCCACGACGAACACGGCGGTGCAGTTGCCGGTGGCCTCGTTGCGGGCGACGGTCAGGTTCCGCACCCGCCGGATCGTGATGCCGATCCGGTTGCCGCTCGTCAGGTTGTTGGCCACCAGCGTTCCCTGGGTGTCGCGGGCTCCCTCCTCGGTGGTGACGGTGTTGGAGACGAAGAGGCCGGCGTCGCCGTTGTCCTTCGCGATGTTGCGGACGAACCTGGTCCGTACGGACCGCTCCTCGGCGATGCCCCACTGGCCGTTCTTCTCGGCGGTCACCTGGCGCACGGTCAGCCCGTCGGTCCCGGTCGCCCACAGGCCCTGCTTGGCGAAGCCCCTGATCGTCAGCGAGGCGACGGTGACGCCGCGGACGCGCTTGCGGTCGGTCCCGGTCACACAGATGCCGTTGCCCGCCTTGGCGCAGGCGTCGGTGGCGGCGGTGTTCGGCACGATGACGGTGGACTTCGCGCTCGCGCCCCGCAGGGTCACGTCCCGCGCGGTGATGGTGACGCTCTCGCGGTAGGTGCCGGGGGCGATGACGACGGTGTCGCCCGCGCGCGCCGCGTCCACGGCCTTCTGGATGGATTCACCCGGGCGTACCAGGCGTACTGACTGGTGGTCGGAGGGCAGGGCGGCGCCCACTCCCGATGCCACGACCACAGCCGTGCACGCGAGGTAGGCCATCTTTTGTCTGGTCATGGGCCGAAGCTATGAACGGGCGTTCCGCCCCGCCACCGCTGATCGCCCAGGTGGCCCGTCGCGTCACCGTGACGCGCCGGGAGCACCTCACGACGACGCCGCCCCGGCCGGAGGATCCGGCCGGGGCGGCGTGTGCGGAGCAGTGCCCGCGGGTGGTGCGGGGTGACGCGGTGGATCAGGCGAGGGTCGCCAGCGTCTCGTTCCAGGTGGCGGAGGGACGCATGACCTTCGCGGCCTTGGCCGGGTCGGGCTGGTAGTAGCCGCCGATGTCGGCCGCGTTGCCCTGGACCGCGTTCAGCTCGCCGACGATCGTCTGCTCCTGCGCGGTCAGCGTCTCGGCGAACGGGGCGAACGCCTTGGCGAGGTCCGCGTCGTCCGTCTGCCGCGCCAGCTCCTGCGCCCAGTAGAGGGACAGGTAGAAGTGGCTGCCGCGGTTGTCGATGCCGCCGACGCGACGGGTCGGGGACTTGTCCTCGTCGAGGAAGGTCGCCGTGGCGCGGTCGAGGGTGTCGGCGAGCACCTGGGCGCGGGTGTTGCCGGTGGTGTTCGCGAGCTGCTCCAGGGACGGCACCAGCGCGAAGAACTCGCCGAGCGAGTCCCAGCGCAGGTAGTCCTCCTTGACGAGCTGCTGGACGTGCTTGGGCGCGGAGCCGCCGGCGCCCGTCTCGAACAGACCGCCGCCCGCCATCAGCGGGACGACCGACAGCATCTTGGCGCTGGTGCCCAGCTCCAGGATCGGGAACAGGTCGGTCAGGTAGTCGCGCAGCACGTTGCCGGTCACCGAGATGGTGTTCTCGCCGCGGCGGATGCGCTCGACGGAGAGCTTGGTGGCCTCGACGGGGGCGAGGACGCGGATGTCCAGGCCCTCGGTGTCGTGCTCCGGCAGGTACGCGTTGACCTTGGCGATCAGGTTGGCGTCGTGCGCGCGGGTCTCGTCCAGCCAGAACACGGCCGGGTCGCCGGTGGCGCGGGCGCGGGTGACGGCGAGCTTCACCCAGTCCTTGATCGGCGCGTCCTTGGTCTGGCAGGCGCGGAAGATGTCGCCGGCGGAGACCGTCTGCTCCAGGACTGCGTTGCCGGCCTCGTCGACCAGACGGACGGTGCCGGTGACCGGGATCTCGAAGGTCTTGTCGTGGCTGCCGTACTCTTCGGCCTTCTGCGCCATGAGGCCGACGTTCGGGACCGAGCCCATGGTCGACGGGTCGTAGGCGCCGTTGGCGCGGCAGTCCTCGATCACGGCCTGGTAGACGCCGGAGTACGAGGAGTCCGGAAGCACCGCGAGGGTGTCGGCCTCCTGGCCGTCCGCGCCCCACATGTGGCCGGAGGTGCGGATCATGGCCGGCATCGAGGCGTCGACGATGACGTCGGACGGCACGTGCAGGTTGGTGATGCCCTTGTCGGAGTCGACCATCGCGAGGGCCGGGCCCTCGGCGAGCTCGGCGTCGAAGGACGCCTTGATCTCGGCACCCTCCGGAAGCGCCTCCAGGCCCTTGAAGATGCCGCCGAGACCGTCGTTCGGGGTCAGACCGGCGGCGGCGAGCGTCTCGCCGTGCGCCGCGAAGGTCTTCGGGAAGAAGGCGCGCACGACGTGACCGAAGACGATCGGGTCGGAGACCTTCATCATCGTGGCCTTGAGGTGCACCGAGAACAGGACGCCCTCGGCCTTGGCGCGGGCGATCTGCTCGGTGAGGAACTCGCGCAGCGGGGCGACGTGCATGACGGACGCGTCCACGACCTCGCCCGCGAGGACGGGGACGGACTCGCGCAGCACCGTGGTCGAGCCGTCGTCGCCGACCAGCTCGATGCGCAGGGCGCCGGCCTCGGAGATCACCACGGACTTCTCGGTGGAGCGGAAGTCGTCGACGCCCATGGTGGCGACGTTCGTCTTCGACTCGGACGACCACGCGCCCATGCGGTGCGGGTGGGTCTTGGCGTAGTTCTTGACCGACGCGGGGGCGCGGCGGTCGGAGTTGCCCTCGCGCAGGACCGGGTTCACGGCGCTGCCCTTGACCTTGTCGTAACGGGCGCGGATGTCGCGCTCCTCGTCCGACTTCGGGTCGTCCGGGTAGTCCGGAAGCGCGTAGCCCTGAGCCTGGAGCTCGGCGACCGCGGCCTTGAGCTGGGGGATCGACGCCGAGATGTTCGGCAGCTTGATGATGTTCGCGCCGGGCGTCTTGGCCAGCTCACCGAGCTCGGACAGGGCGTCCGCGATGCGCTGGTCCTCCTGGAGGAACTCCGGGAAGAGGGCGATGATGCGCCCGGCCAGCGAGATGTCACGGGTCTCCACAGTGACACCCGCCTGAGAGGCGTACGCCTGGACCACCGGCAGGAACGAATACGTCGCCAGGGCCGGGGCCTCGTCAGTGTGCGTGTAGATGATGGTCGAGTCAGTCACCGGGTGCTCCGCTCCACGTCTGCAACATTGCTCGACATCAAGATATCTCGTGAGCGCCCCCGGCTCGACAGGGGTCCGTTTTGCGTCGGACCGGCAGGGGTGGAAAACGGCCGTGGACGCAGGATCGGTTCTTTCGGCGTGAAACACCTGGAGCGGACGCCCCGACGTCCGCCCGGCCCGCGAATGTGAACGCGCTGGCCGAAGTGAAAACGCCAAGTACCCATCAGAGGCAACCAGTTGGCCCTCTCAGCCGTACATGAGAGTGATCGCGCACCTGTATCGCGCGCCTGATCCCGCGGCGGACCTCCCGGCTTTCCGTCGCCCGAAAGAAAGCGAACAATGAGATATCGCACCAGAGTGACGGCCCCCGTGGCCGCGCTGCTCGGTACCGCCGCCGCAGTCGCCGTCGCCCCCACCGCCTCGGCCCGGCCGCTGGCAAAGCCGGATCAGGGCACCCCGGGTGCCGAGACCCTCGGTGACACCGTCTACCCGTCCCTCGGGAACGACGGCTACCGCGTCGAGGCGTACCACCTCGACTTCGCGTACGACGCCACGACCCGCCTGGTCGACGCCAAGGCGACCCTGAGGATCAAGGCGACCCAGAACCTCTCCCGCTTCTCGCTCGACGCGCTCGGCCTGGACGTGCGCGCGGTGAAGGTCGGAGGCGTGGCCGCCACCTTCGAGCTGGTGGACGAGAAGCTGCGGATCACCCCGGCGCGGACCCTGCCGAAGAACTGCGCCGCCGCGGTCCACGTCGAGTACGGCGCCGACCCGGCCAAGACGCTGCCGTACACCGCCTGGGTGTCCAACCCCGACGGTTTCGCCATCTGTCCCCAGCCGAACGCGGCGCACACCGTCTTCCCGTGCAACGACCACCCGACGGACAAGGCGGACTTCAGCTTCCGCATCACCGTGCCGGACAACCTGCGCGGTGTCGCGAGCGGCACGCTGACCGGCACGGAGCAGCTCGACGGCGGCCGGACCGCGTACTCGTACCGCTCGGCCGACCCGATAGCCACCGAGGTGGTGCAGATCACCGTCGGCGACTACGTCGTCAAGGAGCGGCAGGGCCCGCACGGGCTGGCGCTGCGGGACGTCGTCCCGACTGCGCGCGCCACCGCTCTGGAGCCGGCGCTCGCGCTCACCCCGAACCTCGTGGAGTGGCTGGAGCAGCGCCTCGGCGCCTACCCGTTCGAGACGTACGGGCTGCTGCCCTGCAACAACGACGCCTCCAACGCCTTCGACTTCACGGGCCTGGAGACGCAGACGCTCACGCTCTACAAGCCGAACTTCCTCCTCCAGGAGGAGAAGAAGATCGGCTCGCACATGATGCACGAGCTGGTCCACTCCTACTTCGGCAACAGCGTCAGCCCCGCCAACTGGGCCGACCTGTGGATCAACGAGGGCCACGCGGACTTCTACGGGCTGCTCTACCGCTACGAGCGCGGCTGGGCCGACTCGCTGGGCCTGACCACCATGGAAGCCCGGATGAAGGACACGTACGCCCGGGGCGACCAGTGGCGTCAGTCCTCCGGCCCCGTCGCCGCGCCGAACGCCGCCAACCTCTTCGACAGCCAGCGCTACCTGGGCGGGGTCCTGGTCCTGTACGCGCTGCGCGAGCTCGTGGGCGAGGACGTCTTCAACCGCATCGAGCGCACCTTCCTGGACCGGTACCGCAACTCCGCGGCGACCACCGCGGACTACGTCGCGGTCGCCTCCGAGATCTCCGGAACGGACCAGTCGGGCTTCCTGAACGACTGGCTGTACGGGACGAAGACCCCGCGCATGCCGAACCACCCCGACTGGACGGTCACCCCGGTCGTGTCGAGCCTGGTCGCGCCGCGCCACCGCGCGCCCGGCCACTACCCGGACTCGACCGCCACGCTCTGACCGAGCGGGCGGGAAGACAAACGGGAAGACGAAGAGGGGGCCGGGCGGATCACTCCGCCCGGCCCCCGGCCCGTTCTCGGGGCCGCCTGCCCCCGGTCCGTTCTCAGGGCCGCTTCGCGGCCTCGCGCTGGTGCGGGATGACGGTCTCCGGGAAGCCCGCGCCGCCGGACTGGAGCGCGACCGTCCGGGCGGGCGACGGGATCCGGATGCCCTCGGCCCGGTAGCGCTTGTGCAGGGCCTTGATGAACTCGTGCTTGATCCGGTACTGGTCGCTGAACTCGCCCACGCCGAGGATCACGGTGAGCCCGATGCGCGAGTCGCCGAAGGTGTGGAAGCGCACGGCGGGTTCGTGCTCCGGGACGGCGCCGTCGACCTCGTTCATCACCTGGGCGACGACCTCGTTCGTGACCCGCTCGACGTGGTCGAGGTCGCTGTCGTAGCCGACGCCGACCTGCACCAGGAGCGTCATCTGCTGCTCGGGCCGGTTGAAGTTGGTCATGTTGGTGCCCGAGAGCTGGGCGTTCGGGATGATGACCAGGTTGTTGGAGAGCTGGCGGACCGTGGTGTTGCGCCAGTTGATGTCGACGACGTAACCCTCCTCCCCGCTGCTCAGCCGGATGTAGTCACCCGGCTGGATCGTCTTCGAGGCGAGGATGTGCACGCCCGCGAAGAGGTTGGCGAGGGTGTCCTGGAGCGCGAGGGCGACGGCCAGACCGCCCACGCCCAGGGCCGTGAGCAGGGGCGCGATGGAGATCCCCAGGGTCTGCAGGACGACCAGGAAACCGATCGCCATCACCACGACCCGGGTGATGTTGACGAAGATGGTGGCCGAACCGGCGACGCCCGAGCGGGACTGGGTCACCGACTGGACCAGCCCGGTGATCAGCCGGGCCGCGGTGATGGTCGCGACCAGGATGATCAGGACGGTCAGCGACCGGTTGACGGTCTTGTCGATCGGCGCGGTCAGCGGGAGCACCGCGGCCGCGGCGGCGACGCCTCCGGCCACCGCCGACCACGGCACGACGGTGCGCAGGGCGTCCACCATGACGTCGTCGCCGCTCCAGCGGGTGCGCTCGGCGTGCTTGCCCAGCCAGCGCAGCAGCATCCGCAGCAGGAACGCCGCCAGCAGCCCGGCCGCCAGGGCTATTCCGGCGATCATCAGGTCGTCCAGGGTGACGGAGCGCTTCATCGGTGACCTCCTCGGAGAGCGGGACCGGGATGGGGGCCCGCGGGCCGAACGTGCTGTGTCGTCACTTGCCACCTGCTCGAATTCCGGGAAAACGCGATCAGACCCGGACGGGTGTTCACCATCGTCCGGGGAGACACCTCATCCTGCCGCATCCTCCTGCCTGTCCGTCACCAGCCCTGCGCCGGACAGCCCTTGCCACCTGCCGCGGCACGGACCCGGCAGCCCCGGCGGCCCCGACGGCCTCGGTGGTCCCGCAGTCCTGGCGGCCCCGGCGGTCCCGGCGCACAGGAGCCCGGCGGGTGCCGCGGCCCCGCCCGCGCGCGCCCAGCCGCGCACCGTGGTCGCTCCTCGGTGCCACGAACACGCGGCGGGCCGCACGGGTCGGGGTGGACGGGCCGCACGGGTCGGGGTGGACGGGCCGCACGGGCCGGGGTGGACGGATCGCACGGGCCGGGCGGACGGATCGCACGGGCCGGGCGGACGGGCCGCCGGCCCCGCGTCAGATCACCTTCCAGCGGACCAGCGCGCCGAGCGTGAGCGCCCCCGGCAGCAGCGGCACCCACACCGTGATGATCCGGTACGCCAGCACCACCGCCGTCGCCACGGCCGCCGGGCCGCCCGCCGCGACCAGGGTCACGATCAGCGCGGCCTCCACCGAACCGATCCCGCCGGGCGTCGGCACCATCGCGACCGCGATCGTCGCCGCCAGGTAGGCGATCATCATGTGCGTGGGGGACACCGGCAGGCCCAGCGCCCGGCCCACCGCGGCCAGCCCGGCGGCCTGGAGCAGCGGGAAGGCGAGCGAGCCGCCCCACAGGGCGACGGCCCGGGACGGCCGGGTGTGCACCGAGCGGGCCTCGCCGAGGGCGGTGCGCAGGAAGGAGGCGAGGGCCGCGCGCAGCCGTCGTACGAGAGCGAGCACCGCCAGCGCCGCGCACAGGGCCACGCCGACGCCCGCCAGCAGCGGTCCGACCGCGCCGTCCGGGATCAGACCGTCGACCCGGAGGGCGTCGGGGAACGCGATCAGCAGGCCGACGAGCAGGGCCAGCCGGGCGATCCCCTCGGCCAGCAGGTACAGCGCGAGCGCCGCCGAGGAACGGGCCAGCGGCACCCCGCACACCGTCATGAACCGCAGGTTGACCGCACTGGCGCCCAGTCCCGTCGGCAACAGGTGGTTCGCGGCGCCCGCGGCGAACTGGGTGGCCAGCAGCCGGACGGCGGGCAGCCGTTCCACGACCGCGCCCTGACGGGTCACGGCCGCGGCCACCCAGGTCAGACAGGTCGCGGCGGCCGCGGCCAGCAGCCAGGGCCACTGGGCCGACCGCAGATGGCCGAAGCCCTCGACGAGCACGGACCGGTGGCGCAGGGCCACCACGAGGACCAGGGCGAGCGGGAGCAGACACAGGACCGGCCGGACGGCGGGCCGCAGGCTGAGGCGGGGGAGTGCCCGGGGAAGTCGTACTGCTGTCACATCGGAAGAGGGTTTCCCCGCCGCGCCAACACGAGGTTGCGGGTGCGGGGACGGCGGCTGACACGCCGGGCAAGCCGCGGGAGGGCCGGTGCGCCCGGCGCGGCCCCCGCCCTTTCCGGGGTCCCGCCCGCGAGAGCGCCCGCCTCCGGCCTCCCCGGGGTCCCGCCCGTGAGAGTGCCCGCCTCTGCGGCCATTGACCTCAACAAAGCTTGAGGTCCTACTGTCTCTCCCATGAGCATGGAGACCACAGCCTGGACACAGTTGCACAGTGTCATGAACGCCCAACAGGAGCGTCGTCCCTTCGACCGCGCGACGCTCCGCCGCATCGCCGTCTTCGCCCGCCCGCACCGCCGCCGTATCGCGCAGTTCGTCCTCCTCAGTGTGGTGACCGCGCTGCTGGCCGTCGCGACACCGGTGCTCGCGGGGCACGTCGTGGACACCATCGTGGCCCACGGCGACGAGAGCACCGTCGTCCGTCTTTCCGTGCTCATCGCCGTCATCGCGGTCGCCGAGGCGGCGTTCGGGATCCTGGGCCGCTGGCTCTCGTCGACGCTCGGCGAGGGACTCATCCTCGATCTGCGGACGGCTGTCTTCGATCATGTGCAGCGCATGCCGGTCGCGTTCTTCACACGTACACGTACGGGAGCGCTCGTCAGTCGACTCAACAACGACGTGATCGGCGCCCAGCGCGCGTTCAGCAACACCCTGTCCGGCGTCGTCGGCAATCTGGTGACCCTGGTGCTCACCCTGGTCGTGATGCTCACCCTGTCCTGGCAGATCACCCTGCTCGCGCTGGTCCTGCTGCCGGTGTTCGTGATCCCCGCCCGGCGCATGGGCACCCGCATGGCAGGGCTCCAGCGGGAGGCCGCGGACCTCAACGCCGCCATGGGCACCCGGATGACCGAGCGCTTCTCCGCCCCCGGCGCCACCCTCGTCAAGCTCTTCGGGCGGCCCGGGGAGGAGTCCGCCGAGTTCGCGGCGCGCGCCCGGCGGGTGCGGGACATCGGGGTCCGTACAGCGATGGCGCAGTCCGCCTTCATCACCGCCCTCACCCTGGTCTCGGCCCTGGCGCTCGCCCTCGTCTACGGGCTCGGCGGCTGGTTCGCCCTGCGCGGCACCCTGGAGCCGGGCGCCGTCGTCTCGCTCGCGCTGCTGCTCACCCGCCTGTACGCGCCGCTCACCTCGCTGGCCGGGGCGCGCGTCGAGGTCATGAGCGCCCTGGTCAGTTTCGAGCGCGTCTTCGAGGTGCTCGACCTGAAGCCGCTCATCGAGGACGGACCGAAGCCCCGCGCGGTCCCGGACGGACCCGTGTCCGTCGAGTTCGAGGACGTCCGCTTCGCCTACCCGTCCGCCGACAAGGTCTCCCTCGCCTCACTGGAGGAGGTCGCCGCCCTCGACACCCGGGGCGGCGACGAGGTCCTGCACGGCATCTCCTTCCGCGCCGAACCCGGCCAGACCGTCGCCCTCGTCGGCTCCTCGGGCGCCGGCAAGTCGACCATCGCGCAGCTGCTGCCGCGGCTGTACGACACCGACGCCGGTGCCGTGCGCATCGGGGGCGTCGACGTCCGCGACCTCGGCGCCGCGTCGATGCGCGCGACCCTCGGCATGGTGACCCAGGACGGACACCTCTTCCACGACTCGGTCCGCGAGAACCTGCTGCTCGCCCGGCCGGAGGCGACCGAGGACGAACTGTGGGACGTGCTGAGCCGGGCCCGTCTCGACGAACTCGTACGGTCCCTGCCCGACGGCCTGGACACCGTGGTCGGTGAGCGCGGCTACCGGCTCTCCGGCGGCGAGCGCCAGCGCATGACCATCGCCCGGCTGCTGCTCGCCCGCCAGCGCGTCGTCATCCTGGACGAGGCCACCGCCCATCTCGACAACACCTCGGAGGCGGCCGTCCAGGAGGCGCTCGCCGAGGCGCTGGAGGGCCGCACCGCCGTCGTGATCGCGCACCGGCTCTCGACGGTGCGGGCCGCCGACCTGATCCTGGTCGTCGAGGCGGGCCGGATCGTCGAGCGGGGCACCCACGAGGACCTGCTCGCGGCGGACGGGCGCTACGCGGAGCTGTACCGGACCCAGTTCAGGACCGGCCGGCAGGACGAGGCACCGCTCCCGGTCACGGGGGCCCCGGTCCCGGTCACGGCGGACGCGACCCCGTAGCGGCGGCACGAACGCGGGCGTGAAGGTGAGTGCGGACGCGGGTATGAACGCCGGCGCCCCTGATCACCGGCCCCTCGCGGGGTGCCGGCCGCCCGGGGGCGGGCGCCTCGCAAGGGGGCGACCGCCCGGGGACGGGCACCTCGCGGGTGGCGCTGGTCACTAACACCCTCAGGGGCTCCACCGCGCCGCGACGCGCTGCTATAGTCAATACCGATCGATCTCGATCGCAGGATTGTTACTCCCTACGGAAACCACCGGAGTCGCCGCAAGCGGCACCGGGCGGGGTCCGGCTGAGGGAGGCAAGGCCTGGGTGGCGCCCCGTGCGCCTCCCGGGCCTTTTTTGTTGCCTCGGTCCGTGCGTGAGAGATCGCGGACCGATGCAAGCTCGCAAGAGACAGGATGCAAGGACGCGTCATGAACACACCCAAGACAGGTGCGCTCGCGGAGATGATCCTCCGCGGTGTGGGCGGACCCGAGAACATCGAGAGCCTCACACACTGCGCCACCCGGCTCCGTTTCCAGCTCCACGACGGGACGAAGGTCGACCAGGCCGCCCTCGACGCCCTCGACGGCGTCATGGGCACCGTGCCCCAGTCCGGTGACCGCTTCCAGATCGTGATCGGCGGAGCCGTCGCGGGTGTCTACTCGGACATCGTGAACCTGCCGTCGATGAGCAAGGCCGGCAAGCCCGCCGCGAAGTCCGACGCCGACGTCAAGGCCGAGATCCGTGCCAAGGGCCGCGGCCGCTTCGCCTGGCTCGACAACTTCTTCGAGTACCTCTCGGACTCCTTCCGTCCGCTCCTGGGCGTGCTGCTCGGCGCCTCCCTGATCATCGCGATCGCCTCCATGCTCGACGCCTTCGGCCTGGTCGACTTCCGCTCCGCGGACAAGTCCGCCACCTGGGTCTTCGTCGACGCCATGTGGCGCTCGGTGCTGTACTTCCTGCCGATCATGGTCGCCTACAACGCGGCCAAGAAGCTGAAGATCGACCCATGGGTGGGCGCCGCGGTCATGGCCGCGGTCATGACCCCGAACTTCACCGGCATGATCGGGTCCAAGACCCCGGGTGTCACCACCACCACCAACGCGACGCTGGGCACCTCGGAGTCCGTGGCGCACGTCTTCGGACTGCCGATGCAGCTCAACGACTACGGCGGCCAGGTGTTCGTGCCGCTGCTGATGGTCGCCCTGCTCGCCCTGGTCTACAAGGGTCTCAAGCGCATCTTCCCCGAGAACGTGCAGATGGTCTTCGTGCCGTTCTTCAGCATGCTGATCATGATCCCGCTGACCGCCTTCCTCATCGGCCCGCTGGGTGTCTGGGCCGGTAACGGCCTCGGTTCGGGTCTGTCCTGGCTGAACGGCCACGCCCCGATCGTCTTCGCGATCGTCATCCCGATGCTGTACCCCTTCCTGGTGCCGCTGGGTCTGCACTGGCCGCTGAACGCCCTCATGCTCCAGAACATCAACACCCTCGGGTACGACTTCATCCAGGGCCCCATGGGCACGTGGAACTTCGCCTGCTTCGGTGCGACCGCCGGTGTCCTCCTGCTCTCGATCCGTCACCGTGAGACGATGATGCGTCAGACCGCCACCGGTGCTCTGGCCGCGGGTGTGCTCGGCGGTATCTCCGAGCCCTCGCTGTACGGCATCCACCTGCGCTTCAAGCGGATCTACCCCCGCATGCTCGCCGGCTGCCTCGTCGGCGGTGTCACCATCGGCATCCTGGGCGGCGTGAACACCGAGGCCTTCGCCTTCACCTCCCTGCTGACCATCCCGGTCTTCGACCCGATGATCAAGTACATCATCGCGATCTCGGTGGCCTTCTTCACCGCGATGGCCCTCGTGTACTTCGCCGACTACCGCACCAAGGAAGAGCGCGCCCAGGTCAACGCCGAGCGTGACGCGGCCGCTGCCGAGAAGGCCGCCGCCAAGGCCACCGTTCCCGCCCAGGCCGTGAAGGCCGAGGAGCGCGAGCTCGTCACCGTCGGTGCCGGCACCGGTGCCTCCGCCGGCTCGGCCACGGGGTCCGCCGCCGAGGGCAAGAGCCTCGAACTCAAGGCGCCCGTCGCCGGTCGTGTGATCGGCCTCGGCGAGATCGAGGACCCGGTCTTCTCCTCCCGTGCACTCGGCGAGGGCGTGGGCATCGAGCCGGCCGACGGTCGCATCGTCGCCCCCGTCGACGGTGAGCTGATCACCGTCGCCGACACCGGCCACGCCTACGGCATCCGCACCGCGGACGGCACCGAGGTACTCGTCCACGTCGGCATCGACACGGTGCAGATGAAGGGCGACGGCTTCGACGTCCACGTCAAGGCGGGCCAGAAGGTCACCGCGGGCGACCACCTCGCCGACGTCGACCTCGACGCCGTGCGCGCCGCGGGCCACCCGGCCGTCACCCTCATGACCGTCCTCAACACCGCGGAGATGACCTCGGTCGAACCGCGCGTCGGGCAGGACGTCACCGCAGGCACCCCCGTGGTGACCGTACGACGGTGATCAGCCGCCCTTGATCCGACAGGCGCGTGCACGCCTCCCCCAGGGGACGCGTGCACGCGCCACGTCGGTTTCGGGGAGGATGGAGATCGAAAGAAAAGGAGGGCCGGCGGTGAAGGCTGTGCGTGTCCTGAACAACAACGTGGTCCTCGCGTGCGACGAGAAGGACCGCCCGGTCATCCTGACCGGGCGCGGTATCGGCTTCAGCTCCCGCCAGGGCAAGCCCGTCGACCCCAGCCTGGTGGAGCGCGTCTTCGTCCCGGCCGACGGCCGCGACCCCTCCGCCGGCTCAGGACCCGACGGCGACCCCGCCCGTTTGGCCGAGGCCATGGCCCTCATCAGCGAGGAGGTCCTGCAGGCCGTCGTGACCGCCCTGGAGGACGTGGGCATCGAGGGACGCGAGTCCACCCGCCCCACCCTCGCCATCGCGGTCGCCGACCACGTCGCCGGCGCGCTGGACCGGGCCGCCCGGGGCATCGTCATCGAGTACCCGCTGCGTGCCGAGGTACAGACCCTGTACGCCACGGAGTACGCCCAGGCACAGCTGCTGCTCCAGGCCATCAACGAGTACGTGACCCCGCGGCTGGAGGCCTCCGAGGCCACCCCGCTGGCGCTGCACCTGGTCAACGCGGGCTTCGTCTCGGGCGACCTGTCCTTCACCTACACGATGACCGGGGTCATCCAGCAGATGCTCGCCGTCATCAAGGAGCGGTACGGGCTGGACGTGTCCCACGAGTCCATGAACGTGGCGCGGTTCATCACCCACGTGCGCTACCTCTTCGTGCGGATCCAGCAGCGTCGGCAGCTCAAGGGCCACGAGTCCACGATCGGGAAGGGCATCCGCCAGTACTACCCGGAGGCCACCCACACCGCCCAGCAGCTCGCGACGATCGTCGAACTGCGCCTGGGGAAGCAGCTGAGCGAGGACGAGGTCTCCTACCTCGCGCTCCACGTGGCCCGCATGACGATGGGGGGCGACGACCCGGCGGTGTGAGCGCGGGCAGCGGGTCGCGGTGCCCGGCGGCCGGCGCGCGCCCGAGCGCGTCCGGCAGGGTGAGCCGGACGGCCGGCGCGTGCTCGACGAGGTCGACGGCCCGCGTCACCCGAGCGGCTCCCGCAGGGCGGCAGCGCGAAGTCGTCGCCGGAGTACGTCAGCCGGACCGACTCCACAGCGGCCTCGGCCACCGAAGTCCCGCCGGATCGAGACCGCACTCGCGGCCTGACCACCACACCGATGGTGTCCGTCGAAGCGGAACGAGCTGGTGCCGCGACAGGCGACGTTCGCCCTGCCGGAGCCGGACGTAGGCGAAGAGTGGGGCAACAGCCGTCTCAGTCAGTGGAATTGGGTCGACGTGTTTTTCCCCCGTAACCAGCATGGCGGCCATGGTGGACACAACTCTGTACGCGGCCTTCTTGGTTGCCGCCTTCGCACTGTGCATCACTCCGGGTCCCGACATGATGTTCATCGTGGCCATCGGCGGGCGTGGTGGGCCGTTCACGGGCGTGATGGCCGCACTGGGCGTGGCCTGCGCGATGCTCGTACACACGGTTGCCGCGGCGTTCGGGCTGTCGGCACTGTTCTTGGCGCTCCCGACGCTGTACCACGTACTGCGCTGGGTGGGCGCGGCCTATCTGTCCTACCTGGCGGTCAAGGCGTTCCGCGATCGTTCGCTGCCGGGCGAGGACGAGGCGGACGGGGAGCCGGGGGCAGTGAGGCGGCGCGCCTTTTGGCGGGGGGCCGTCACCAATTTACTGAATCCCAAGGTGATCCTTTTCAACGTGTCGTTCCTGCCGCAGTTCGTGGACCCCGGCCTTGGTCACGTGGCGGTCCAGTTCCTCGTCCTCGGCGTGACGATCGTCGTCATGGGGTTCGCCGTCGACGGAACGATCGGGCTCCTCGCAGGTCGGTTGTCCGTGGTGCTCCGGCGCAGCCACCGCGTGGCTCGCGGACTCAACATCTTCAGCGGCACGGTCTTCGCAGGGCTGGCCGTTCGACTGGCCGCCGCCCCGAAGTAGCTCGCCCGGAGCGGAGTCCTCGACCCGATTCGGCATCCGGCAGGGGTGGGGACGGGGGGTTCCACGTTCCCCGGTGGGGCCACCCGGCCCGTACGGTGAGTTGGCGTACGGGTGCATTCCGTGGACGGTACGGCCGTTGATCCGTCACGCTGGGTACGGGTGGGACGTGGGGAGCCGTGCGGCAGGCGCTGCGCGAGCACGCGGGCTGCAGCAGGGCCGAGTTCGCGGATCTGGTCCGGTTCTCCAAACACACCGTGGAGTCGGTGGAGCTGGGCCGGCGGATGCCCGACGAGTCGTTCGTGCGGCGGGCGGACGAGGTGCTGGGTAAGGGGGCCGTGCCGGTGGCGCCCGACGAGCAGTTGGAGAGCTTCGAGGAGAGCTATGAGCACGACGGAACTGGCGTGGTTCAAATCCAGCTACAGCGGTAGCCAGGGTGACAGTTGCGTCGAGGTCGCCCTTACCGAACAGGTCGTCTGCGTGCGGGACTCCAAGGATGTGACGCGCCCTCACTTCGCCGTCGGGCGCGAGGAGTGGTCGCGGTTCGTGGGGTTCGCGGCGGGGGCCTGAGCCGCGTTCGTCCCGGCGGTCGCGCGGTCGCGTTCACCGCCGGGACATCGGGCCGCTGGATCAGTCGGTCGGCCTGGCAAGGTTCCCGGCACCGGTGGGTTCGGTTTCGCGGGCCCCGGTTCTCAGGTCGTGTCGTTCATCGGCCGACGCGGATGCGGTACGCCTGGTCCTCGCCCGCCGGGCCGCTGCCGGACTTGTCCACCACGTAGGCCGTGCCGTGGTCCACCGTCACGTGGTTCGGGTTGGCGCCGGTGGCCAGGGTCTCGACGACGGTCCCCTCGCGCGGGTCGACCACCGTGACGTTCGCGGCCGTGCGGTTGGCGACCAGGACGCGGCCGGTGCGCGGGTCGGCGGCCACCGAGAGCGCTCCGGCGCCGGTCGGGACGGTCCTGGAGACGGACTTCGCGCGCAGGTCGACCACTGACACGGCCCCGGCGGTCTGGTCGGCGGTGTAGGCGGTACGGCCGTCCGCGGACAGGGCCACGGAGATGGGGCCGTCGCCGACCGGGACGAACGCCGGCTCCTCGGAGCGCGGGGAGAGGGTGATCAGGCGGTCGCCCTTGAGGTCGGCCGCGTACACCGTGCCCGTCCGTTCGTTCACCGCGAGGCCGGCCGGGCTCGCGCCCTCGACCGTCACGCGCTCCTTCTCCTCGAAGGTGCGGGTGTCGAAGGCCACCAGGGTGCCGTCCCCGAAGCCGCTCGCCCAGGCCAGGTCGTGCCGCTCGTCCACGACCACCTCGCGGGCGTGGGCGACGTTCGGCAGGGTGGCGAGGTGGGCGCCGGTGCGCTGGCTGTAGACCGCGACCGAGTTGCTGCGGGTGTTGGTGGTCCACACGGTGTTGTGCTCGTCGTCCACGGTGACGCCGTAGACGGCCTCGACGGCCCCGGTGGTGGCGTCGGTGACGGGCGGGGTGTACGACGCCTTCACCGCCAGTGTCCGCGGGTCGAGCTCGAGGAGCGCGGACGTCGCGGTCGCGCCGCGGCCGGCGGAGGCGGTCGCCCACAGGACGTGGTTCCGCTCGGAGTACGCCGACTGGTAGAGCCCCTTCGTGATCGGGGCCTGGGTGACGGCCGATGCGTGGGCCTGGCCGGTGTGTGCGGAGGCGGTACCGGCCAGCGCCAGCACGCTGCCCGAGACCAGGGCGACGGCGGCGGCGACTGCGGTGGTGCGGCGGGTGACTGAGTGCATGCTGTGGGATCTCCTTGACGAAGGGGGTCGTCCTGGAGGGGGGCACCCCTCCAGGAAGCTGTGGGCGGTCAGGCCTTGTCGGCCGGCGGTGAGGTGCGACGGCGTACGACGAGGATCGTGGTGGCGGCGGCTCCGGCGGCGCCGCCCGCCGCCGCGGCCGCCGCCGACCACGCGATGGTGGCGTAGGAGACCTCCGCGCGCGCCACGGCCACCGGGGCGGTGGCGGGGTCCGCTTCGGGCGGGGCGGCGGCGGAGCCCGCGCCCCCGGCCGTCGCGTCGGTGCCCGGCTGGACCACCGTGAAGGCCACCTTCAGCGTGGTGGGCGGGTCGGGGGCGAGGAAGCGCAGCCAGTGCGCTCCCGCGGAGGTGTCCGCGGGGACCGTCACGTCCCCTTCGTGGGCCCCGTCCGCGTCCGCCTTCCACTGTCCGAGGATGGCGTCGTCGTCGAGCTTGATGGTGACGGTCCGGCGCGCCGGGAAACCGGTCACCTTGAAGTGGACCTTGCCGCCCGGCTGTACCCGGCTGCCCGTGATCTCCGCCTTGGCTCCACGGGAGTTGGACGCGCTGGCCGGCGCTCCGGTGGCCGCCGGTACGGGGGTCGCGGAACCTTCCGCGGCGGACGCGGTGCCGCCCTCGGTTCCGGCCGTCGCGCCGGATCCGGCCGCCGCGCCGGAGGTGACGGTGAAGTCGGCCCTGAGGCTGGTCGGCGGGTTCGGGGCGAGGAAGCGCAGCCAGTGGGCGCCCTTGGTGGTGCCGTCCGGGACGGTGACGCTCGCGGAGAGGGAGCCGTCCGCCCCGATGCCGCCGGACCACTGTCCGATGATCTCGCGGTCGTCCAGCTTGACCGTGAGCCGCTCTCCGGCCGGGAAGCCGGTGACGCGGAAGCTGACCTTGCCGCCCGCCGCGACCTTCGTCCCTGCGGTGATCGTGGCGGTCGCGCCGGTCGACGTGCCGGTCCCTCCGCTCCCGGATCCCGAGCCGCCCCCGCTCGAGCCGCCGCTGGAGCCCGTACCGCCGCCCGAACCGCTTCCCCCGCCGGTCGAACCGCCGGTCGAGCCGCCTCCGGTCGAACCCCCGCCGGAGCCGCCCGTGCCGCCGTCGCCGGACGAGGTGACGGTGATGTCCGCCTTGAGGCTGGTGGCGGGGTCGGGGGCGAGGAAGCGCAGCCAGTGGGCGCCGGCCGCGGTGCCCTTGGGGACGGTGACCGTGCCCGAGAACGTGCCGTCGGAGCCCACGGCGTCCGGCCACTGGGCCAGGATGTCGGCGTCGTCGAGCTTGACCGTGACCTTCTGTCCCTTGGTGAAGCCGCTGAGCGCGAAGGAGACCTTGCCGCCCGCCGCGACGGTGGCGGCGCTGGTCAGCCGTACCTTCGGCTGGGCGTTCGGGGTGCTCGGAGTCGGCGTGGGCGTTGGAGTGGGTGTGGGTGTGGGTGTGGGAGTCGGGGTGCCGCCCGTGACCGTCAGGTCGTCGCTGCGCACGCTCGTCTGGGGGGCGAGGAAGCGGAGCCAGTGGTTCGTTCCGGGCGCGGTGTCGGCCGGAACGGTCACCGAGCCCGTCACGCTGCCGTCCTCGCCGATGGGGAACTGCTTCAGCAGCGTCCTGTCGTCGAGCTTGACGCTCAGCGTGCCCCCGGCCGGGAACCCCGTGACGGTGAAGGGGACTTGACCGCCCGCCTCGACGGACCGCGTGCCCAGCGAGACGCCGGGCGCCGAGGTGTCCGCGGCGAGCGCCACCGTGGTGGTGGGGTTCGCCGCGTCGGCGTCGACGGCGAACGAGGCCGCGAACGTGCTCAGGCCGAGGGCGGCGCCGGCGGTGAGGGCGGCGGTGAGGGCGGTACGGCCGCCCCGGGGAAACGGTGACGGGGTGCGGGTGGGTCTCTCGGAGGGCATGGTCCTGGCTCCTGGCAGGCGAAGGGGCGCTCGGTGGAGGCGGGTCGCGGTGGCGCGGAACCCCGAAGCAGACATCGAAGCGCTTACTTAGGTAAGCCTATCCTAAGTTGGCGGTGGGTGATCTCGCCGTACGGCAACGGCCCCGGAACGGGGTCGATTTGTCGAGGTAAGGTGCGCCTTACCAACACCGTCGTGCCTGTACGGGAGCCGTTCCGCATGCCCCTGCCCCAGCCGCCCGAGGGCGCCCCGCAGCATCCGCCCCGCCTGCCGCGCCCGCACCCCCTGGACGTGCTCGCCGAACCCGCGACGGCCCTGCCCGCCCCTGACGGTGTGACGGACTTCTGGGCGGAGGTGCGCCGACGGGGCGCCCCCCTCGTCGCGCCCGACCCGGCGGGCAGCGCCGACCACCGGGCCGTCACGTTCCTGTGGCGCGGCACGGCCCGCACGCGCGCGGTGCAGGTGCTGCCCAACAAGCTCGGCGACCCGCGTTCCCCCGAGGGAAACCTGATGCGTCACGAGCCGGGCACCGACGTCTGGCACTGGACGGTACGGCTGCGCGCCGACTGGCGCGGCACGTACGACCTGTTCGAGGACCTGGGCGACGGCCCGGAGAGCGGGGAGCCCGGCTACTGGCAGTGGCTGCGCGAACGCCCCCGCGCCGACCCGTACAACCCGCGTCTGCTGCCCAGGCGTTGGAGCGGCGCACCGGTCTCCTACGCCGAACTGCCTGACGCGCCACGGGCGGTGGACTGGATACCGAGACCCGAGGTGCCCCGGGGGACTGTGACCGAGCACGAGGTGACGAGCGACCGTCTGGGCGACCGCAGGAAGGTCTGGCTCTACGAGCCCGTCGTCACCGGCGCGCCCGCCGAACTGCCGGTCCTGGTGCTGCTGGACGGCGAGCACTGGCAGCCCCGCCTGGGCGTCGCGCACCTCCTCGACAACCTCGTCGCCGACGGCCGCATACCCCCGGTGGCCGCCGTCCTGCCGGAGTCCGTCGACGCGGGGACCCGCTGGGCGCAGCTCACCTGCCGCCCGGAGTTCGTCGCCTTCCTGGAGGAGGAGCTGCTGCCCTGGGCCGCCGAGCGGCTGCCGCTCACCACTGATCCCGCGCGCACGATCGTGGCCGGTCAGAGTCTCGGTGGTCTCACCGCCGCGTACGCCGCCGCGCACAGTCCCCACCGCTTCGGCAACGCGCTGGTCCAGTCGGGCTCCTTCTGGTGGCCCGTCGGACCGGGGGAGGAGTGGCTGACCGGGGCGCTGGCCGCCTCGGAGCGGCTGCCGGTGCGCTTCCGGCTCTCCTTCGGCGAGCAGGAATGGGTGGCCCTGCCCGCCGCCCGGCGACTGCGCGACACCCTCACGTCCGCCGGCTACGACGTCCGCTACCGCGAGTTCAACGGCGGCCACGACTACCTGTGCTGGCGTACCGAACTCGCCGACGGGCTGGTGGAGTTGCTGGCCGGTGACTGAGCCCGGGCTCCCGCCCCGGTGGCACTGGCGGACACCGGAGGACCGCCCCGCCCGCGGACACCGGGGCGGCCCCCGGCGTCCGCGCCGGGCCCGGTCACGGCAGTTCCGCGCCGACCAGGTCGAGGCACCTCGCGTGGGGCGCCGGACCGAGGAGCACGTGCCATCCCTCCGGCACCGCCTTCCAGGCCGGCCAGAGCGACAGCGCGCCCCGGCCGTCGCTCAGGACGAGGTGGCTCTCGTGCTCCGCGGCGGGCGGAGCGTCGAAGGGGTTGGCGCCGGTCATCCGTCGAGCTCCTTCAGACGGGCCGCGACGACCGCGGCGACGGTGTCGAGGGGTTCGTCCCGCAGCAGTTGGGGGTGCGTGCAGTCGAGGTCGTGGTTGTCGACGACGCCGGTCACGTGCGGGCGCCACGCCTCCCGGGTCAGCCAGTCCTCGGCGCGCGGTGCCGCGGCGGTGAAGAACAGCACGTCGCCGTCGAAGGGGTGGTGCCGGTGCTCGCGCATCATGCGCGCGTGGTTCGGCACGACGTCGACGATCTTCGACAGGGTCCGCTCGCCGAGGCCGGCGAGCGGACTGCCGGCCCGCCGCAGTCTGGCCAGGACGTCCTCGCGAGTGCGTTCGCCCGCCCTGTCGAAACCGGCCATGCGCAGGACGGCGGTGAGGGCGTCGCCCTCCTGCGGTGCGGGCCGCTCGCGCCACTGCTCGGCGGGGAAGGCGTCGAGGAGCGCCAGCAGGTCCACCTCCTCGCCGGCTTGTTGCAGGAGGACGGCCACGGTGTGGGCGAGGATCCCGCCCACCGACCAGCCCAGGAGACGGTACGGCCCGTGCGGCTGGACCTCGCGGATCCGTGCCGTGTAGTCCGCCGCCTCCTCCTGGAGCGTGCGGGGCAGCGGCTCGTCGTCGGCGAGACCCCGTACCTGGATGCCGTAGAAGGGCTGACCGGGGCCGAGCCTGGCGGACAGTCCGGCGTAGCACCAGGCCAGACCGCCGGCCGGATGGAAGGCGAACAGGGCGGGACGCCCGGTGCCGACGCGCAGGGGCAGTACGACGTCCAGGGCGTCGCCCGCCCCCGGAGCGGCCCCGTCGAGCCGTGCCGCGAGGGCGGCCGGTGTCGGCGCCTCGAACAGGGAGCCGATCGTCAGTTCGGCGCCGAACTCCTCCCGGATCCGGGCCACCAGGCGTACCGCGAGCAGGGAGGTGCCGCCGAGGTCGAAGAACGTGTCGTCCGGGCCCACCTGTTCCCGTCCGAGCACGTCGGCGAACAGCCGGGCCACGGCCTCCTCCCGGGCGTCGGCGGGCTCGCGCTGCGGGCCGGTGCCGGTGAAGACGGGCGGGGGCAGCTCGCGCCGGTCCAGCTTGCCGTTGGGGCTGAGCGGGAACGCGTCGAGACCGACGACGGCGGACGGCACCATGTGTTCGGGCAGGTCGCGGGCCACCCCCGCCCGGACGGCCGCCGGGTCGGCGCCGCCCGTCACGTAACCGACGAGGAGCTGCTCGCCCGGGCGGTCCTCGCGCACCAGCGCGCAGGCTCCGCCCACACCCTCCTGGGCGGCGAGCGCCGCCTCGATCTCGCCCAGCTCGATGCGCTGCCCGCGGAGCTTGACCTGGTGGTCGGTCCGGCCCAGGTACTCGACCTCGCCGCCCTCGGTCCAGCGGGCGAGGTCACCGGTGCGGTACATCCGGCTGCCGGGCGGCCCGAAGGGGTCGGCGACGAACCGGGTGGCGGTGAGGTCGGGCCGGTTGAGATATCCCTCGGCCAACTGGCTTCCCGCCAGATGGAGTTCGCCCGGAACCCCGGGCGGGCACGGGTGGAGGGCGCTGTCGAGGACGTAGAGGCGGGTGTTCCAGACGGGGCGGCCGATCGGCACCGGGCCCGTGTCCGAGGGGTCGCAGGCGTGGTACGTGACGTCGACGGCGGCCTCGGTGGGGCCGTACAGGTTGTGCAGCTCCACGCCGGGCAGGGCCCGTGCGAAGCCGCTCGCGGTCTCCCGGGGCAGGGCCTCGCCGCTGCAGAACACGTGCCGCAGACTCCGCGCGCAAAGCGCCGACTCCGGCTCGGCGAGGAACACCTGGAGCATCGACGGCACGAAGTGGCAGACCGTGACCGCCTGTTCCCGGATCAGCCGGGCCAGGACCAACGGGTCCTTGTGCGCCTCCGGTTCGGCGACGACCAGGGTGGCGCCCACCCGCAGGGGCCAGAAGAACTCCCAGACGGACACGTCGAAGGACGACGGCGTCTTCTGCAGGACCCGGTCGCCGGGGGCGATCGGGTAGGCGTGCTGCATCCAGCGCAGCCGGTTGTCGATCGCCCCGTGCGGGACGACGACGCCCTTCGGGCGGCCCGTCGACCCGGAGGTGTAGATGACGTAGGCCGGATGGTGCGGGGTCAGGGCCCGTGCCGGGTCCACCGGTGAGGCGTCGGACAGGTCGAGGCCGTGGAGCGCGACGACCGGCGTCCCGGTGTCCGGGGGGAGGCGGTCTGCGCGGTCGGTGACCGCGCAGACGGGCGCCGCGTCCTGGAGCATGAACGCCAGCCGCTGTGCCGGGTATCCGGGGTCCAGCGGCAGGTAGGCGGCACCCGACTTGAGCACCGCGAGCAGGGCCACGACCAGTTCGGCCGAGCGCGGCAGCGAGACGGCCACCACGGCTCCCGGCCGGGCGCCGAGCGTCTGGAGGCGGTGGGCCAACCGGTTGGCGCGGGCGTTGAGTTCGCCGTAGGTGAGGGTGGTGCCCGCGAACGTCAGGGCCGGTGCCCCGGGGGTGCGCGCCGCCTGCGACTCGATCGGTCCGATCAGCGTCGTGGGCGGGACGTCCCGCCCGGTGTCGTTGAACTCGTCGAGGACCAGGTCCAGTTCGGCGGGTGTGGCGATGCCGAAGGAGGCCGTCGGCTCCTGCGGACCGGCGTGGGCGATCCGGTCGAGCAGGTGGAGGAACCGTTCCTGGTGCGCGGCGAGGTCCGCGTCGTCGTAGAGGGCGGGGTTGCCGTCGTGGTCGATCGCGAGGCCCTGGCCGTCGGCGCGGTCGTAGACGTTGACCGTCAGGTCCTCGACCGGGCCTGCTGACAGGTTCCGGGCCCGCACGGCCGCGCCGGCGAAGTCCACCCCGTAGTCGAAGGGCATGACGTTGACGAGCGGGCCCACCAGTGCGCGGCTCTCGCCGAGCAGGCCGAGGTCGCGGCGGATGTCCTCGTAGCGGTAGCGCTGGCGGCGGCGCGCGTCACGGACGCCGAGGACCACCCGCCGCACCAGTTCGCCGAGGGTCGCCTCCGGGGTGACGGTCAGCCGGAGCGGCAGCACGTTCATGACCATGCCCGGCACGCGCAGCGCGGCCGAGCCCATCCGGCCCATCATCGGCAGACCGAGGACCACCTCGGACCGTGCGGTCGCCCGCGAGATGTACAGGGCCTGCGCCGCGATCAGGACCTCCGGCCAGGTGGCCCGCATGCCGGCCGCCAGTTCGCGCAGCCGGTCACCGGCCTCCGGCGACAGCCGGGCGCTGCGGCGGCGGAACGAGCGCTGGGGCAGCGCGCCGCGGCCCGCGAGACGGGGTGCTTCCGGACGGTCCGCGAACGCCGCGGCCCAGTGGGCGCGGTCGGCGGCGAAGGCGTCGGAGGACCGGTAGGCCCGGTCGTCCTCGACCAGGTCGGCGAGCCGGCCGAAGGTGCGCGGCGGGGGCTGTGCGCCGCGGGCGAGCGCGGTGTACACCTCGGCCGTCCGGCGGACCAGCAGCGAGTAGCCGAAGCCGTCCATGACCAGGTGGTGGATGCGCTGGTACCACAGCCAGCGGTGGTCGCCCACCCGGAACAGGGCGTGGTGGAACAACGGACCGGCCGCCAGGTCGCAGGGCCGGGCGAGGTCGGCGCGCATCCACGCGTCGGCCTCCCGCTCCGCGTGGTCCGACGCCCGCAGGTCCATGACGGTGAGCGGCAACTCGGGGATGTCATGCAGGTGTTGGCGCGGGCCGTCCGGTCCGTCCTCGATCCGGACGCGCAGCGCGTCCGTCTCGGACACGACCTGCCGCAGGGCGCGGGCGAAGAGGGCGGCGTCGATCGGGCCGTCGATCTCCAGGCATTCCGCGGTGTTCTGGGCGGGGCTGAGGGGGTCGAGGGCCTGCGCGTACCACATGCCCGACTGGGCTGCGGTCAAAGGCAGTTCGGTCCCGTGCGAGGTGTCGGTGACGCTGTCGGTGTCGGTGACGCTTCCGGTGTCGACGGGTGCCGTGGTCACGAGGCCCCCAGCAGCGGTGCCCACGCCTCGATGGCCGGGTGCTCGGCGAGGTCGGCGAAGGCGGCCGTCACTGCGTGGTCGCGGCGCCAGCGCGCGAGGAGCGCCATCAGGCGTACGGAGTCCAGGCCGTAGTCGATGAGGCTCTCGTCCACCGGGACGTCCGCCGGGTCCTCGCCGAGGCAGTCGGCGACGTCGGTGCGGATCTGTTCCAGGGTCAGGGTCATGCCGTTCGGGTCTCCTCGAAGAGCGCGTCGGTGGTGGTCACGACGGCGCAGCGGCCGGCCGCCCAGCGCAGGGCCATGTCGTGGTCCTCACGGGAGAAGTCGGCGACGGCGTCGGCGACGACGAAGGCCTGGACGTCCCGCATCCAGGCGTCGCAGGCGGTCGTCAGGACACCGATGTGCGCGTACACGCCGGTGATCACCAGCTGGTCGCGGCCCCGCGCACGGAGCTGTTCGGCGAGGTCGGTGCGCGCGAACGCGCTGTACTTCCACTTCGTGAGCAGGATGTCGGTCCCCTCGGGCGCCACGGCGTCGGGGACGGCCAGGGCTTCGGGGTCGTCCGCGACGCCGGGACCCCAGAAGTCGAGCTGGAGCCCGCGCTGTTCGGCGCTCTGCCCGCCCCGCTGGACGGAGTAGACGACGGGGACGCCGAGACGGCGGGCCTCCTTCAGCAGCCGGGAGGTGTTGTCGAGCATGCCGGTCAGCGGCTGTTCGCCGGCAGGGAACGCGGACAGGAAGTGCTGCTGGAGGTCGTGCACGAGCAGGACGGCGCGCGCCGGGTCCACGGTCCAGGACACACGGTTGGGGGGCAGCTCCGCCACGGAGGGGAGCGGGTAGGAGGTGATGGCGGGAAGTGCCATGGGCGGGGCCTTTCAGCGCTGCTCGGTGGTGGCCGCGGCGGACCGCAGGCCCTTCTTGCTGACCTTGCCGATGCCGGTGTGGGGGAAGGCGTCGACGAACTCGACGAGGTCGGGCACCTTGTAGGCGGCGACCCCGCGTCCGCGGACGAACCGCTTGACGTGGACCGGCTTCAGCGGCTCCGCGCCCGCGCGCAGGATCACGTAGGCGAGGGTGCGTTCGCCGAGGTACTCGTCGGGGACGGCGACGAGGGAGACGTCGTGGACGGAAGGGTGGGCGAGGATGATGTTCTCGATCTCCTCCGGGGCGACCTTCTCGCCGCCCCGGTTGATCTGGTCCTTGGCCCTGCCCTCCACGACCAGGTGGCCGCCCGGCGTGCGGCGCACGATGTCGCCGGTGCGGTAGAAGCCGTCCGCGGTGAACGCCGTGCGGTTGTGCTCCGGGGCCCGCCAGTAGCCGCGGATCGTGTACGGGCCGCGGGTGAGCAGGTGACCGAACTCGCCCTCCGGCACGTCCCGGTCCTCCTCGTCGACGACGCGGATCTCGTCGTCGGGCGAGATCGGCCGGCCCTGGGTGGTGACGACCGTCTCCGTGTCGTCGTCCAGACGCGTGTAGTTGACCAGGCCCTCGGCCATGCCGAAGACCTGCATGAGCCGGCACCCCAGGGCCGGTTCCAGGCGTCGCGCGGCCTGCTCGCTGTACTTCGCCCCGCCCACCAGGACCAACTCAAGGCTCGACAAGTCGTGTTCGCCCCGTGCCGCCTCATCCGTCCACAGAAGGGCGAGCGGCGGGACGAGACCGGTCATGGTGATCCGTTCCCGCTCGACGATCGGGAAGGCGGCCGCCGGGTCAGGGTCGGGACACAGCACCGCGGTCCCGCCCGCGTGCAGCACACCGAGCCAACCGGGCGAACTCATCGGGAAGTTGTGGGCGGCGGGCAGCACGACGAGGAAGCGGGTGTCCGCGTCGACCCCGCAGATCTCGTTGGAGCCGCGCAGGGAGCAGAGGTAGTCGTCGTGGGTGCGCGGGATCAGCTTCGGTGTCCCCGTCGTCCCGCCCGACAGCTGCAGGAAGGCGAGTTCGTGGGGCCGGGGGCCGGTGAGGGAGCCGGACGGCGCGCACGGTACGTCGGCGAGCGCGGTGTGGACGCCCGGATCACCCGCCACGAACACATGCTTCAGGGCCGGGGCGTCCTCCTGGACGCGCGTGGCCAGTTCGCGGTGGTCGAATCCCCCGTGGACGTCCGGGATCACGTAGGCGACGGCCTCGGTGAAGGAGCAGAAGTGCGTGATCTCCGACTCCCGGTGCGCCGGCAGCGCGTACACGGGCAGCGCCCCGATCCGGAACAGGGCGAAGACGACCTCCACGAACTCGCCCACGTTGGGCAGTTGGACGCCCACCCGGTCGCCGCGGCCTATCCCGCGCGCGGAGAACCCGGCGGCCAGCCGGTCGGCGGCCCGGTCGAGCTGTCCGTAGGTCCAGGTGCGCCTTTCGGGCGCCGGGTCGACCAGGGCGACCCGGTCGGGGTGGGCGGCGGCGCGCTCGCGCAGCATGCCGCCGAACGTCTCGCCGCGCCAGTGACCGGCCGCGCGGTAGCGGTCGGCGAACTCCTTCGGCCAGGTGGGCGCGTCGAGGCCGGGGGTGAGGGCGGCGGCGTTCACAGGGTGGCTCCCACGGCGTCCAGGAACGTACGGAACTTGGCGGCCGTCTCGGCCGTCTCCGACTGCGGCGAGGAGCCGGCCACGATCCCCGCGCCGGCGAACAGCCGCAAGGTGTGGCCCTCGGCCTCGGCGCAGCGGATGGTCACCACCCATTCGCCGTCGCCGTCGGCGTCCTGCCAGCCGACCATGCCGGTGTACGCGCCGCGGTCGAACGGCTCGGACTCGGCGATGACCGCGCGGGCCACCTCGGTGGGCGTGCCGCACACGGCCGGGGTCGGGTGCAGCGCGGACGCGAGGTCGAGGGAGGTGACGCCCGGGTCCGCGACCTCGCCGGTGACGGTCGTCGACAGGTGCCACATCGTCGCGGTCCGCACCAGCGTGGGCCGGTCGGGCACCTCCATGCTCCGGCACAGGGGCGCGAGCGCCTCGCGTACGGCGTCGACGACGACGGCGTGTTCGTGCAGGTCCTTCGGCGACTCCAGCAGGGCCGCGGCCCGCCGTACGTCCTCCGCCAGATCGGCGCTGCGCGGGACGGACCCCGCCAGGGGGTTGGCGGTCAGCCGGCCGTTCTCCCGGGCGACGAGGAGTTCGGGAGAGGCGCCGACGAGCGTGCGGCCGGGCCCGCTGGGCACGGCGAAGGTGTAGCCGCCGGGATCGCGGCGGGCGAGCCGGTTCAGCAGCGCCCCCAGGTCCGGTGCGTGCGGTCCGGTCAGCTCCAGGGTGCGGGCGAGGACCACCTTGTCGAACTCCTTGGCCCGCATCCGCCGTACCGCCGAGGCCACGGCCGCCGCGTACTCCTCGGGGGCCGGCCACTGACGGACCCGCCAGTCGGCACCGTCCGCGGGATCCGGCGCGGACAGCGCGATCAGGGGGTCCTCGCACAGGGCGGAGGCGTGGCGGACGGACCGGGGGACGGCGAGTCGGGCAGGGGCGTCCGGCGCGAAGGGCACGGTGCCCAGCACGAGCGGGGCGGGCGCCCCGGCCGGTCTTGGCAGCGCGTGCAGGACCTGGTCGACGCGACGGGCCAACGGACTTTCGTCGTGCGGGACTTCGGCGGCGCTGCCGTGGGCCAGCAGGGTTCGCCGGGGTGTGGCGAGGAAGCGGTCGGTGCCGGAGCGGTACGCGTCGAGCAGGGCGACGGCGGCGCCGGGAACCGTGGGGGAGGGAGTGGACTTCGCGGTGCCGGGGCCGGCTTCGCGCAGGGAGGCGGTCATGTGGGGTCTCCAGGCAGGGGGCGCGGACGGGAGGCGTGGCAGGGCGGCCGGGGGTGGTGGTCAGGCCCGCAGGGTGGCGCCGCCGTCGACGTACAGGTCGTGCAGGGTGATGTGGCGGGCACGGTCGGAGACGAGGAAGGCGACGGCGTCCGCGACGTCGGAGGGTTCCGCCAGGCGTCCGAGCGGGATGCCGGTGCGGTGCGCGGCGAGGTCCCCCTCGATGACGGACCGTTCACCGGCCCGCGCGCCGCCGGGGGACGCCTCCCACAGGGCGCGCTGCATGTCGGTGAGGGTGGAGCCGGGGGAGACGGTGTTGCACCGTACGCCCTGCGCGGCCACCTCCAGGCCCAGGCATTTGGTGAACATCACCGCGGCGGCCTTGGAGGCGGCGTACGCGGCCATGCCGCTGCGCGGGATCCCCGCGGCGTTGGAGGCGACGGTGACGATGCTGCCCCGGCCGCGGGCGGCCATCCGCCGCGCCACGGACCGTGACACGTGGAACACCCCGTCGGTGTTGACCGCGAAGACGGCCGCCCAGTCGGCGTCGGTGAGCCGCACCACCGGCGCGCCGCGCAGGACGCCCGCGACGTTGACCGCGATGTCCAGCGGGCCGAGCGTCTCCTCGGCCTCGGCGACCGCGCTCTCCACGGCCGCCGGGTCCGTCACGTCCAGGACCCGGGGGACGATCCTGTCCGGCTCCTTCGCCGCCACGGCCTCGATGCCCGCGGCGTCGACGTCGGTGGCCAGGACGCGGGCGCCGCGTTCGGCCAGTGCCGTGACCACGGCCGCTCCGATGCCCCGGCCCGCGCCCGTCACCAGCGCGAGGCGCCCGGACAGGTCCTGCTCGGCGCTCACCGGACCATGGCCTTGCGGACGTCCTCGAGGACGGACTCGGCGGCCTCGGCGCCGCCGAGGCTCGTCCACTTGGAGCCGTCGATCACGGTCGCGTGCCCGTCCCGTACCGCCTTGAGCTGCCGGTACGCGGGCTTCTTCGCGAGCTGGTCGAGGAGGCCGGCGTCGGAACCGGCCGACGACAGGGTGCCGATGAACAGCCAGTCGCCGTCGATCTCCTTCAGGTTCTCGTCGCTGACCGGCGTCGAGTGCCCCTCGCCCCGCCGGTTCTGGATGCCGGGACGCTCGAACCCCAGGTCCTTCAGGACGTCGCTGATGAACACCCCCTGCTGCATGACGGCGGTGCCCTTCGCCGAATAGCGGGCGACGGACACGCTCAGTCCCGCCCGGGCGCCGAGGTCCTTCTTGAGCCCAGCAACCCTGGTGTCGTACCCGGTGAGGAACTCCTCCGCCTCCTCGGACCTGCCCAGCGCCCGCCCGGTGAGCCGGAGGGACTTCTTCCAGCTCTTGGTGCCGTCGATCGTGACGACCGTGGGGGCGATCTTCCTCAGCTGTGCCAGCACCTGTTCGTCGGCGCTCTGCCCGGCCAGGATGACGTCCGGTCTGGCCGCGACGACCTTCTCCAGGTCGGGGCCGGTCACCGCGCCGACCACCGGGATGCCCTTCGCCTGCGCGGCGAGGTACTCGGGCGCGCCCTTCTGCCCGCGTCCGGCGGTCAGGCCGACGGGCTTCACGCCGAGGGCGAGCGCGGAGTCGAGGTCCATCTCGCTGAGCGCCACGACCCGCTTCGGCGACGCGGGCACCTCGACCTCGGCGCCTGTCGCGTCGGTGACCGTCCTACCGCCCTTCGTCCCTGACGGCCCGTCCGCTCCGGAGCCGCCGTCCGAGGATCCGCAGGCGGTCAGGGCGAGCGCGGACGCCACGATCAGGCAGTACGCGGTGGTGGTCCGGCGCGCGGAGCGGGAGGGGGTGCGGGGTGGCGGCTTCATGGCTTGAACTCTCCGTTGCTTCGAGTGCGGCCCGGGTGAGGGGCCGTGGAACGACTGGGGCAGCTCCCCCGGAGTGCGTGGAACAGCAGGCACCCAGGGCATGCAGACATACGAATGCACGGCGACCGCCCCGGAGGAGTGCGATCAACTTAGGTTAGGCTAACCTCATGTTGATGCTTCGAGGGAGGGTGTCCCTCAAGACGGGATCCGGCCACGGAGACGGCCGGACCGCCCTGACGGGCGGCGTCGCCCGGGCCGCGGTCCTGCTCCTCGTGCTCCTGCTCGGACTGTGCCTGCTGTCCCTGCTCGTCGGGACCGGCCCCAGCCCACCGGGCCGGGCCTGGGACTACCTGACCGGCGACCCCTCCGCCCGCGCCGACCCCCGGCTGCGCCTCGCGGTGGTCGACGTGCGGCTGCCCCGCACCCTGGCCGCCGTCCTGGTGGGCGTCTGCCTCGGCGCGGCCGGCTGCCTGCTGCAGGCCGCGACCCGCAACCCCCTCGCCGAGACCGGTCTGCTCGGAGTGAACTCGGGCGCGGCGTTCGCCGTCGTCGTCGGGCTTACCTTCTTCGACGTCTCCTCGACGACCGCCCTGCTCCTGTGGGCACTTGCCGGAGGAGTGCTGGCGAGCGCGGTCGTCCTGCTCCTCGCGGCGAGCGGGCGCGCCCAGGGATCGCCGCTGCGGCTGGTGCTCGCGGGCTCCGCGCTCGGCGCGACCTTCCACGGCATGACCTCGTACGTCCTGCTCGGAACACAGTCCACCTTCGACGTCTACCGCTACTGGACCATCGGGTCGCTGGCCGGGGTGCGCACCGAAGACCTGCTGCCGCTGCTGCCGTTGGTCGCCGCGGGCCTCCTCGTCGCCCTCGCGAGCGCCCGCCCGCTGTCCGCGCTGGGCCTCGGCGACGACAGCGCGCGATCCCTCGGGCACCGTCCGGGCAGGATCCGCCTGACCGTCGCGGGCGCGGTCTCCCTGCTGTCCGGCTGCGCGGTCGCCGTCGCCGGCCCGATCGCCTTCCTCGGCCTCCTCGCTCCCCACGCCGCCCGGGCCGTGGCGGGTCCGCGCATGCTCGCCGGGCTCACGCTCTCCGCCGTGGTCGCCGCCGACGTCATGCTCCTCGCCGACGTCCTCGCACGCGTCGTCGTCCGTCCCTGGGAGACGCCGGTGAGCGTGCTGCTCGCCTTCGTCGGGGGGCCGTTGCTCGTCTGGATCGCCCGCTCCCCCCGCCTGTCCACCGCCGAAGCCGCATCATGACCACACCCGTGCCCGAGCCGCCCGGTCCTGGCGGCGAGCACGTCGGACCACCGGTGACGAACGTCGGCCCGCCCGGCCCCGGCGGCAAGCGCGTCGGGCCGTCGGCGCTGGACGTGGACCCGTCGGGGCCCGGAGGGGAGCGCGTCGGACCACCGGTGACGAACGTCGATCCGCCCGACAGTCTCGTGCTGCGCGCGGGCACCCTGTCGTGGCTCTTCCCCCGACGCGGCGCCCTGGCCGCCGCTGTCCTCCTGCCCCTGCTGGTCCTGCTCGTCGCGCTGGCCACGCTGGCGAGTTCGACGGGCATGAGCCCGGCGGACACGCTCTCCGGCCTCCTCGGGACGGGGGACCCGGGCACGGTCATGATCGTGCGTGACTTCCGGCTGCCCCGCGTGATCGTCGGTCTCATGGTCGGTGCCGCCCTCGGCGTCGCCGGCTGCCTCACTCAGACACTGGCCGGAAACCGCCTGGCCACCCCCGATCTGCTCGGGGTCAACGAGGGCGCCACCGCCGCGGTGGTGGCCTCGGCCGCGGGCTCCTCGACCGGCACGATCGGCGACTGGTGGCTCGGTCCGCTCGGTGCCGTGGCCGCGGCGGTCCTCGTCGTCCTGTGCGCCGGCGGCGCGGGCGGAGCCGGCTACCGCGTGCTCGTCGTCGGCATCGGCGTCTCCACCTTCATCGGCGCGATCGGCGACCTCGTCATGTCCCGGGAGAACGACAGCACGGCGGGAGGCGTCTTCCTCTGGGCCGTCGGCAGCTTGAACGGCCGTGACTGGGCCGTGGGAACACCCCTGCTGGTCGCCCTGCTGTTCCTCCTGCCGCTCGCGGCCGCCGCCGGACACCGCCTGCAACTGCTGAGGTTCGACGACGACACGGCCGCCGGACTCGGCGTCGACCTGCGCCGGCTGCGCGCCACGGCACTCGCCCTCGCCGTCGCCCTGGCCGGACTCGCGGTCGGCGTGGGCGGACCCGTCGTGTTCGTCGCGCTCGCCGCCCCCGTGCTCGCCGGGCGCCTCGCCGGGGCCACCCGGGTCCCCGTCCTCGGCTCCGCGCTCACCGGAGCCGCCCTGATCACCGCGGCCGACGCCCTCGGCCGGGTGATCGCCCCCGTCGAACTTCCCGTCGGCGTCGTCACCAGCGTCCTCGGCGGACCCTTCCTCCTGTGGGTCCTCCTCCGGACGGACCGCACTACCGGAGAGGCTTGAACCGCCCATGACCGATACGAACCCGGGACTGGAAGTCCGGCGACTGCACGCCGGTTACCCCGGCCGCCCCGTCGTCCGGGACGTCGACCTGACCCTTCCGGCGGGACACGTGGCCGCCGTCGTCGGCCCCAACGGCTGCGGCAAGTCGACCCTCCTGCGCACCGTCGCCCGGCTGCACCGCCCCGACTCGGGCGAGGTGCGCGCCGCCGGCGACGACGTCTGGAACCTCTCCCAGCGCCAGGCGGCCCACCGCGTGGCGCTGTTGCCGCAGGCGCCCCGCGCTCCCGAGGCCGTCACCGTGGCCGGGCTGGTCCGCTACGGCCGCCACCCGCACCAGGGCCTGCTGCGCCAGTGGTCCCGCGAGGACGAGCGGGCCGTCCGGGACGCCCTGGAGGCCACCGGCACCGCCCACCTGGCGGCCGAACGCCTGGACCGGCTCTCCGGCGGCCAGCGGCAGCGGTGCTGGCTCGCCATGGTCCTCGCCCAGCACACACCCGTCGTACTCCTCGACGAACCGACCAGCGCCCTCGACCTCGGCCACGCCGTCGACGTCCTGGAACTGGTCCGCCACGTCGCCGCGAGCGGCCGGACGGTCGTCATGGTCCTGCACGACCTGGCCTCCGCCGCGCGCTACGCGGACACGCTGATCGCCATGAACGGCGGCCGGATCGTCGCGCAGGGCCCGCCGCGGACCGTCGTCGACGACGCCCTCGTCAAGGAGCTGTACCGGATCGACGCCGACATCCTGCACGCCCCCGGCGACGGCTCACCGGTCGTCGTCCCCCGGGCGCGCGGCCGCAAGGCGTAGGAGACACCGGACGTACAGCCGTTCGGGGCGAGCGGTGGCACTCGTCCCGGTCCGCTCCCCGAGGAGCACCGCACCACCGACTGCCGCGCCGACCTCCGGGGCGGCAGTCGGACAGGAGGACCGACCGGAAGGACCGACCGGGACGGCGGGCTCAGGTGAGGTCGAACCGGTCGAGGTTCATCACCTTGTCCCACGCCGCCACGAAGTCGCGTACGAACTTCTCCCCCGCGTCCCAGGACGCGTAGACCTCGGAGACGGCCCGCAGCTGGGAGTGCGAGCCGAAGACCAGGTCGACGGCGGTGGCGGTCCACCTGACCTCGCCGGTGGCGCGGTCCCGGCCTTCGAACACGTTCTCGTCCGTGGCCGACGCCTTCCACTCCGTGCCCATGTCGAGCAGGTTGAGGAAGAAGTCGTTGGTCAGGACTCCCGGCCGGTGGGTGAGGACGCCGTGGGAGGACCCCTTGAAGCCGGTGTCCAGGGCCCGCATGCCGCCGATCAGCACCGTCATCTCGGGAGCGGTCAGCGTCAGCAGGTCGGCACGCTCCAGCATGAGGGTCTCCGGCGGCAGCTTCTCGCCCGTCGGAAGGTGGTTGCGGAAGGCGTCCGCCCTGGGTTCCAGCACGGCGAACGACTCCGCGTCGGTCTGTTCCTGCGAGGCGTCCGTACGCCCCGGTGCGAACGGGACCGTGATGTCGTACCCGGCGTTCCTCGCGGCCCGCTCGACGGCCGCGCACCCGCCGAGGACGATCAGGTCGGCGAGGGAGACCCGCTTCCCGCCCGCCTGGGAGCCGTCGAAGTCCTGCTGGATCCCCTCGAGCGTGCGCAGCACCTCGGTCACCTCGGGGACGTCGTTGAGCTCCCAGTCCTTCTGCGGCGCGAGCCGGATGCGTGCTCCGTTCGCCCCGCCGCGCTTGTCGGTGCCGCGGAAGCTCGCCGCCGACGCCCAGGCGGTGGTGACCAGCTGGGAGAGGGAAAGGCCCGAGTCGAGGATCCTGGCTTTGAGCGCGGCCACGTCCTCGTCCCCGACCAGTTCGTGATCGACGTCGGGAACGGGGTCCTGCCACAGCTGCGGCTCGGGGACCCACGGGCCGAGGTAGCGCGAGACGGGGCCCATGTCGCGGTGCAGCAGTTTGTACCACGCCTTGGCGAACGCCTCCGCGGTGTCCTCCGGGTTCTCGTGGAACCTCCTCGTGATCGGGCCGTAGACCGGGTCCACCTTCAGCGCGAGGTCCGTCGTCAGCATCATGGGGGCGTGCCGCTTCGACGGATCATGGGCGTCCGGCACGGTGTCCCCGGCCGCGGGATCCGTGGGAGTCCACTGGTGGGCGCCGGCGGGACTGCTCGTCAGCTCCCACTCGTACCCGTAGAGATTGTCCAGGTACCCGTTGTCCCACTTGGTCGGCTCGGTGGTCCACGCGCCCTCCAGACCGCTGGTGAGCGTGTGGGGACCCGTGCCGCCGTCGTAGGTGTTCCGCCAGCCGAGGCCCTGCTGCTCGATGGGGGCGGCCTCGGGTTCCGGGCCGACATGACTGGCGTCGACCGCGCCGTGGCACTTGCCGAAGGTGTGGCCGCCCACGATGAGCGCGACCGTCTCCTCGTCGTTCATCGCCATGCGCCCGAACGTCTCCCGGATGTCCTGGGCGGCGGCCACCGGGTCCGGGTTCCCCTCGGGTCCCTCCGGATTGACGTAGATGAGCCCCATCTGCACGGCGCCGAAAGGACCGGTGAGTTCCCTGTCGCCGCTGTAACGCTCGTCCCCGAGCCAGGTGTCCTCGGGTCCCCAGAAGATCTCCTCGGGTTCCCAGACGTCCTCTCGTCCGAAACCGAAACCGAACGTCTTGAATCCCATGGATTCCATGGCGCAATTTCCGGCGAAGACCAGGAGATCGGCCCAGGAGACCGCCCGTCCGTACTTCTGCTTGACCGGCCAGAGCAGACGGCGCGCCTTGTCCAGGCTCGCGTTGTCCGGCCAGCTGTTGAGGGGGGCGAAGCGCTGGGCGCCGCTGCCGCCACCGCCGCGGCCGTCCGCGATGCGGTACGTTCCCGCGGCGTGCCAGCTCATCCGGATGAAGAGCGGCCCGTAGTGGCCGTAGTCGGCGGGCCACCAGTCCTGGGACGTCGTCATCACCTCGATGACGTCGCGCTTCAGCGCGTCGACGTCGAGGGCCGCGAACTCCTTCGCGTAGTCGAAGCCCTCGTCCATCGGGCCGGGCCGGGGCGAGTGCTGCCGGAGGACCTGGAGGTCCAGCTGATCGGGCCACCAGTCCCGGTTCGTCCTGGGCCGTCGGGTCGGTGTGGGGGTCGGTGAAGGGATTGCCGGATTCTCGCTTTCGCTGCCGGACATGCCCGTCCCTCTTTCTGTCTCGGTTTTCCTTCTGCCGGCTGCCGCGCCCGACGCCGTCGGCTTTTTCGGTGTCGGGAACGGCGGCCCGCACGATCGGCACGCCATGGCGTCCACCGGCCGGAGAATGTGCCGTGTCCGCGTCCGTATGGTCGCGCACCGCATGTCACATCTCTATGAAACACGCAGGGCACCCCGTACGACAGGTGTGAGGGAAAGGGGTGGCTTTTCCGCTCCCGCGCCGAATTCCGAGGAGAGTTCCGAGGCGGGCCGAACCGGGTACGGCGGTCCGGGTCCGGGCGTGCCGGACCGCCCCGTACTACGGCGAGGTGGGCGCCTGCGGGGAGCGCAGGACGAGCAGGGTGATCTCGCTGGGGGCGAAGACGCGGAACGGCGGGCCCCAGAAGCCGGTGCCGCGGCTGGTGTAGAGGAGGGTGCGGGCTCCGTGCCGGCTGAGGCCCGCGACGGCGGGCTGGTCGATGCGGACCAGGTGGTGGAAGGGCCAGATCTGGCCGCCGTGGGTGTGGCCGGAGAGCTGGAGGTCGATGCCGGCGGCCGCCGCCCGGTCGACGAACTTGGGCTGGTGCGCCAGGAGCAGGACGGGCAGGTCGGGGTCGGCGCCGTCCAGGGCCCCGGCGAGGTGGGCGCGGTGGCCCGCCAGACCGGAGGACTCGGCGGTGACGTCGTCCACGCCGGCGACCACGAGGGTGTCGCCCCCGCGTTCGAGCAGCAGATGGCGGTTGCGCAGCGGCTCCCAGCCCAGCTCGTCCATCAGGTCGACCCAGCCCTGGGCCTCGCTGTAGTACTCGTGGTTGCCGGTGACGTACACCCGGGCCCGGGTGGCCCGCACGGTGCCGAGGGGGAGGGCCTGGGCGCGGCGGCGTTCGGCCGTGCCGTCCGCGATGTCGCCGGTGTGGCAGACCAGGTCGGCCTCCAGCGTGTTCACCGTCTCGCACACCCGTGCCGACCAGCGGGCACGGTCGAGCGGTCCGTAGTGGGTGTCGGTGATGAGGGCGACGCGCGTGCCGTCCAGCCCGGCGCCCAGTCGCGGCAGTCGCACGTCGATCCGGCGCACGCGCGGGACACGGCGGGCCTCGGCGTACCCCCAGGCGAGCAGTGCGGCGGCCGTGCCGAGGACGGCCCAGGTGACGATCCGGGCCCGGTCCTGGCTCTCGCCGACGCCGGCCACGGCCAGGGCGAGCCGCAGGAGGACACCGAGCAGGACGGACCAGGTGAACAGGACCCAGCTGGTGCCCAGCAGGGTGTCACCGACGACCGCCGCCCGGTCCCGCTGGCGCCGGCCGTGGCCGCGCACCATCGCGAGCGGCATGCAGACGAGGCCGAGGACGAACAGGGCGGTGCCGGCCAGCGTGACGGGCAGCGGCCAGTGCTGGCCGCAGTACAGGAGCACCCAGCAGGGCACGGCCCACAGCAGGACGGGGGCGATCAGGGGTATGTAGCGCATCAGGCGGTGCAGCCGGCTCTGCCGCGGTGCCTGCTCCGCGCTGTCGGCGGGTCGGGTGTTGCCGGTGTCGGTCACGCTTCCCCTTGTCGGCCGGGCTGCAGTCCCGCGCACTGTATCCGGTCGCCCCCGGCCCGGTCGGACCGGTGTTCACGGGTGCGGTCCCACACTCCGTCCCGGCCGCGCTCGCGCTCGGCCTTCTGACCAGAAGCCGCTCCCCAGAGGCTACTTCCTGCCGCCGGGCGGCTCCCGCCCGGCGGCAGGCGCGCAGGACGAAGAGCAGCAGCATGTCCAGCAGCGCCCGGACGACCGCGTCCGCACCCGGGCGGGGGACGGCCGGCTCGCCGCCGAGCAGGTCGACGGCCGCGCGGAGCTCGGGATGACGGTCCGGGCGGGCGGGCAGGTGCAGGACGTCCGGCACGTCCCGCAGCAGCGGGTGCGCCCGGGCCGGGCGTGTTCAGCGGTGGTGCGGAGTACGGGGCGCCAGGGTGTCGGCGGTGGCGACCAGGGCGACGCCCAGGCCGGTCAGCGCGGCGCCGAGGCCCATGACCAGGGTCGTGAGGTGCCAGGCCTGGTAGGCGGACATCAGCGAGGCGCGCAGGGTCTGGCCCATGAACGCGGTCTGGCGCAGCTCGGCGAGCTTCTCGTCGTCGCCCCCGGAGGCGTGCAGTTCCGCCGTGATCTCGGCGTAGGTACGGCCGCCGGTGGCGCGGGCCAGGTTGCCCTCGATGAACCGGGCGTAGGCGTGCGCCTCGGGGCCGGTCTCCACGCGACGGCCGGCGTACCGGACGAGCTCGGCGGGCAGCCCGCGGCCGGGGAAGGTGATCTTCTGGGCGGTGAGCTCGCCGCGGATCTCCTTCCTGCCGCCGCGGCCGCGCAGCAGCATGACCGGTCCGGCGACCGACAGGGCGGCACCGACCGTCCCGAGCAGGGCGGAGGTACGCCGGTGTGGTCCGTTCATGACGTGGTCTTCTCTCTTTCCCCGGACACGTGCGGGTCCGGCTTCCTTGGACGCGTGCGGGTCCGGCAGCGCGTCCGCACCGGGGGAACGGGCCTCGTGCGCTGCCGGGACGGCGCCGTGATCAGTGGTGGCTGAGCCGCAGCCGCCAGGCCTCCGGGCCGCGTACGAGGTACTCCACCGAGAAGGCCCCGGGGTCGCGCTGTTCGATCTGCGCGAGCAGCGGCAGCGGGTCGTGCGGGGCGACCAGCACCATCGCGGTGCCCGCCGGGACGGCGTCGAGCGCGCCGAAGACGGTGGCGTGACGCAGGGCGTGCGGCACCTCCCGCACGTCCAGCTCGGGTTCGGCCGCCTCCTCCGCGCCGCCGCAGCCGCACACGCCGCCGCAGCCGCCGGCCTCCTCGACCTGTTCTTCGCGCATGTCGTGTCCTTCCTCGGTGTGGTGATCTTCTTCGGCGCCCCCGGCGGGCCTGTCGTCGGCGAGCCGGTGGTGCACATCCGTGAGCAGCCCGGCGAGGGAGACCTCGGGTGCCATGGCGAGCAGCGGCAGCACGATGCCGTTCTCCTTGGCCATGTGCTCCTCGAAGAGGACCTGCAGGGCCCGGGCGTCGGCCGCCGCGTCGGCCGGGCTCGGTGCGGCGCGCAGGGTGTCGACGAGCGCGGTGAGGCAGCGGTGTTCGCCGATCAGGCCCTCGACGAGCAGGCGCGCCTCGGGCATGGTGCGCGCGGCGGGGTAGAGCACGGCCTCCTCGGCCGCGGCGTGCGGCAGCAGCGAGCGGTCGCAGAAGGCCACCAGTCCGGCGTGGATCCTCTCGGCCGAGCCCGGGTCACGGTCCACGGCGAGGAGCAGCAACTTCACGCGTCCGGCCAGCTCCCCGGCCAGCCGGGCACGGTGCGCCTCCGCGCCTTCGAGGGCCGTGGCGTCCTGAGGGTCCGAGGCGAGGGCGAGCACGCTCATGGTCGTGTCTCCAGCAGGTCGGGCCGGCGCGGCCGGCCGATGCGGATGAGGGGGATGGCATTCCGGGTGCCGACTCCCGGAGCGGATGCCGCGTCCGGCCGCACCGCGCGGCCGGACGCACGACCGAACCGGGCGACACGCGCCGTGCACGCCACGCCCGCCGAGGCCGGGGACGGGGGACTGGCCGCCTGACAGGCACGGAGCGCGGTCGTACGACAGATGGGCATCTGCGGTTCGATCGGTGCCCAGCATGCGACTCGGGACCGGGCCGACCACCCGGTCGACCGGTCCCCATCACCGGGACCACTGGTCCTTCTTCCGGACGGCCGGATGGGGCCGGAGGGGCCCGCCGGCCCGGCGGGCAGACGTCGGGTATGCGACGACAGTGCCCAACGGTCCCGGCACCGGGGGCGGTTGGTCCCGCCTCAAGAGTGGCGAGACGGACCGTTCGGCCCACCCGCGTCAGGCGCTTCGGACGGAGCGCCGCATCGTGAGCGGGCCATAGCGTTCGCTCCCATGGACGACGGCAACAGCCGGGGCCGAGAGACCCACGGCGAGGGAGGCACCGACTCACCGCCTGCGGGGTCCGGTGCGGTACCCGGCCCGGCGGGCACGGCGTGTCGCCGGGCGCACCCCGTGACCGGCCCCACAGAAAGACGCACATGATCTTCGAAGACCTTCGGACGGCCTGCCGCAAGGACCCGGCCCTGCACGGCGCCCACGTGGTCGAGGTCCTGTTGTACCCCGGCCTCTGGGCCATCTGGGCCCACCGGATCGCCCACAGGCTCCACCGGGTCGGTGTGCCCCTGCTGCCCCGGCTGGTGTCCCAGCTCTCCCGCGCCGTCACCGGTATCGAGATCCACCCGGGTGCGGTCATCGGGCGCCGTTGCTTCATCGACCACGGCATGGGCGTGGTCATCGGGGAGACCGCCGTCCTCGGCGACGACGTCATGCTGTACCACCGCGTCACCCTGGGCGGTACCGGCTGGTGGTCCGACGCGAAGAGCGCCTGGCGGCACCCCACGATCGGCGATCGCGTCGTCCTGGGCGTCGGCTCCACCGTGCTCGGTCCGGTACACGTCGGCCACGACTCGCTCGTCGGCGCGCACGCCCTCGTCCTGAGCGATGTTCCCGCCCACAGCCGGGTCTTCGCCCCGCACGCGGCCACCACCCGCCCTCACGACACCACGGCGGCACCCCACGCCGGGATCCTCACCCCCGCAGACGAAAGAGAACCACGGCCATGACGGCGACACATCCCTCGATCGCGCCCTCGGTCACGGCCCTGATAGGCCGCACCCCCCTGGTGGAGCTGCGCCGCTACGGCGCGGGCCTGCCCGTACGTCTGGTCGTGAAGCTGGAGTCCGCCAACCCCGGCGGCAGTGTCAAGGACCGCATCGCCCTGTCGATGATCGAGGACGCCCGGACCACGGGCGCACTCCGGCCGGGGCAGGGCATCGTCGAACCGACCAGCGGCAACACCGGTATCGGGCTGGCCATGGTGGCCGCCGCCGAGGGTTACCCGGTCACCTTCACCATGCCCGAGAGCATGAGCGCCGAACGCCGCGCCCTGCTGCGTGCCTACGGCGCGGAGCTGGTCCTGACCCCGGCGGCCGAAGGCATGACCGGCGCCGTCGCCCGTGCGGCCGAACTGGCGGAGCGGCACGGCTGGTTCATGCCGCAGCAGTTCCGCAACCCGGCCAACCCCGATGCCCACCGCCGCACCACCGCCCAGGAGATCTGGCAGGACACCGCAGGGCAGATCGACGTCCTGGTGGCCGGCGTCGGAACCGGCGGCACCGTCACCGGGGTCGGGCAAGTCCTCAAGGAGAAGAACCCCGGCATCACCGTGGTGGCCGTCGAACCGGCGGACTCGGCCGTCCTGTCCGGCGGCCCGCCCGGTCCGCACCGCCTCCAGGGCCTCGGCGCGGGCTTCGTCCCCGACGTCCTCGACACCGGGGTCTACGACACCGTGCAGCGCGTCTCCGCGCCCCAGGCCCGGGCCGAGGCACGCCGCCTGGCCCGCACGGAGGGCATCCTCACCGGAATGTCGGGCGGTGCCGCCCTCCACGCGGCAACCGCGCTCGCCCGCCGTCCCGAGCACGAGGGTGCCTTGATCGTCGTCGTCCTGCCCGACACCGGAGAGCGCTACCTCAGCACGGACCTGTTCCACGACGAGTAGCACCGCTGCGGGCGGAGAGCGAGGCACGGAACACGGCATCGACGAACCGTCGGGCCCCGCAGGACATCCCCGTCCCCGGCGACGGACCGGCCGCGGACCGCATCCGGGGCACCGGCTGCCGGCCCGCCCGGGCACCCTCGCCGCCCCCGTCCCGACCACCGCCCCGCCCTCATCCCGACCACCGTCCGAGGAGACATCCGCATGTCCGCCACCGTCATCACCGATCTCGCCGCCGAACTGCCGCTGCCCGAGGACGGCACCCTCAGCCGCGTCATCCACCGCGACGACCGCCTGCGCGTGGTCGGCTTCGCCTTCGCCGAAGGCGAGGAACTGACCGAGCACACCTCGGCCCTGCCCGTGGTCATCCAGGTCGTCCGGGGCCGCCTCGACCTCGTCCTCGGCGACGAGAAGACCGAAGCCCTCCCGGGTTGCTGGATCCACCTGCCCGCCAGGCTGCCGCACACCGTGCGCGCCATCGAGCCCACCGTCATGCTGCTGACCATGCTGCCCGCCCCGGAACCCGCCGACTCCAGCAGTCCCGCCGGGGCCTGACCAGCCCCGCACCGGGCGGAGAGAGGCGTTCGCGGACCACGCCCCCCGCCCGGGCGGCCGACCAGCGGCAGACACGTGCCACGAGGTCGCGAAGCCGCCCCGGCACCCGGCACCCGGCGCATCCGCGCCGAGGTCGAACGGCCCCGCCACGACGGTCCGGCGGGCTCTGCCCGACCGGCCACAGGTCCGTCACCGCAGTGGAGGGAAAGCTCGTTTCCGGTCGAACACGGAGGGACACACCCATGCGAGAACGGGCCGGCAGGGTGCCGCTGTGGCGCTGGCGGCGCAACCCGCTCAGGCGGCGCTCCGACATCGCCGAGGCCTGGCTCGCCGTAGCGGCGGCGGCACTGCTTCTTCTCACGGTGCCGGCCGTGGCCGTGGCCACGGCCGTGATCGAGGAGAACTCCGTTCTCGGCCAGGCCCGGGGGCTGCACCGCACCACGGCGCACCTCATCGAGGACGCCCCCGCCGGGGCGGCACGATTTTCCGACCTGGCGGCCGACGCCCGCGTCGGCGCGAGAGTGCGGTGGACCATGCCCAGCGGCACTTCCCGGACCGGGAAAGCCCTGGTCGCAGCGGGCGGCAAGGCGGGCGCATCCGTCACGGTGTGGCTCGACGACGCGGGCCGCATCCATGCCGCGCCACCCACCTCGTCCCAGGTCAGGTCCCAGTCGGCCGCGTTCGGGGCGACAGCCGGCCTGGGCGCGTGCGTACTGGTGCTGGGCCTCTGGTGGGGTGCCCGGGTGGGGCTGGAGGCCCACCGCCGGACGCAGTGGGACAGCGCCTGGGCCGCGTTCGACGCCCACCGGGGGCACCGGCGGGCATAGGCCGGGGAGGACCTCACCGCCCAGCCGCGGAAGGCACCTGCCGAGCCGGGACCCCGTCCGGCCGAAGCCCTCACGTTGGCGCTCTTCTTATACGACTGATGCGGTCGGCGTCGGTATCGCCGTCGTACGGCTGCTCACCCGCCGTTGGAGCGACGGCTGCCCGATCCGACGTGCCGGACCTCGACGAGCTGGGGGCATCGCCGGCGCAGCAGACGCTCCAGCCACTGGTGGAGCGTGAGCCAGGCGGCGGGACAGCCGTGGCAGGCGCCGCCGAGGCGTACGGTGACGACGCCGTCGCGCACGCCGACCAGCTCGATCGCGCCGCCGTGGGAGCGGGCTCGTTCCCCCACGGGGCCGGCGATGAGCTCTTGGGCGGCGGTGCGGAGCGACGTGTCGTCGCGGGACTCCTCGGCGTCGGCCGCGGGGCTCCAGCCGGTGGGATCCTCCAGGGCGCTGTGCAGCGCGGTGCGGACCCGGGATCCGTCCGCCCGCCAGGAGCGGCCTTCGCCGAGGCGGGTGACGACGACCGCGGGTTCGACGACGACGTGGGTGAGCGTGCCGTCCGCGAGCAGCGCCGCCAGCGGCGCCGGCACCGAGGCGGGCGCTCCCGTCCAGGTGAGGACACCGGTGGGGACGATCCAGCGCAGCCGGTCGGGGTGGCCGGGGACGGGTTGGGGGTGCAGGGGGATCACGGGCGCGTCACCCGCCCGTCAGGGCGGCGGTGACGGTGTGGGCGAGGTAGGCCATGAGCCAGGCCGTCACGGTCAGGTAGGTGAAGGCGATCGCCGGCCATTTCCAGGTGCCGGTCTCCCGCCGGATGACCGCGACGGTCGCCATGCACTGCAACGCGTAGGCGAAATAGACCAGGAGTGCCGCGACCGTGGGTGCGGTGAAGACCTTCTGCCCCGCGCGGGATCCGTCCTCGTACGTCATGGTCCGCAGGGTGTCCGCCGGGTCGGCGGGGCTCTCGGCGGCGGCGACCTGCCCGAGGGTGGCCACGAAGGTCTCCCGGGCCGACTGGGCCGACAGGACGCCGACGTTGATGCGCCAGTCGAAGCCCAGCGGGTCGAAGACCGGGGAGACCAGCCGGCCGAGACCGGCCGCGTAGCTGTGATCGATGGTGTAGGCGGACACGGCCACGGAGTCGCCGGTGTCGACGCCGGCCGCCTGCAACTGGGCGGGGGAGTGGAGCGGCAGGTTCAACGCCAGCCACAGCGCGACGGAGGTGGCGACGATGACGGTCGAGCACTTGCGCAGGAAGGCCCGGGCGGAGGACCACATCGCCAGCAGTACCGCGCGTGGCGCGGGCAGCCGGTAGGGCGGCATCTCCATGAAGAACGGCATGGGCGTGCCGTTCCGGTCGGTGACTTTCTTGATCACCCAGGCGGCGGTCATCGCCGAGACGGCGCCGAGCAGGTACAGGCCGAACATGATCAGCCCTTGTGCGCCGAACGGGCCGATTCCCGCGGACGGTTCGACGAGCAGGCCGATCAGCAGCACGTAGACCGGCAGCCGCGCGGAACAGGTCATCAGCGGGGCGGCCATCATGGTGGCGAGGCGGTCCTTGGCCGAGGGCAGGGTGCGGGTGGCCATGATGCCGGGGATCGCGCAGGCGAACGACGACAGCAGCGCCACGAACGCCCGCCCCTCCAGCCCGGCACGCGCCATCACCCGGTCCATCAGGAACGCCGCCCGCGACAGGTAGCCGACGCCTTCGAGCAGGGCCAGGAGCAGGAACAGCAGCATGATCTGCGGGACGAAGACGAGGACGCCGCCGACGCCGCCGATGACGGCGTCACCGAGCAGTCCGGACAGCCACCGGTTGGTGACGTGGTCGGCGACGAGGCCGGACAGCCATCCGAACAACGACTCCACGTACCCCTGGAGCGGCGCCGCGAGGGTGAACACGGTCTGGAAGAACGCCATCATGACCGCGAAGAAGACGACCGTGCCCCACACGGGGTGCAGCAGCACGGCGTCGAGACGCCGGGTGGCCCGGTGGCGCTCGGCGGGGCGGTAGTCGGCGAAGGCGAGAACCGACTCCGCCCAGGCGTCCAGCTCGGCCGGGTCGGTGGGCGGCGCGAGGACGGGGACCGGCCAGGACCGCCGATCGGCGATCCGGTCGCGTAGCTGTGCGATGCCCAGACCGCGGTGGCCGACCACGGGAAGGACCGGGACGCCCAGCGCCCGGGAGAGCGCGTCCAGGTCCAGGTGACCCTGACGTACCGCGAGTTCGTCGGTGAAGGTGACCACGACACAGGTCGGCAGTGCGCGGGAGAGGACCTGCGCGACCAGCGTCAGCGATCTGCGCAGGGTGGTGGCGTCCACGACGAGGAGCAGCGCGTCCGGCCGCGGTGTGCCGTCCAGCCGGCCGTCCAGGATGTCGACGGTGATCCGTTCGTCCGGGCTGACCGGTTCCAGGCTGTACGTGCCGGGCAGATCCTCGATCACATGACCGCGCCCGCCGGCCCGGCAGGTACCCACGTAACGGGACACGGTCACGCCGGGGTAGTTGCCGGTCTTGGCGCGCAGGCCGGTCAGCGCGTTGAAGACGCTGGTCTTGCCCGCGTTGGGGCTGCCGACCAGCGCGATACGCGTCTCCTCGGTCACCACCGCGCCCGTGCCGCCGGGCTCGTGGCAGCTGGCGGTCACCGCTCCACCTCGGTCGTGCGCACGCATGCGGCCTGTGCCCGGCGCAGGCACACCTCGTAGTCCTTGACCCGGTAGACGACCGGGTCGCGCAGCGGGGCACGGCGTACGACCTCCACCACCGTCCCGGGGGTGAACCCGAGGGCGCGCAGACGGCGGGCCGTGCCCGGCGCCCCGTCCGTGACGACCTCGACCACCGTGGCCCGTGCACCGGGCACGAGATCGGCCAGGGCGCGCGACGCGCCCTCCGGCACGGCCGTCGCCCGGCGTCCCGCCCGTACGGCCCCCTCGCCACCCACACTCATCCGCGTCTCCGCCACGCCGGGCCGGACGAAAGCCGCCGGCCACCCAGTTGTCAGTAAAGTGAGGCTAGCCTTATTCGATCTCGTCGGTGGTGAGAGTGCGGCCTGTACGAACGGGCCGTCCGGCCCCGGTCCCAGGACCGCCCGGCCCAAGTCCCAGGACCGCCCGGCCCGTGCGGCGGTCCGGTTCGTCAGAGGGAGTCGGCCGGCTCCAGGACTCCTCCTCCCGTACGCGGCGGCGTCGGAGCCCGGTCGTCGTCGAGGTGGAGGACCAGAGCGTTGACGACGCCGACCACTCCGTCGATCCGGTACGTCAGCCGAATCGCCGACGGGATGTCGCTGCACCGCTCCAGGCATCCCTCCAGCGTGACCATGCCGTCCTGGACCGAGACGTTCACGGCGCCGGGCGGCAGGCACATGGCGCGGGTGAGGACGTCGTCCACGATCTCCCGGACGATCTCCTCGTCCGTGCGCAGGAAGACGCGCAGCAGGTCCCGGCGGGTGGCGATGCCGATCAGCCGGTCCTCCTCGTCCACGACCGGGAGGTGTTCGACGCCGTGGCGTTCCATCACGCGGGCGGCGTCCGCGACCCGCTGTTCGGGATGGACGGTGACGGCGGGCCACGTCATCAGTTCCCCGGCCGTGACGGCCCGGACGGCGGCGGCCGTGCGGCGGGCGCCCCGGCGCGGCGCGGGTACCCGGAACCGCCGTGCAGGACGGCCGGTGGAGCGGGCCGACCGGCGGCGGACCAGGTCGGTCCCGGAGATCACTCCCAGGACCTTGTCGTCGTGGTCGACCACGGGCAGCCCGCTGATCCGGTGCCGGTCCAGCAGTCGTGCCACGTCCTTGAGCGGTGTGTTCCGGCGGGTTCGGACGACCTCGCGGGTCATCACTTCACCGACGATGCGAGTCATCGTGCCCACTTTCTTCCTCGCCCGCCGTTCGAGGGCGGAGCGCGACGGAGTGCTGCGCCGGATCGCCTGTCGGAGAGCGTGGGACACGGCGGCGTGCTACGGGCACCGGGGGCCGGAACGCACGGGCCCGTTCGGCTGTGGTGGCCTTGTCGTCCCTTCGGACCGTCCCGGGGAGCCGGCCCCCTGGCGCTCCTTCAGCTTCCTTTCCGGCCGGCGGCGCGGGTAGGGGCCGAGCGTCCCTGAGCCGAGGACCGAACTGCCCGGCATCCCCCGGGGACATGGCGCAGGGCCGGTCGGCCCTCCTGTCCGCCCTCGCGGGAGCGGCAGGACCGAAGGAATCGCACGAGCGGTTCGAGGCGTGGGGCCCGAAGGGGGGAAGGGCGGCCGGATCCAACCGGGACCATCTGCCGGGCGGCAGGGACCCATGGCCCATGCCGCCCGGATGTCCGGAAGTGGACAGTGGCGGGGGCGCCGGACTTCGGGCGAGAGACCCGAGTGCACCCCATGTCACAGGACAGACGTAAGCAGGGAAGGGACGGACACCATGCTCCAGCCGTCGACGAAGGAGAGCGACAGAACGGGCTCGGGCGCGCCGGTGCCCGGCCGGGCCTGGCTGATGCTGGCCCTGGCCACCGTCGGGTTCGCCGTCAACTTCTGGGCGTGGGCACTGCTCAGCCCGCTCGGCCCCCGCTTCAAGGACACCCTGGAGCTGTCCTCCTTCCAGCAGTCGCTGCTGGTGGCGGTTCCGGTCGTGGTCGGATCGCTCGGCCGGATCCCGGTCGGCGCGCTGACCGACCGGTTCGGCGGACGGGTCATGTTCCCGATCGTGTCGGTGGCCACCATCGTGCCGGTGCTCTACCTCGGGCTGGCCGGCCACTCCTCGCTCACCGCGCTGCTGGCCGGAGGCTTCTTCCTCGGCATCGGCGGCACCGCCTTCGCGGTCGGAGTGCCGCTGGTCAACGCATGGTTCCCGCCCGCGCGGCGCGGGCTGGCGATCGGAGTCTTCGGCGCCGGTATGGGCGGCACCGCCATCAGCGCCCTGACCACCGTGAAGCTGGTCGACGCGCACAGCATGTCCACCCCCTTCCTGATCACCGCGGCCGTCCTCGCCGTCTACGCCGTGACCGCCGCACTGCTGCTGCGCGACGCCCCCGGCCGCACCGTTCCCACCGAGCCCCTGGCCCGCCGCCTGGCGGCCACCGCCCGGCTGGGCATCACCTGGCAGGCCTCGGCCCTGTACGCGGTGGCGTTCGGCGGCTACGTGGCCTTCTCCGTCTACCTGCCCACCTACCTCAAGACCGGCTACGGCCTCACCCAGGCCGACGCGGCCAACCGGATGGCCGGATTCGTGCTGCTGGCCGTGGCGATGCGCCCGATCGGCGGCTGGCTGTCGGACCGGATCGGCCCGGTGCGGGTGCTGGCCGGCGCGCTGGCCGTGGTCGTCGCGGGGGCTCTCGTGCAGTCGTTCACCCCGGGCCTGGCGCCCGGTGGCACCGTCGCCTTCCTGGCCATGGCCGCCGCGCTGGGTGCGGGCAGCGGGGCGACGTTCGCCCTGGTGGCCCTGCGGACGCCGGCCGACCAGGTCGGCTCGGTCACCGGCGTGGTCGGCGCCGCGGGCGGACTGGGCGGCTTCCTGCCGCCGCTGATCATGGGCTCGTTGTACGGCGAGTACGGGACGTACGCGGCCGGTCTCGCCCTGCTGGCGATCGTGGCCGCCGCGGCGCTGGTCTTCACCCTCACCGGTGTCCGCGCCGCGACCGAAGGCGGCGAGCGGGGGCCGCGCACCGGCCGCCGGCGCGGGCACCGCGCCACCGCCGGCACCACCGCGTGAGGGCGGACGGGACGAACGGGACCGAAGGACGACGAAGGAGAAGAACCGGTGTGTGAGTACTGCGGCTGCCAGTCGCTGGAGTCGATCGACGAGCTGACCCGGGAGCACGACGAGGTCGTCCGCCTGATCAGCCACCTCCACTCCGCCCACCGGGCCGAAGACGTGGCTCGGATGGCGGAGGTCTCCCGGGAGATCGCGAGGGTGCTCGGCCCGCACACCGAGGTGGAGGAGCACGGCCTGTTCCCCGCGATGGCCGCGGACTTCCCCGACCAGATCGCCGCCCTGGAGGCCGAGCACCGCCGCATCGAGGCGGTGCTGGCCGAGGCCGCCGACGGCGCGACACCCCCGGATCCGAGCTGGCCGGAGCGGCTCGTGGAGGCGATGGCCATGCTGCGCGACCACATCCTCAAGGAGCAGGACGGCGTCTTTCCCGCCGCACTCGCGAACCTGGGCACCGAGGAGTGGGAAGCGGTCGAGGCCGTGCGCGCCAGGGCGGGCAGCACCCTGACCCGGCCGGCCGTCTGACCGGCCGTACTCCGCCCCGTCAGGGGGGCGGTCCATGTGGGCCCTTGTGCCCCCGCTCGGCCGAGCGGGGGCACAAGGGCCCACCGGCCGGGTCACTTCCGGCGGGCCACCAGGCGGTAGGCGTTGGACACGCCGAGCCGGTGTGCGAGCGGGCGGACCGCGAACCGGTCCAGCAGCGTGCCCAGGACCAGGGCCGGGATGCCCGCCACGAGCAGGGCCGTACGCCCGGCCCGGCGCAGCGGGCCGGGCGGCCGTGGCAACCAGGGCGCGTCCTCGCGCGGAGCGGTGTGGTCCAGCGCCAGCCATACGGCGGCGAGCAGGTCCACCGGATCGTGAGGCTCGGCATGCTGCTCCGCCACCACCGTGAACCCCAGCTCCGCCAGCCGGTGGCGCAGATTGGCGACCGGCACGAAGTGCAGGTGCTGCGGCTGGAGCCAGGGCAGCCACCAGCGACCCAGCAGCCGGGCGTAGCGGCTCTCGGGGTCCGGGACCTCGACGATCAGATGGCCGCCGGGCCGTACCGCCTGCCGCGCGGCCCTCAGTTCGCGGTCGGGGTCGGTGCTGTGCTCCAGGTAGTGGAACATGCTCACCACGTCGTAGCGGGCGGTGAGTTCCGGTGCCAGGTCGGGGAAGGCGCCGCGGTAGCCGTGCGCCACGCGGCCCTCGCGGGCGGCGAGTTCGACTCCGTCCGTGAAGTCGAGACCGTCGAACGCCGTGCCGGGCAGCACCTCGCGGGCGGTCGCGCAGAAGTGACCGTGCCCGGTGCCGACGTCGAGCCAGGTCTTCGGGGCGGGGTCGTACGGCAGCATCGACTCGGCGCGGTCGCGGTACATCCTGGTGCGGCCGCCGAAGGTGTCGCCGAGTCTCTTCTCGCCGAGCCCGTCGTAGAAGTCGCGGTAGTAGAACTCCAGCCCCGCCTCGCTCAGCCGGGGGTTCTGGAAGACGTGCCCGCAGGCTTCGCACCGGTCGAGGGTGAACCGGCCCGGCTTGTGCTGGATCAGGTCCGTGGTGCGCAGACGGGCGGCCAGCCGGTCGGAGCCGCACCAGGGGCAGGTGGTGCGCGGCGGCTCGAAGAAGCGGTCCGTGCCCTCGGCCAGATCGGTCAGGTAGCCGGGGCGCAGCGCGGCCACCCGCTCGGCACGGCCCGGTTCCCCGGTCGGCCGTCCGCCCGCCGCCCGCCCGGCCGGCTCCTCGGCGCTCTGCCCGGCCGGCTGCTCGGTCCGTTCACTCATCGGCACTCCCTGGCGAGTTCTTCGAGGCTGTCCGCCGCCGCCGGTGCGCCGCCGGCGGCGCGGAACGCCGTACCGATCCGCTGGGCGGCGCCGCGGTGTCCGGGTTCGTGCAGTACGGCGTCGAGTGCGGCGCCCAGCCGGGCGGCGGTCACCCGGCCGAACCTGACCCGGACGCCCGCCCCCGCGTCCACCACCTGCCCGGCCACCACCGGCTGGTCGTCGCGGATGGGCGCCACCACGAGCGGAACCCCGTGCCACAGCGCCTCGCACACGGTGTTGTGACCGGCGTGGCAGACCACGGCGTCGACCCGTTCGATGAGGGCGAGTTGAGGTACGGACGGCAGGACCAGCAGGTCCTTGTCGCGGCCGTACGGAGGCCGGGCGCCGTCCGGGGACGGGGTGCGGTCCGCGCCCAGGGTGTTTCCCGGGTCGACGACGACCGCCTGTACATGGTCGGCCCGTGCGCGCAGGGACTCCCGGGCGACGGCGAGGAAGTGCCCGCCGGCGTCCGCGTTCGCGGTGCCCAGGGTCACCAGTACCGCGGCCCGGCCGGGGTCGAGCCAGTCCCAGGGGAAGTCGGCCGCGGCCGGTCTCGCGGTGACCGACGGCCCGACCCAGCGGACCGGGCCGCCTCGCGCGGCGCACCCCGGACCGGCCAGCTCCACCGTGCTGAACGCCAGCACCAGATGCGGCGAGAACCGTGGATCGGTGTCGCCCGCCGGGTCCCCGACGGACGCGCGAAGTTCCGCGAGGCGCTCCGCCAGCCACTGCCTGACCCTCGGCAGCCCGGCCAGCGGGTCGGCCAACTCGGCCGAGGTGGTCGCCGAGGTGGCCCACGGCAGCCCCGCCCGCTCGGCGACCAGCGCACCCGCGAACGCCTGCTGGTCGGCGACGACCACGTCCGGACGGAACGTCTCGACCGCTGCCCGCACCCCCGGCGCCATCGCCTCGGCCAGCGGCAGCAGGTACCACTCCCACAGGAACTTCAGCGCCTCGGGCCCCCGCAGGTCGGGCGGCCGTCGTGCCTCGCCCGCCCCCGGCACCGGCCCGGCGCACGGGAACACCGGGGTCCGGTCACCCGCGAGGCGTCCCACGAGACCGGGGTCGGCGCACGCCCACGCCACCCGGTGCCCGCGCGCGAGCAACTGGTCGGCGACCCCGACGGCCGGGTTGATGTGCCCGACCAACGGCGGTACCACGAAGAGGAATCCGCTCACCGCGCCTCAGCCCCCGCCCATCGGGCCTCCGAAGTCCCCTGGATCAGCGCCAGGACGTGACCACCCACGGTCCCGGCCGCCTCCACCAGCACCGAGTGCTCGTGCCCCGGGATCACCACCGTCCGGCAGTCCGGCAGCAACGATCGCAGCCAGGGCGCGAGTTCGGCGAGGTCGGAGTCACCGCCGTACATCCCGAGCACGGGACGGCGAACCGCGGCGATCTGATCCTCCGTCAGGACGCGGCTGTCCGGGATGTCCCGGCCGAGGCTGGTGTCCCGGGCGAGCCGGGCCGCTCCCCGGGCCAGCCGCGCCGTGTTGTGGCCCCGGTTCGCCGTGATCCAGGCGATCGCGTCGGGCTCGTTGTGCGCGAGCTGGGTCACCACCCGGTCGAGGATGCCGCCGAGTTTCGACGCCCAGGCCGCGGTGGCCGGTTCGGACTCGATCAGGGACACGCTGGCCACCCGTTCGGGACGGCGGGCCGCGTAGCCGAAGGCGATCGTGCCGCCGTAGGAGTTGCCGACCAGGTGCACCGGTCCGGTCACCGCCAGTCGGTCCAGCAGCGCCCCGAGGTCGTCGATGTTGTGGTCCAGGGTGTAGCCGTCGGGCGGGCGTTCGCTGCGGCCGTGACCGCGCAGGTCGTACATGACGACGTCGAGGCCGGCCGCCGCGAAGGCGGGCGCCACGGTGAAGTAGTAGCTGGCCAGGCTGTCGGTGAGCAGACCGTGGACCAGTACCGCGGTGGCGGTGGCCGCCCGGCCGTCCCGGGGGCCGATCCGCTGTACGTGCAACCGGATTCCACCGGCGTCGACCATCGCCATGCGTCAGCTCGCCCCCGCCGCCTTCAGGCTGGTCACGACGTACTCGACGAGCCGTCCGACGGTGAGCTCGATGATCTCGTCGAACTCCATCCCGGCGAGGAACTCGGCGAAGTTGACCCGCCCGCCGTACCGCTCCTCCAGCAGTCCCGCCAGGGTCACCAGGTCGATGCTCTCCAGCTCCAGATCGCGGTTGAACGTGGTCTCCATGCCGATCTCGGCGTCGTCGAGACCGTATTCGTCCTCCAGGAGCCGGGCGAGCAGTCCGGCGACGTCGGCGAGGACCAGGTCCGTGTCGGCGGGGTGGGGGGTGGGGTTCATGGGGCGTACTCCTCCTCGTGGGGGTGTCCCGTCGGTCCGACCGGTCCCGTGGTCCAGGCCACGACATAGGCCCGGTCGGTCGGTCCGGGCGGGTTCGCGGCCGGCGCGCACCGCACCGCGTAGGCGCGTTCCAGGCGACCCGAGACGGTCAGGGCGTCTCCGGCCGGGGACGCTTCGAACACGGCGAAGTCGCGCGGCCGGCCGCCGAATCCGGTGCCCTCCGCCTTGGCGACCGCCTCCTTCGCGGCCCAGAACCGGGTGAACCACAGTGCCTCGGAGTCGCCGGTGGCCGCGCACAGCCCGTGCAGCAGCCGCAGTTCGTCCGCGCCGAGCACGGTCGCCACCGCCTGCGGGTCGCGGGGCGTGACCTCCTCGATGTCGATGCCCGGCCCGGGGCCGGGCGTGTGCGGCCGTACGATCGCCACGCCCGCCTCCGCGCGGTGGGCGAGCGAGACGTCCAGCGGGGGCAGTTCGCGGCCGTGCACCCCGGTGACGTACGGGCGGCCCATGGCGTCGTTGCGCACGCGCAGCTCCGCCGGGAAGACCGGGCCCTCGCCGTGGTCCCACAGCCATTGCCGTACGGCGTCCTTGACCGCGATCCGGCCCAGCAGCCACTGCCGCCGGCCGCGCGGCGCGTGCGCCGCGTACTCCGAACGCTCCGGTCCGCCCAGCGAGTTGCGCATGATCAGGTCGCGCGACGCCAGGTCCGGCCACCGTTCGTGCACCAGCGACCAGCCGCCCGGACGGGCCTCGGACAGGGTGTTGCGCTCCGGGAAGCGTTCCACCGGCCGGGTGTGCGGGTCGTTGTCGAACCGGCGGTCCTGCCAGCCGCGCAGCTCCGCCCACACCACGCCCGCCACCGACAGCTGTACGTCGGCCTCCAGCACGGTGTCGGTGAGCGAGGTGATCCGCACCAGACACGCCACCCGCGTCCCCGGGGCCGGATGCGGGCCGTGGAAGCGCATCTCCCGTATCCCGACCGGGAAAACGACCGTCCGCTCGGAGCGGGTCGCCATGATCCAGTAGCCGAGGAGCTGACCGACGTTGTCCAGCAGGGCACCGGGCGCGGCCGGGGCGGTGATGACACCGCGGATGTGCCGCTCGCCGAGCGCGGTCAGTTCGGTGACCCCCTGGAACGCCGGGCCGTGGAACATCCAGCGCTCGCCGTACAGCTGGGCCGCGGTGTGGAGGGGGGCGCGTTCGCCCGCGGGGTCGGTCCGCCAACGGGCGGGCGGCGGGGCCGGGTAGCCGGTGGCGAGTTCGACGGTGGCGCGGGCCCGGGGACCGAAGGACACGGCCAGGCGGTCCGGTGCCACGGGCTCCGCCGTGACCCGTACGTCGACGGCGGGGGTGGCCGTCAGCCACTCCTCGAACCGGGCGCCGTGCACCGCGACCGGAACCTTGCCCGGCGCCGCCCACCGTGCCGCGTCCATCAGGTGCCGCACGATCGTGGTCGCCGGGACGACCGGCCAGCGGTCGGCCACGTCCGGCCAGCCGGCCCGCTGCGGGAAGAAGCAGTGGTCGAGCAGATAGGGCATGGTCTCCGGCGAGACGCGGACGACCGACGTCCGTAGGCCGCTGCCCGTCGTCGGCAGCCCGCCGCCCGGTGTCCGCGCCCCGGTGACGGGCACCGGCCCCGGAACCGGGGCGACGGCGGGGCCGGGCCCGGCGGCCGAGGCCGGGGCGGCGGCGGGGGCCGGGGGAGCGGGCGGGCCGGCCGGCCGGGGGCGGGCAGAGGTCCGCGCGGTGATCAGCGCGGCCGCCGTGTCCGCGGTGTCCCGCAACAGGGCGTCCAGTTCGGCGGCGACGGGGAACCGGTCGGTGAGAGTGCCCAGCACGGACCGGGTGGCGGCGCCGGGCGCCGCCGGAGACGTCCGTAACTCGGCGCGCAGGGACGCCAGTTCCGGTCCATCGAGCGAGATCAGCGCCCCGCCGAGGTCGAGCCGCACGGGCGGCCGCGACGGCAGCGGGCCGAGAGCGGACCCCGGCCCGCTCCTGGCGGCGATGCCCGGCCCGGTCCCGGCGGCGGATCCCGGACCGGTTCCGCCGGTCGATTCCGGTCCGGCTCCGGCCGCGGATACCGTACGGGGCCCGGTGGGCAGGGCGGGGGCCACGGCCGCCCCCGCCGTCCACAGCGCGGCCGCCGCCCGGCGCAACTGGGCGAGGCCGGTGCGGTGCGGGGAGTTGGCGGCCACGGCCAGATGGTCGCGGTCGCCGAGGGTGTCGCCCACGAGCGACCCGAGCTGTCCGGGACCCACCTGGACGAACGTCCGGTGCCCCGTCGCGTAGAGGGCCTCGGTCAACTGCCGGAAGCGCACGGGTTCCAGCAGGTGCCGGACGAACAGCTCACGTACCTCCGCCTCCCGTTCGGGGAACGGCGCCGCGGTCGTCCCCGACCACACCGGGACGGCCGCCGGGTGCAGCCGGAAACGCTGCGCCGCCTGTCTGATCGGCCCGAGATAGGGCGCCAGCATCGGCGTGTGGAAGCCGGACCGGAACGGCAGCACCTGGCCGAGCACACCGCGGGCCCGGAACGACCGGACGAAGTCCTCGACCGCGCCGTCCGGTCCGCACACCATCGACTGACCCGGGGCGTTGTCGTGGGAGAGCACCAGGCCCGCGCCCGTCCACTCCTGTTCCAGGGCGGCCAGTACCCGGTCCGCGGGCGCGCCGACGGCGCCGAACGCGAGACCCGGCACCGTCACCGTGTCCGGGTCGAAGCCCGCCACGAAGGCGTCGACCTCGTCCCCGGAGTACAGTCCGGCCACCGTCATCGCGGTCCACTCGCCGACGCTGTGCCCGGCGACCGCGTCCGGTACGACACCCGTGCGACGCAGCGCGGCGTCGAGAAGGCGTCCGACGGCGACCACGCCGAGGCCGTGCCGGCCCACGTCGCCGACGCGATCGCCCTCGGGCGCCGCGCCGGGCAGCCCGAAGTGCGCGGCCACGTCATCGACGCGCGGGGCGAACTCGCCCTCCAGGCCCGGGAAGACGAAGACGAGCTTGCCGTGCCCGGGACCGAGCAGGGGACCGGGCCGGAACCAGACGTCGCCCCGGCCGTGCCAGGCCCGGCCCCGGCCGACCGCCCGGCGGGCCAGGGCCAGCCGTTTCGCGGTCGGGCCGACGACGGCGAGCCGGGCCCGGCCCGCGGCCCGGTGGGGGAGCGCGGGGTCGAGTCCGGCGGCGCGTACCGCGTCGTCGTCGGTGTCCAGCAGGGCGGCGAGCGGTTCCGGACCGTCCGCGGCGAGCAGCAGGACCCGTTCGGGCTCGGCGACCCGCCCGGCCGGGCGCCCGGGCGTCGGGGCGGGCGCCGTCGCGACGGACGCGGGTGCCTCCTCCAGCACCACGTGCGCGTTGATCCCGCCGAAACCGAAGGCGTTCACGGCGGCCCGCCGCACCGGGCGACCGGACGAACTCTCCCAGGGGACGGCCTTCTCCAGCGTACGGAAGCGGGTCGCGGCCAGCGCCGGATGCGGGTCGTCGCAGTGCAGGGTCGGCAGCAGCGTCGCGTGGTGCACCGCGAGGGCGGCCTTGACCAGGCCGGCCACCCCGGCGGCGGGCATGGTGTGCCCGATCATCGACTTCACCGAGCCGATCACCGCGCGGTCCGCGCCGGATCTCCCGGCCGGGCCGAACACCGCGGCGAGCGTGGCCAGTTCGGCCGCGTCGCCGGCCGGGGTCGCGGTGCCGTGCGCCTCCAGCAGGCCGACCGAGCCGGGCGCGGCGGGGTCGAGTCCGGCGGCGAGCCACGCCTGTCGTACGGCGCTCGCCTGACCGCCCGGGTCGGGGTTGACCAGGCCGGCGGCCCGGCCGTCGCTCGCCACCCCGGTGCCCCGGATCACCGCGTAGATCCGGTCGCCGTCGCGCCGGGCGTCGGCCAGCCGCTTCAGCACGACGACCCCGGTCCCCTCGCCGACGAGGAGGCCGTCGGCGTCCCGGTGGAAGGGGCGGATGCGCTCGCTGGGCGAGAGGGCGCGCAGTTGGGAGAAGACGCTCCACAGCGTGATGTCGTGGCAGTGGTGGACGCCCCCGGCGAGCATCAGGTCGCAGCGCTCCGAGGAGAGTTCGCCCACCGCCTGGTCGACCGCGACCAGCGACGAGGCGCAGGCGGCGTCCACGGTGTAGGCGGGGCCGCACAGGTCGAGCCGGTTGGCCACCCGGGAGGCGGCCAGATTGGGCACCAGGCCGATCGCCGAATCGGGGCTGTCGGGTCCGAGCCGGTCGGTGAACGCCGTGCGTACACGGTTTAGTTGACTGTCCGTCAGTTCGGGTAACAGTTCGCCCAGGGTCCGCACCAGTTGCCCGGCCGTGCGCACGCGCTGGTCGAGCCGGACCAGGCCGGGGGTGAGATAGCCGCCCCGGCCGAGGACGACGCCGACGCGCCGCCGGTCGGGCAGCCGGTCCGTGCCGCCCGCGTCCGCGAGGGCCGCGGCGGCCACGTGCAGCGCGATGAGCTGGTCCGGCTCGGTGCCGGCCACCGAGTTCGGCATGATCCCGAACCGGGTCACCTCCACCTCGGCCAGCGTGTCCACGAACCCGCCCCTGCGGCAGTACACCTGGTCGGCGACGGCCGGTGCGGACGCGGTGCCGGGGCGGTAGTACCCGGCGTCCCAACGGCCCTGGGGCACCTCCCCGATCGCGTCCACCCCGTCCCGCAGGTTGCGCCAGTACGCCTCCAGATCCCGGGCCCCGGGCATCAGCACCGCCATACCGACTATGGCGACCGGTACTTGACGTCGCGTCAATGAAGACCGGCTGTCCTGTACCACGATGGGGCTTCTCGCCGGATCCTCCGCGGGACCCGTCACCGGAGCCCTCACCAGCCCGAGGAGGTGTAGACGACGGCGGTGGCCGACGCGTCGCCCCAGGCGAGTTCACGCAGCAGGGCCGCGGTGCCCTCCTCGGGGTCGATCAGGCCGATGCCCCGCCGGCCGTAGGCGCGGGCCAGCTCCGGTCCGACCATGCCGCCGTGCCGGGCGGCGGGCGCCCACGGCCCCCAGTGAACGGTCAGTGCCCGGTTCCCGGTGCGGGCGGCCCAGGCCTCGCCGAGCGTCTGGAGCGCGTCGTTGGCCGCCGCGTAGTCCGCCTGGCCCGGGTTGCCGAGGACGCCGGAGACACTGCCGAACAGAACACTGAACGCGGGCCCGCCGGGCAGCTCCTCCAGTGCGCTGAGCAGGGCGTCCGCGCCGGTCGCCTTCGTGCCGTAGACCCGCTGGAAGGACTCTGCGGTCTTCTCGGCGATGATCCGGTCCTCGATCACCCCGGCCGCGTAGACGACACCGTCGAGGCGGCCGTGCTCGGCGTGGATCTCCTTCACCGCCTGGAGCACCGCCTCGGGCTCCCGGAAGTCGACGCAGCGGTAGCGGACCTGGCTGCCGAGCGCCCTGAGCTCCGTCAGCGTCGCGGCGATCTCCCGCTGGGCGAGGAGGAGTTCGGCCTCACGGTTGATCGCGGCCGGTTTCGTCCCGCCGCGCGCGGCGAGCACCGCGCGCAGCGCGGACGGGGTACGGGCGGCGGCCGTGTCCGGGTCCTCCGGGCCGTCCGGGGCAGGTGTCCTGCCGAGCAGTTCGAGCCGGCACCGGCCGGCGGCGGCGAGGGCCGCGGCGCACTGCGCGGTGATGCCGCGTGCCCCGCCGGCCAGCAGGACCACGGCGTCCCGGTCCAGGCCCAGCGCGGCGGCCTCGGCGGCCCCCGTACCGGCCGGTCCCGCGCCGGTGCCGCCGAGGATTCCCAGCGGTGACTCGACGAGCTCCGGAGCGAACCGGCCCTCCGGCCGACGCAGGACGACCGGGGCGCGGTCGGGCGCGCACACCTCGTCGACCAGCGCGTCCGCGAGCAGCAGCGCGTCCGCGACGGTCAGCGTGTCCGTGACGGCCGACGCGGTCGCCACCTCCACCGTCCGCGCGACCGTCTCCGGGTACTCGCGTGCCACGGTGCGGAAGAAGCCGCGCAGTCCCGCCGCCACCGTGTCCGGCACGTCCCCGGGGGCGGCCCGCATCGCCAGCAGTCGGCGCGGCCCCCGGGCCAGGACGGCCTTCAGGACGGGGAAGGCGTCCGGAAGCACCGGCGAGCCACCCGTCACGAGATACAGGACCCCGTCCACCCGGCCGTCGTCCGGCGTGAGCAGATGCCCCCGGTCGCGTACGACGACGTCGGCGCCGTGAGAGGCGAGCCGGGCGCCGATCTCGGGGGCGTCGCCGAGGACGACCCACCGCGTCCCGGACAGTACGGCCGCCGGGTCCGCCGTATCGCCCTCCTGCCCGAGGGGCACCGACCGCAGCAGGTACCGCTTGGGAGCCTCGCCGCTCACCGTCGCGTCGTTCGCCACATCGCCGCTCGTCGTTGCGTCGTTCACCGCCGCGTCGTTCGTCGTCGTGCCGGTGACCGTCTCCACGACCTCGACCGTCCCGGACGCCTCCGGCGCCTCGACCGCCTCGGTCGCCCCGACGGCCTCGACCGCATGGGCCGCCTCGGCCGCCGGGGGCTTCTCCACGTCCTCGGCGGGGATCACGGCCGGCTCCGCGGGGCCGGAGAGCCGCGCGGTCAGCCAGTCGGTCACCGCAGCGGCCGTCCGGGCCTTCGCCAGGTCCTCCAGCTCGGCGTCGTCGAGCCCGGTGAGGTCCGCGCCGTCCCCTGCGCCGAGGCGCCGGGCCAGTTCACCGGCGATCTCCGCCCGCTTGATGGAGTCGATGCTGAGGTCGGCCTCCAGATCGAGATCGGGTTCGATCATGTCGAGGGGGTAGCCGGTCCGCTCGCTGATGATCTCCAGGACCGCCTGCCGGACATCGGCGTCCCGGACCGGTGCGGGCCCGGTGACGGGCACCCGGTCGGTCGACGCCCCTGTGACCCGGTGTGGTCGGGGCATCGGCGTGGCCGCCCGAGGAGGTTCCTCCAGAGGCACGGCGGTCGTCGTGTCCCACGGTGCAGGCGGGGCGACGGGCGCGGGCGGCCCGGCCGTCCGTTCCCCGGCCACCGCTCCGAGGTAGGTCATCAGCACGTCACGCTGGGCCGCGATCATCTCGCGGCTGGTGCGCAGGAATTCGGAGATCAGCGCGTCCTGGGCGTCCTGCCGGTCCTGACCGTGCGGGGCGTGCGGGGCGTGCGGGCCGTGGTGGCCGTCCCGGTCGGACGGGACCGCGTGCGGGGGGTTCGTCGGCACAGTCGTCTCCACGACTCGTCGGGCCGGTGCGAGCGCACCGGGAAGGAGGTCTCCGGCGGTGGTGCGTACCAGTTGTCCGTCGACCGTCCAGCCGGGCCGCTTCGGCACCGGCGTGCGCACCGCGTCGACGGCGTCGCGGCCCCGCAACAGCCGGCCGGTGCGCACCGGCAGCCCGGCGACGGCCAGTCGGGCCAGGGCGTCCAGCCAGCCGCGCAGGCCGCTGTCCGGGCGCGGCTCGCAGGCCACCGCCCGGTGCGGCCGGTCGCCGAGGATCCGTCCGACCAGCCCTGTCAGCACGGATCCGGGCCCGGCCTCGACGAAGATCCGGGCGCCCGCCTCGTACATCGCCTCGATCTGCTCGACGAACCCGACCGGGGCGCCGATCTGCGCGGCGAGTTCGGCCCGCACCGCGTCCGGATCCGCGGTGTACGGCGTAGCGGTGCGGTTGGCCCACACCGGGAACTCCGGCGCGCGCACCGGACGGGCCGCGAGCGACTCGGCGAACCGGGCGCCCGCACCGGCGACCAGAGGGCTGTGGAAGGCGCAGGCCACGGGGATGCGCCGGGCTTCGTACCCCGCCTCGCGCAGCAGGCGCACGGCGTCCGTGACGTCGTCCGTCGGGCCGGATATCACCGTCTGGCGGGGCGCGTTGCGGTTGGCGACGACCACGGCGGCCGGGGCCTTCGCCGCCCGCAGGGCCCGTACGACCTCCGCGGCGCCGGCCGTGACCGCGGCCATCGTCCCCGGGTCCGCCCCGCGGTCCGCCCCGGTGGCCGCGAGAACGGCCGCCGCCCGTTCGGAGCTGAGCGCGAGAAGCGTCCCGGGGCTCAGGACGCCGGCCGCGCTCAGGGCGACCAGTTCGCCGTAGCTGTGCCCGGCGGCCATGTCGGGCCGTACCCCGGCCGTGGTGAGCAGGGCGTGGGCGGCGAGCCCGGTGATGCCGAGTGCGGGCTGTGCGGCCCGGGTGTCGGTGAGCGCCGCCCGCTGCCGGTCGCGTGCGCCGTCGTCGAAGGCGGCGGGCGGGTACAGCCGGCCGGCCTGGTCGGCGCCGAGTTCGAGGTAGTGGCGCAGCTCGGGGAACGCGACGAACAGGTCGGCGAGCATTCCGGGGCGCTGGCTGCCCTGGCCGGGGAAGAGGAAGGCGACCTTGCCCCCGGCCGGGTCCTGGGCGGGACGGTCGGCGAGATGGACGCCGTGCGCCGGATCGTGCTCCCCGGCCAGCGCCTGCCGCAGCCGCCCGATCAGTTCGTCCACGTCCGAGGCCACGACCGCCACCCGCGCCGGATCCGGACAGGCATCGGCCCGGCGGGCCGCGCTCAGCGCCAGGTCGCGCAGCCGCCACGGCCGGCCCTCGGCCTCGGCGGCCCCGAGCAGCTCCTCGACGGCCCGGTGCGCCGCCGCCGTGTCCCGGCCCCGGAACACGAACAGTTCGGCCGGCCAGACATCCAGTGCCTGCGCCGGTGCCGCGCCGTCCGCGTACGCGCCGAGCACCACGTGGAAGTTGGTGCCGCCGAAGCCGAACGCGCTGACACCGGCGAGCCGTTGCGAGGCCGGAGCCACCCAGGGCCGGGCCCGGGTGTGGAAGACGAACGGACTGCTCTCCTCGTCCCAGGCCGCGTTGGGGCGCTCCAGATGCAGGGTGGGCGGCCGGACACCGGTGTACAGCGACAGGACCGTCTTGATCAGCCCGGCCAGCCCGGCGGCACACTTGGTGTGTCCGATCTGCGACTTGACCGAACCGAGCGCACAACTCCCCGGCTCGGCCCCGGCCTTGCCGAACACCTCGCTCAGGACGGTCAGTTCGGTGCGGTCGCCGACCACGGTCCCGGTGCCGTGCGCCTCGACGAGGCCGACGTCCGCCGGTGACACCCCCGCGTTGCGGTAGGCCCGCTCCAGCGCCGAACGCTGCCCCTCGGGGCGGGGCGCGGTCAGGCCCAGTGAACGGCCGTCGCTGGAACTGCCGAGGCCCTTGATCACGCCGTAGATCCGGTCGCCGTCCCGCTCGGCGTCCGCGAGCCGTTTCAGGACGACGCAGGCGACGCCCTCGCCGAGTGCGATGCCGTCCGCCGAGCTGTCGAAGGAGCGGGAGCGGCCGGTGGGGGAGAGTGCGTGCACCGAGGAGAACAGGACGTAGTCGTTGATGCCGTTGTGCAGGTCGGCGCCGCCGCACAGCACCACGTCGCTGGTGCCGCCGGTGAGTTCCTTGCACGCGACGTCCACCGAGGCCAGCGAGGAGGCGCAGGCGGCGTCGACGGTGAAGTTGGCGCCGCCGAGGTCCAGCCGGTTGGCGATCCGGCCGGAGATGACGTTGGCGAGCATGCCCGGGAAGGAGTCCTCGGTCAGCCGGGGCAACTGGACGTCGAGGCCTTCGGGGACGCGCCCGTGGTACGACGGGAGCACGGCGCGCAGCGTGGCCGCGTTGGACAGGTCGCTGCCCGCCTCCGCGCCGAACACCACCGACGTACGGGAACGATCGAACTCCCGTCCCCCGTCTCCGTATCCGGCGTCCTCCAGGGCGAGCCGGGCGGCCTCCAGGGACAGGAGCTGGACCGGCTCGATGCTGCCGAGGGACGCCGGTGGGATGCCGTAGCGCAGCGGGTCGAAGGGGATGCGGGGCAGGAAGCCGCCCCACTTGGAGGGGACGGCACCGCTGGAGGGGGCGGCCCCGTCGTCGCCCTGCCCGTAGTGCACGGCCGGGTTCCAGCGCTCGGGCGGGACCTCACCGACCGCGTCCCGGCCGCCGACGACGTTCGCCCAGAAAGTGGGGAGATCGGGAGCCTCGGGGAACATGCAGGCCATCCCGACGACCGCGATGTCCAGTGGCGCCGGTGCCGCCGGCTCCCGGGTCCCGGTCCCGCCCGGCCGCTCGCCCAGCCGGTCACGCAGGCCCGCCGCCCGCTCGGCGAGGAAGCCGGCGGCCCCGGAGGTCACCGCCCGGTGCAGCGCCGCGACGGTGGTGGTGGCCGAGCGCAGCACGGCCACCTCCCCTGCCATGAACATGCCGTCGCCGAGCTGGCGGTCCTCGCCGACGGACCTGAGTGCCCCGCCGCCGTCCCGTTCCACGCCCTTGCTCGCGAGGCGCAGCCGCCCGATGTTGAGCCGCTCCAGCTCCTCCCAGATCCGCCGGTCGGCCACGCCCGCGGACCGCAGCCGCCCCTCGTGCTCGCGGTACCCCTCGGTGAAGGGGCTCGGTACGCAGCGGGTGGCGTGGCCGGGCGCCGTCTCCAGGAGCGTGGTCCTCTCGGCGGCCCGCACCTGGCGCTGGAAGAGCGGCTGGATCGCGCCGCGCGCGACCGCCTCCTCGGTGAACAGGTACGCGGTGCCCATGAGGACCCCGACAGCCACCCCGCGCGAGGTCAGCGGGGCCGCGAGCGCGGCGACCATCGCCGCCGAGCGCTCGTCGTGGACACCGCCCGCGAAGAACACCTCCAGCGCCTCCGCCGTGTCCCCGCGCTTCCCGTCGCCCGCATCCTCGCGGCCGTCCTCGCCGCCCCTGCCGCCCCCGCTGTTCTTGTCGTCCGCGTCCAGGAAGTCCTCCAGCACCGCGAGCTGCGCCTCCCAGAGCGGGAAGCTGCCGCGCGGACCGACGTGCCCGCCGCACTCGGAACCCTCGAACACGAACCGGCGGGCCCCGGCCTCCAGGAACTGCCGCAGCAGCCCCGGCGAGGGTACGTGCAGGAAGGTGCGGATCCCGTCCCGCTCCAGCGCCCGTGCCTGGGAAGGGCGCCCGCCCGCGATGACGGCGTGCGTCGGCCGCAGCTCCCGCACCGCCTCCAGCTGGGCGGCGCGTGTCTCCTCCGGCGCGAAGCCGAGCACGCCGACGCCCCAGGGCCGCCCGGCCACGGCGGCCCGGGTCTCGCTCAGCAACGCCCGGGTGCGCGCGCCGTCCGCCAGCGCCAGCGCGAGGAACGGCAGCGCGCCGTCCTCGGCGACCGCCGCGGCGAACTCGGCGCGGTCGCTGACCCGGGTCATCGGCCCCTGCGCGACGGGCAGCCGGGTGCCGAGCGCCCGGCTCATCGGGGAGCCCGCGCCCAGCGCCCCGGCGGCCACGTCGTCGCGTACGACGTCGCGCACCGCGTCCGTCAGAGCGCGTACCGTCCGGCGCACATCGCCCCAGCGCCGCGCGAACCGGGCGGCGAGGAAGCCGTCCTGACCCACCGGCAGCAACTGGGTGCGCGGATCCTGCGCGCCCAGTGCCGCCGCGACCGCCGTCGGGTCGGTCCCGTCGACGCACGGCGCGTCCGGACCACGGCGCAGCAGCACCCGGTGACCCGCCAGCACGACCGTCTCCGAACCGTCCAGGGACCGCAGCCGCTCGGCAGCCGCCTCCGGCAGCGACGACTCGGCCAGCAGCGCGAGCTGGCCGTCCAGCACCACCCCGGCCGCCCCGCCGGCCATCGCGGCGACCGCCGTCCGGGGGCCGATCCCGCCGCAGGCCCAGACCGGGAGCGGCACGTCGGGCGCGGCGAGCAGCCGCTGGAGCAGGACGAAGACGCTCAACTCCCCGACGCGGCCACCGCATTCGCTGCCACGGGCGATCAGTCCGTGCGCCCCGGCGCGCACCGCGGCCCGTGCCTCGTCGAGGTCCGTGACCTCCACCAGCACACGGTGGCCGGCGGCCAGGTCGCCCACCTGCCACGGCGCGTCGACCGCGAGCACCACCGTGTCCGGCCGGCCTGCTTCACCGGTTCCCGGCGCGAGGTCGGCGGGGACCAGCCGGCAGCGGGCGCCGATCCGGACCCCGAACGGGCCCGGTGCCAGGCGGCACAGGCGTTCCAGCGCGTCACGGGATCTTCGGTCCCCGTCGCCCAGGTCGAGCACACCGAGCCCGCCGGCCCGGCACACCGCCGCGGCGAGCCGGGCGTCGGGTTCGCCGAACGGGGTGATGCCGATGATCATGTTCTCGGAACGCACAGCAGACGTCATGATTCTCCGAATCAAGCTGAGACTGCCCGGTGGGGGATGCGGTACGACAACGAGGGCGGCACGTCGGATTCCAGCGGGATCTGGGACAACCCGGGAACACTGATTGGGGAAAGCCTGATCGAAACGCGTCGAAAGGTAGTCCTGTTGTTACTGGCTGGTCAATGTTGAACCAGTGAGGCAGGATGCGAGCGCATTGATTCGGTCAACTGTGGACACCGGAAGGGGTGCCGGGAATCGGAGCAATTCCTTGATGGCGGCGTTCCGTTCACTTCCCTCACGCATCATCGAAACGTCAATAGGTGAATGAGGAACTTTCTCTGGTGCGGCATGTCCGAATCGGGTCGCCCTTTCCCCTTGGGTGGCGGGTGCGGGGAAATTCCATGTGTCGATCTTGGAGTGACCGGGAAGGGTGCGTGCGGGGTCCGCGGGCGCTGCGCGGACGCCGTACGCGCGGAGATCGGGCGTCGGCTGAGGTCTCGGTTGGGCGGCGTGCACCGGCTGCCGGGCGTTTCCGCAGGTCTCGTCGCTCCCGCGCCGTATTGGTCTGGCTGATCAATTCCGGGGAACTCGACAAGCGTGCCCTCGTCCTCGCCTGGGGTTCCGCAATTGGTCCGGCTGTCGCATGGGGAGGGCTGGAGCCGTGTCTGGAAGTGCGGGGGAGGCGGACCGGAAGCGAAGCGGCCGGCTCGTCAACAAGGGCAACCATCGCGACGCCGTGGGTCCACCTGTGGGAGAGGTGCAGACGGATTCCTGTCGTCCTGCAAGGACTGAGCGAGGCGTCGCTGGGCATATGGGTCGACCGCCGGTCGCGCAGGTCGGCTCGGCGAGAGCCGACAGCGCGCCAGCCGGATCGCTCATCGCCAGTTCCTGGTGCACGCCGGAGGGCTGGGGAGGACCGTTGCGGTGCATCGTCCTTGGCTTCACTCGCACGGGGCGCGACCAAGGCAGTTGGCAGGCCCTGTCAGGGGTAGCGCATCGAGAGAGCCTGTACACAGAGCGCAATTGTTTCTGTTGTTAACGCCGTCAACGATGTCTTGCATTGATGGAGAGATTGACTCTGTGTACGGTGGCCTGTATGACCGACAACCCTGCCCCACCGGCCGGCCCGCTGGTCACCGGATCCGAGATCGCAAGACTGGCGGGTGTCACCCGTGCCGCCGTCTCGAACTGGCGGCGACGATATGCCGATTTCCCGGCGCCGTCCGGTGGCGGTGTCAACAGTCCGCTGTTCGATCTGGCCGAGGTGCAGAACTGGCTGGACCGTCAGCGTAAGGGGCAAGAGGTGTCGGTGGAGGTGCAGTTGTGGCAGGCGCTGCGCCGATTCTACGGTGACGACATGGTCGGCGGGCTCGTGGCTGTCGCCCGTCTCCTTGCCGAGGGGGAGGTGCCCGAGGGGCTTCCCGCGGACGTCGTCCGGTTCGCACGGGATCTGGCCGGGAGTGGTGGCGCGGCCGAGGCGGTGAGCGCCCTCGCCGAGCGTTTCACCGATTCGGTACGCCGGGCCGGATCCGACAGGGTCACCTCGACGCGCGTCGTCCGGGCCGTACGTCACCTCGCCGGTCCGATAGCGTCCGACACGACCCTCTTCGATCCGGCCTGCGGCATCGGAACCTTGCTGCTCGCGATCGGTGCCGAGCAGGAACCCAGGTGTTGCGGGCAGGAGGCCGAAGCCCGCAGCGCCCTGTTCTCGCAGCTTCGGGCCGACCTCACCGGGCGCACCGATGTCGGCATCCGCACGGGGGATTCCCTGCGCGACGACCGCTGGCCGGATCTCAAGGCAGACCTGGTCGTCTGCGATCCCCCGGTCGGTGAACCCGACTGGGGGCGCGAGGATCTGCTGCTCGACTCACGGTGGGAGTTCGGCATCCCGTCTCGTGCCGAAGGCGAACTCGCCTGGCTGCAGCACGCATACGCGCACACGGCGCCCGGCGGTCGCGTCCTCATGGTCCTCCCCGCCTCCGTCGCCTACCGCAAGGCCGGTCGTCGCATCAGGGCCGAGCTCGTACGACGGGGCGTTCTCACTCAGGTCACCGCCCTTCCGCCCGGCACGGCGGCCTCGCACGCGCTACCGGTCCACATCTGGCACCTGCGCCGCCCGGAGGCTCTGGGCGACGCCGCCACCAGCGTCCGCATGCTCGATCTGACGACGAGTGATCCGGACGGATTGCCGGAACCCCGTCCCGAGCAAGTGACAGAGGTGCCTCTGATCGAACTGCTTGACGATGCAGTGGACCTCACGCCCGGTCGTCACGTCGAGGATTCACATCGTGACTACGCGGTTGAGTATCAGAGCTTGAGAGCGGAACTGGCCGAACAGGTACGGCTGTTGGCGGAGCTGCTGCCGGTGCTGGTCGAAGGCGATGGCCCAAGTTCCCTGGACGGCCCCACTGTCAGTGTCGCCGACCTCGCGCGTGCGGGGCTCGTCGCGTTCGGCGACCCGGAGCCGGTCTCGGTCAGCGACCAGCTCGACACCGACTATCTGCAGGGTTTCCTGCGCAGTGCGGCCAACACCCGGCGTTCCACGAGCTCGAGCGGCAATTTCCGTCTGGACGGCAAAGGCGCCCGCATTCCGCAGATGGACATCGTCGAGCAACGGCGGTACGGGTCGGCCTTCCGAGCGCTCCAGGAGTTCGAGGAGCGGGCGCGCCGGGTGGTGGAGCTGAGCCGGAACGTTGCGGCACTGGCAAGGGACGGTCTCGACAACGGGGCTCTTGCTCCTGAAAAGTGACGGAACGTCACGCCAGAGCATGTTGGGGATGAGGCTGCGGAACGAACGAGCTGGCCGCTCCGCTCCAGGTGACCGCCAGCGCCTCGCGCGCTCGTGTGCACGCCACGAACAGCAGACACCGCTCCCGCAGCAGATCCGAATCGTGCTGCAACGCGTCAACGGATGCCGGTGTCACCTCGCGGGAGAACGGCACCGCGCTCGCCGTCACCCCAAGGACGGCGACACAGCGGAACTCCAGCCCCTTCATCGCGTGCATGGTGGCGAGGCGCACCCCGTCCACGCCCGGACCCGGGTTGTCCCGGACCCGGACCACCGGGATCTTCGCCGCGCCGAGCTTGTCGTACACCTTGTCCAGCAGCACGTTGAAGCGCGCGCACACGCCGATCTCGGAAGGCCGGATGCCCTGGGCGATCCAGCCTTCGACGCGCTCGACGAGCGCCGCGACCTCCGCCTGTTCGGTGCCGTGGCCGGAGGCCTGTGGCCGACGGCCGTGCAGGAGCGAGCGGTAGCCGGTCAGGGTGTCGTTCCCCTCGCCGCCGAGGTCGTCGACGGACACCGGGCTCAGGATGCCGGTGGACCAGGTGAGGATCTCCTCCGTGCTGCGGTAGTTGATGCGAAGGCGATGGGTGCGGCCGGCCACCGGGATGCCGAGTGAGCCGAGCGAGACCTTCGCGTCGTAGATCCTCTGGTGCGGGTCTCCCGTGATGAACAGGTCGTCGCTGCCGGGTGCCACCGCACCACGCAGGACACGCCACTGCGCCGGGTGCAGGTCCTGTGCCTCGTCGACCACGACATGGTCGTGCGTGGGTGTCGAAGCCGCCAGGAGCTCCGCGGCGCGGGCGCACACCTTCAGGTGAGTGGTGCTCCTCTGGTCACGCAGCATCGAGTCGAACAGCTCGACGGCCGGCCACAACTGCTCACGCCGCGCCGACGACAGGGCGCTGCCGCGGCCACGGCGTACGGCCGCGCGGTAGTCGTCCAGGGTCCGCAGATCCTGAGCGAGGACGACATGCCGGTACTCCTGCGCCAGGAACTGCTCCGTCCACGGCAGCCCGAGCTTCTTGACCACGCGCTGCCACAGCAGACGCTCGTCCCGGTCCCCGATCGGAGAGGGGGCCTTGCCGTCGAGGCGGCTCACGACGCCATGGGCGTAGGCGTTGACCGTGGTGACGTCGACGCGGTCCAACAGGGCCGGATCGTGGTCGAGGAGGAACGCGAGGTTCTCCCGCAACGAGGCGGCGAGCGCGTTCGTGTAGGTGGTGAGCAGAACGCGAGCGTCGGGCGAGCGCGTGAGGAGATGCTTCACGCGATGCAGTGCCGCGACCGTCTTGCCGGTGCCCGGCCCGCCGGTGACCTGGACGGGACCGCCGTACGACACCCGGTAGGCGACCCGGCGCTGCGAAGGGTGCAGGAACACCCGCCAGGCCGCGAACGGCTTCTCCAGGATGTCGGCGAGTTCCTCAGGGCCGGTGACCAGAGTGATACGGCTCTTGGTATTGGCGATGACGACGGCCAGGCTCTCGTCCGGATCGGGTCCGGCGTCCACCGGGCGGCGCACCGCGACCACGTCCCGGTACACGTCGTCCGGGCTGAAGTTCTCGGCGAGGTACTGCAGCACCTCGCACTGGTCCTCGGGAAGCAGGGTCTCGAACGCCTGCAGCTGCGCCTTGTCGACGATCGTCCGTACGGCCTTGAGGACCTGGTCGTCGATCCCGAGGTGGCGCAGCACGGTGTCCGAGTACTTCGCGAAGAGCAGCGAGTCGGCTGCTGCGGCGGCTTTCTCCAGAGCCGGGGTCAGCTGCTCGATGGCGACGACGTTGCGCACTTCGAGCCCCCGCGTCGCGGAGTTCGTCGTGTACAGCCGCTTGGCCGCCCAGGTGTAGGCGTCGTCGTGCCGGACCACGTTGACGAGCAGGAACACATCACTGCCGTCGTCCGGTGCGAGGACGACGCCCCGCCAGAAGTCGTTGATACGGATGGTCCGCATGCGAGGGTCGCGCGCCTTCTCCACGGACTCCAGGTGCAGCCCCTTGTCCGCGTGCAGCTCGGGCACGGTGAGCTGCTGGAACTTCTGCATCGCCTTGCGCACGCCGGCCTTGACGGGCTTCTCCAGGACGTCGAAGCTCTCCCAGAAACTGCTGGCGAACGCAAGCTGCGGCACGAGGCGCACTCCCCACCCTGGACGGACACTCCGCGGTCGATCATACGCGCGAGGTGTTCACCAGCCGCTCGGCCACCTCCTCGATGTCCGCGAGCAGCCCGGTCGGCTCCTGATCGAGGTCGAGGGCATGCTGATGGATGACGATGTCCGCGTGACGTACCTGGTGAGCGGTGTGCGAGGCGTTGCCCTTCGCGTACACCAGATGTCCTTCCGGCAGGCCGAGGGCCGTGCAGTAAGCGAGCATCTGGTAGAGGTCGGCGTCCGGGAAACCGTGCCGCTTCTCCGCTTTGTACTTGGCGTCCACCACGGCGCACGGCAGCCCGTCCGCGCCGTACAGCACGAAGTCGGGCCTCATGCGGATCGTGGCCGCCTGGTCGAGGTGGTGCGGGTCCTGAAGCCTGGCCGTCCGGCCGGTGCCTCGGAACGCGTCCCGCAGGGCCACCGTCACGAAGTCCTCGAAGAGCTTGTTCATGTCGAAGAGGAATCCGTCGATGCGGAGTCCGCCCGGGGCGTGCTCGACTGAGGAACCGTCCAGGACCAGCCGGGCGAGGTCCAGCGCTTGGTGATAGCGGGAGTTGAGGCGGGTGGGACGCCAGTCCGGGACGGACCGGCCGCGCACGATCGCGGTGACATCGGCGAGGCGGGCGCGCTGGTGCAGGAGCCTGCGACGGACATCGCGGGGCACGCCGGGCAGGCGCAGGAGACGCTCGACCGCGGCGCGCAGGATGCGGTTCTCCGCGATGTCGGTGGTGAACTCGTCGTACGCCACTTCCACGGGGAGGGTCGCTCCGAAGCGCCGCCGGATCTGTTCGGCCTCGCGAACGCGGCCGCGGACGACGAGGGCCGACTCCTCCGTCTCCCGGTACCCCTGCAGCAGCCCCTGCCGCAGGGCCCGGTCGATCTGCCGTTCCACGGAGTGGGCGAGTGCCGGAAGCACCTCTTGGTGCTCCGCCACGTCGACCACGCCGTCCCGTCGGCCCCTTTTCGGGTCCAGGCTGTAGCCGATCAGGAAGAAGAGGCGGGCGACGGGAACCTTGGAGGTGATCCGCACGGTGAACGGTTCGTCGGTTCCGGGCACGGTGACGGACACGGCCCCCACCTTGCTGCCCGCCCGCAGCGACCAGCGGCCCGGAACGTAGGGATCCGGGGCCGCGTCCACGATGTCTCCGGCTGCCAGTGCCCTGCCGAGGGCCTCCGGCAGAGGGATGCTCACGGCCGGCGCGTGCTCGACCAGCTCGACGAGGGACGTCACCCGAGGGACTCTCTCAGCGCTGCCAGGCCGTACCGCTTCTCGATGTCGACGCCTTCCCCGTAGTGGTGTTCCTCCAGGAGCGGGAGGATCTTGGTCCGCCAGGTCCGCTCCAGACCGCCCTCACGGTAGACACCCTTCTTCATCAGGTACGAGGGCCCGATGCGGAAGTCGGCTTCGTCGATACGGGAGTTGAGCGCGTCGAGAAGATCGGCCGGCTCGGGATCCCTGCCCTCCCGGGCCAGCCAGCGACGCAGAAGGCCGCTCGTCGGCTCGATGCGCGGCGAGAGCTCCACGAAGGCGAAACGGCGTCGCATGGCCGCGTCGACCAGAGCGATCGACCGGTCCGCCGTGTTCATGGTGCCGATCACGTAGAGGTTCGGAGGAAGGGCGAAGTCGTCACCGGAGTAGGGCAGTTGAACGGACTTGTTGCGGTATTCGAGGAGGAAGTACAGCTCGCCGAAGACCTTGGCCAGGTTGGCACGGTTGATCTCGTCGATGATGAGGAAGTGAGGGATGTGCCGGTTGCCCTCACGGCCTGCGAGATCGGCCAGCTCGCGCAGGGGGCCCGCATTGATCCGGAAGGCGACCTCCTTGGTCTCCCGGTCCTCCTTGGGCCGGAAACCCTCGACGAAGTCCTCGTACGCGTACGAGGGATGGAACTGGACGAGCTTCACCTGCTCGGGCCCGCCGCCCAGGAACTCGGCGAGCTTCAGCGCCAGGTAGGTCTTCCCGGTGCCCGGCGGCCCGTACAGCACGAGCTGCCGTTCGTCCGCCAGCAGGTCGCGCACTTCGCGCAGCCAGTCCGTCTCGTGCACCAGCAGCTCGTCGGCGAGGGCGTCAGTGGGGTCGGGCAGCTCGGGCTCCCGACGGGCCACGAGCGCCGGGATCTCACCGCTGGGGTCGCGCTCTATGGCCTCGGCCTCCTCCGCCAGCTCCTCGTCGCTGCGGCCCAGCCCCTCGACAAGGGCTTGGACCGTGGAGAGGTCGACGACATCGTGCTGGATGGACAGCCGCTGCTGGAGCTCCTCCGGCAGGTCGTCGTACGCATAACCGGAGGGCTGCCACTCCACCGGGCGACGCAGATTGGACCGCCGGTCCTCGGACTCGGTCTGCTCCGCCTCGCCGGTGATCTCGCCGACGTAGAGATGCCCGCCCGAGATGGTGCACACGGTGTCACCGGGTTTCATGCGGGAGAGGAAGGCATGCAGCTCCTCGACCAGCTGCTGCTTCTGGCTGTAGGTGGCGGTCGACTCGTAGTCCTCCTGGACGAGCGTGCGCAGCTCGTCCTTGCTGACGCCCTGTTCGACACCCTGCCGGAGCCGGGACGCGGGGAGGGTGACACGGCCGTCCGGCAGCCACAGGCGCTGGACGAGATCGAGCCCGGTCACGTTCGAGCCGCGGACCAGCCAGGGACGGTTCGGGCCCGCCCACACACCGGGCATGTAGTCGGACAGTGGCCTGTCGTCCTCGGTCCGCCACTCCTCCCATCCGTTGCGCGGGGCACCCACCAGCAGCACCGCGGCGAAGGACGGCGAGCCGAACACCACGTCCTCGGTCAGCTCCAGCCAGCCCGGCCAGCGGGTCGACGGCACCAGCACGCCACTGGACGTCAGTTCCTCGCGGCGCTTGACCGGCGCCTTGAAGTGCTTGCCCAGCGACGGCATCACATGGTCCCGGGCGGGCGAGCCGGCCCGCACCAGGAACTTCCGGCTCCCGTTCGTGCCCGTCTCGCCCAGGAGCACTCCGCGGGCCCGGTCGATGCCGTCCCCGTTGGGCAACCGGAGCCGGAACTCCGGGTAGTCGTCAGCCATGGCTCTCCCCCTGCGTCCCGCTCCGATCTTGCCCGCAGCGTACTCGGGGCCACTGACAAGAACGGCGAACCGTTCGCCGCGGAGCCCCCTAGGATGGGAAAGCGTTTTCGATCACGGGGTGCGGGCGGCCACCGGATGCGGTGGGCCCACGGGGAGGGCATCGACGGCATGACGGAACAGAGCACAAGCCATGAACCGGCTTCGGCCTTCGGGGCGGCGAGGAAGACCTGGCTGTGGGCGCGCGTCACCGAGCTGAGTGAGGCACTGAGCGATTTCGGACCGCGGCTCCACGAGCTGATCCCCGAGGATCTGGGAGACCGGCGGCTGGTCGATGCCCTGGTGCTGTGCCGCGTCGCGGCCGACGAGGCGCGTGTCCAGCCCGTGGCGGAGACCGTCGCCTGGCTGGAGCTGTTGATCCCGTACGGCCATCGCCACGACCTGGCCGACGCCGTGCGCCGGCTCCGCTCGCTCCTCACCGCAGCCGAGGAACCGGCGCTCTGGTCCTGGCAGGCGCGGGCCTGGGAGGAGCTCGTCCTCGGGATCTGGAGGCACGAGAGGGCCAGGACTATCGGGCAGCACCGGACCGACGACGAACTGGTCTCCCGCTGGGGCGTACGCACGGCCGACCTGGCCCACATCGCCCGTCCCGCGCCCGCGCCGCACGAGGGCGGCGAGTCGCTCACGTCCCTGGCCGACCATCTGCACGACGAGGCCGAAGAACCGCACAACCTGCTCGCCCAGGCTGTCCTGTCGCAGCCGCGGGTCACCGACGCGATCGAGCGCTCGCTGGCCGTGTACGAGGAGAGCCTGCAGAACGCCGGACACCTGGCATTCCTCGCGGAGCAGCGCGTGCGCGGAGAGGAACTGGCTGCGTGGTGCGAGAAGCAGGCGATCGGCGGGTCCGCGGCGACCGAGGACTTCCTGGCGGAACTGGGCGATTCCGCCGACACCTACGCCCACGACGTCCTCGATCCGGTGATCCACTCGCTCTCCGCCTGTGAGCGGACGCTGTTCCACACCGCCACGCTTCCCGACCGGCGCGCCCGCAACGAGTACCTGTCCGCGTTCCTCGACTGCCTGGAAACCCCTTCGGCGAACGCCTGGCAGGACGGGGTGCTGGACCCCGGTGCGGCGGAGGAAGCCGCCGAACGTGAGGCACGCGGGGAACTCACCTGGCACGCCATGCGCGGATCCCTGCCGGTCTGGTACCACATCGTCACCTCCCCGCAGGAGCGCGCGGCCGCCCTGGCCTTCTCCGGCCGGGCCTCGTCGTCCGTGATCCAGGTGGACGCCGACGTGGTCGTGGCACGCCAGGGGGTGCTGTTCGAGGGGCTGGGAGGGGAAGGCGCGGTCGACGAGCCGGACGACTGGTACCCCGAGCCCGGTGTCCGACTGCGCTACGCCCGGGACAGCGCCACCGACCTGGCCGAACTCCTGGCCCTCGCCGAGCTCGGGCACGCCCGGCTGGAGTTCGTGATTCGGGCCGCGGACGGAGGATTCGTACTGCTGCGGTCGCTGCGGGCGGAGATCCGGCACGACGACGCCGTGGACTGGCGCCGGGGCGCGCTGCACGGCCTGCGGCAGCTGGTACCGGACGTCGACGATCTGGTGGACGCCGTCGCGGCCGAAGCGCAGCCCGTGGACCTGCTGGACCTGGACCGCGACGACGAAGACTGGCTGGGACCGGACGACACCTTCACGACGGTCGGCTCGGACACCCCGGAGACGCCGGCCCCGGCGCCGCCCCGTCCCGCACGGCTGCCCGCCGACCTGCTGGTCAAGGTGAAGGCCATTCTGCGCATGGCCGAGGACCCTGCCGCCACGCAGGCCGAGTCGGAGGCCTTCCTGCAGAAGGCGACGGCCCTGATGGCCAAGTACGGCATCGAACAGGCCATGCTGCGCGGTGACGATCCCACCCCCGAACAGCCCGCGGACCGCGTGATGGACATCGCACCTCCCTGGGTGGGCGAGTGCAAGCGGCTCCTGTCCTTCATCGCCTACGCGATGCGCTGTCACCCCATCTATCCGGGAGGCAAGGCCGACAAGCACCGGGTCCACCTGTTCGGCTACGCCTCGGATCTGCACTCCGTCGAAGTCCTGTACGCGAGTCTGCGCCTGCAGATGCTCCAGGGCGCCGAAAGAGCGGATGCCCGGCACCGCCTCCCCGGCGAACTCCCGCGTGCCTACAAGCGCTCCTGGATGCTCGGCTTCATCCGCGCCGTCGCCCTGCGCATCGGCGAGGCCGAACGCGCGGCACGCGCGGACACCGAGCGTGACCGCGCCGAGGCCGCCGCGACGGAAACCGCCGTGCCGGGGCGCAGCGTGGCACTCGTCCTCGCGGACCGGACCACCGCGGTGCAGGCCAAGGTCGCGGCCCACTACCCCAAGGTCGGAAAGGTGCGCCGTACGCGCTTCACGGGCAGCGGCTACCGGCAGGGGCACGCCGACGGGCAGCAGGCCGACATCGGTGGCCTCACCGTGGAGTACGAGAGGGAGCAGCCGGACGAGCTCATGGCTTGACGGCTGCGGCGGCATCGGGGTCCGGCCAGGGGCGGGTTCAAGCGATCGCGGGCACATCGCACGTACACACACCTGTCGGCGCACGATCCCTGACATGGAGGCTCAGCCCAGCACTGATCCGATCCACGTGGCCGCCTCTTGGGGCAGCGCATGGGTGTCGACGCCGAGGACGTGGATGACACCGAGTTCGCCTTGAGGGCCGCCGACGTGAAGGCTGCGGTGGGCGTGCCCGCCGGGCCGGGGATGGACGATCACCGCGCTCGGGGCGCCCCCGGGACCGTAGCCGCTGCCGTAGGTGAGGAGTTGGTGGACGTCGGCCGCGCTCACGCCGTGGCGGTCGTAACGCTTGTACTTGGCGTCGACGGGCAGCAGCGTGGGATGCGCCGCGTCCCGTCCGGGAAGGCTGAGGACGAGGTCGGGGCGGAAGGCCGAGACGTTGCCCAGGTCTCCACGGACGGTGATGCCGGTACCGCTTCCGCCGGGTACGGCGTGGCCGCCGTACGGGCCGACGGCCTCGGTGCCGAGACGGCGGACGACGGCTTCCCAGAGCGCGGGCATGGCGAGCAGGAGACCGTCCGCCGTGGTGCCGTGGTCGCTGAGCAGATCGGTCACGCCTCCACCGCGCAGCAGGAGGCGGGCCCAGGTGTGGGCGGGGCGGTAGCGGGCGTTCAGACGTGTGTAGTGGGTGCGGTCCAGCGCACGGAGCGCCGCGGCAGGGGTGGGGGCCTGGGGAAAGGCGCCGGCGATGCCGTGCAGGGCGCGCGCCAGGTCGGGGCTGGAGGTCAGACCGAGCGCGGCCTTGAGCGCGCTCCCCAGAACACGGTTGTCCCAGATGTCCGCCTCCCGGTCGAAGGTGCGGACGTGCAGTTGATCCAGTTGCCCGTAGCGGCGGGTGGCCTGGGCGACGACGTCCAGCCGTCCCCGGAGTACGGGTTCGACACTCCGGCGGCGTACGTAGTCACGGCGCAGTCCCTCCCGCAGCAGCCGCTCGCACTCGTCGAGCAGGGCGGCGGCGACCAGGTCGGCGTAACCGTCAGGCCCGGTGGCCCAACGCCTGGCCGTCGCCGGGACCGGCGTGCCGAGGGCGTAGGCGAGCCAGCTCATGAGCTGCTCTCCCGGGATGGCGAACTTGGGCGCGACGACCAGGCGGATACGGTCCAGGACCAGGACCCCGACGGTCGCATCGGCCTTGAGCCGCCAGCCGACACGGTCCGGGACCAGGGTCAGGCAGCCCCGCGCCTGGAGGGCGTGCAGACGGTCGACGTCCCGGGAAGTGAGCTGACCGGGCTCCAGCACGGCGGACTCGTACTCGCCGAGCCGGACCGTGGTGCGGTCAGGCATCCGCACCGGACACGCCGCTGGTGAACTCGCTCGCCAACGCGTCCGCCAGGTCCTGCGGGGACATGAGCAGCGGACGCCCGGTGTCGGCGTCGACCAGGCCGCCGAGGATGCGGTGCAGCAGTTCCGCCCGGCCGACGCAGTAGTCCTCCAGGAGCGGGATCACCTCGTGGTGGAAGGCCGCGGCCAGGTCCTCCTCGGTGGCGATCGGCGCACCGTCGCACAGCAGGTAGGCGTGCCCCATCTGGTGGTCGGCGTCGAGGTGACGGGTGATGCGCGTGTTGAGGGCCTCGAAGAACGCGGCCAGGTCCAGGGGGCCGACCGTCCCGGAGACCGCGTCCGGATCCGGGCCCACGGGCAGGAAGGCGAAGCGGCGGCGTACGGCGGCGTCCAGGTGGCTGATGCTCCGGTCGGCGGTGTTCATCGTGCCGATGATGCGTACGTTCGGCGGGACGGCGAAGCGCCGCTTGCTGACGGGGAGGGCGACCGGCAGGTTCCGCTTGTCCAGTTCGAGGAGGGTGATCAACTCGCCGAAGATCCGCGGCAGGTCACCGCGGTTGATCTCGTCGATGACCAGCAGGAAGTCCTGTTCGGGATGGTCGGCCGCCCGGCTGCACAGGTTGTGGAACAAGCCGTCGGTGAGTTCGAGCGTGAGTCCGGGACCCTTGGCGCTCAGGTCCGGCTTGAAGCCCTCGACGAAGTCTTCGTAGCCGTAGCTGGGATGGAAGGTGACCATGTGGACGCGGTCGCCGTGCAGCATGTCGGCCTGAGCCTTGGCGCGCTGGTCGGCGTTGGCGTCGAGGGCCTCCGCTCGACCGTCCAGGGCGAGGGCCGCTCCGAGCGCGAGCCGCGTCTTGCCCGTACCGGGCGGCCCGTGCAGGATCACCTGACCCTTGCGTTTCAGGGCGTCCAGGACGGTTTGCACGTCCTCGGGCAGTGCGACCGGCGCGGCCTGCGGTTCCTGGGCCGTCGTGCCCGCGTCGGAGTCGGCCCGGTACGCGGTGAGCTTGGCGAAGAACGCCGGGTCGACCCTGGCGAAGGTGGACCGCCATTGCCGGGGTTCCGCCAGCCGCTGCGCGTGCGACAGATCCCAGTCCACCGGGACGGTGTGCTGGAACTCCTGTCGGTCCGCTTCGAAGCGGTAGTTCCCACTGACCGTGCCCGTGGCCAGTACTTCGTCCACCCCTCGATTGGCCACGATCCGGTCGCCCTCCTCCAGGTCACGGAAGGCCAGCAGTCGACGGGCGAGTGTCAGGCTGCCCCCGCTCTTGCGGGGCCAGTGTGCGTCCAGGGCCTGCTTCAGATCGGTGTCGCTCTGGTACAGGCCGAGGTCTCCGACCTGCTCCCATCCCACGCGGATGACTCCGTCCGTCCGGCACTCGTCCCACAGACGCCCGCGCTCACCGGGAGCGATCTTCCAGATGGTGCGCTGTCGGGGCCGTGGGTCGGCGTGCCGGTACAGGAAGTGCATCACTTCGTACCTGGTCCAGCCCTCGAACACCGTGCTGTCCCGTACGAGTTCGAGCAGACGGCGATTGCTGCGCCAGGCCGGGGCGTCACCCTGTACCGAGCCACCCAGCAGCAGGGCGACGAACCGGCGCAGATGCTCCCCCGCGTAGATGGGCAGAAAGTGCTCGGGGAAGTAGGTCGCCAGCGTCTTCGTCACCAACGTCGGCCCGTACCGCAGCACTTCGAGATCGTCGAGGGCGTCGAAGTCTCCCGCCGCGACGGCGTCGAAGGCCTGGACGAACTGGCCGCGCAGGTGGGCCCAGGCCTCCTGCGGTTCCATGTCGCGCAAGGGGGCGGCCAGGCGCCATTCGCCGGAGACGTGGTGGTACATGATGTGCTTCGCCGCACTGCCGCCCCTGATGCTGCCCAGGTTCGGCGTGAGGAACTCCAGCAGTCGGCAGTACGTCGGCCCCGATCCGGGGGACGCCGTCTGCCCGAGGGCGTAGCGCTCCAGCGGCAGTTCTGCCCATGCCTCCAGCGGAAACTGGGACAGCACCTGCTTGCGCTCGTCCTCGGCAGCGGACTCGACGCCCGCCACGCCCCTCCGGTCGAACTCGACCGCCGCCGTGAGCACATCCACCCCGTTCGTCATGGAGGCCATGATGTCGCAGCGTGCGGTGGCGGTTCCCCAGGTGTGGTGAGGTTGGTCGATTTCCTGCGTGTGAGGCATGAGGGTGGCAGCACGGCTCAGCGAGGCGAGGTCGGTTCCTAGACGACGAGCTATGACGGCGGGAGAGATCGTGCAGGACTGGATCTACATCCTCAATCCGAGCAAGGACACCCTCGACGCGGAGCCAGTCGGCAAGGAGACCATGCGTCGTCTTGCTCACGACGCCCCCAAGAGCGAGTTCTGGCTCAGCCGCCCCAATCACATGAACCCGGGAGACCGTCTGTGGTTCTACTTCGGTCTGCCGGAGTCGGTGGTCGCAGCGGTGGCCGAGGTCGACCGTGAGCCGCAGGGCGCCGCTGACGACCCGGACTTTGGCTACCGGGTCGAGGCGACCCTGCTGCCCGGACCAACCGACGCTCTGTACCGCAACCCAGTAAGACATCGTTTCTTTTGGCGGTTCGCGGGTCGAGCCGTGCAGGGATACTGCTGTGGTGCTGTTGACGTGGATTGCTGAGGTGGCGGACGAGCCTTTGGTG
>NZ_JBHYPZ010000030.1:0-119896 GCF_042746485.1 Streptomyces sp. NPDC058751 | reverse complement strand
CTGGGCCCCGGCCTCTACACCGCAACACCATGGTCACCAGCCCCACTTGCGTGACCTGCGAAAACGCTAACTACCCGGCCTTGGGTCAAGGCCCGCGAGCGTCGAATCCGGTGCCGGCGGCGACGAGATCTGGCTGGACCGCTCCTGGAACGGCGGCTCGGCCTGGCCGGACGGCTCCTCCCTCGGCCGCACCGCCGTCCCGCAGGGAGCCACCGGCACCCGTACGACGATGTACGCCACCCGCGACCCGCGCGGTCTCCTCTACGGCGGCGCGGTCCGCGCGTGCGGCCGAGAGGCCGGCCACCAGGAGGGCAGCTGCACCGCGTGGGCCAGGCCCGCGCCGACCCGGGCACGCGCCGCGGCGGACGCGCTGATGTCCTCGTACGACCCCTACGACGGCTGGTGGCCCGGCAGTTGGTGGAACTCCGCCGCCACCCTCACCTCGCTCGTCGGCTTCGCCAGGACGACCGGCACGCACGACTACGACTGGGCCGTCGCGCGCACCTACGAACGGAACAAGGGCGCCTTCGCCGCCGGCGCGCGCGGTACGGACGCGATCGAGGGCCACTTCATCAGCCGCTCCATCGACGACTCCGCCTGGTGGGCCATCGCCTGGATCGACGCGTACGACCACACCGGCGACTCCCGCTATCTCGACGAGGCCGTCACCATCGCCGGCTACGTCCAGCGGTACTGGGACCCCGGCACCTGCGGGGGCGGCGTGTGGTGGGACCGGGAACGCACCTACAAGAACGCCGTCACGAACGGCCAGTACCTCTGGCTGACCGCCGCGCTGCACCGGCGCGTCGCGGGTGACACGGTATGGCTCCAGCGGGCCAGGACTGCCGCCGCCTGGTACAGGTCGAGCGGGATGATCAATTCCTCCGGTCTGGTGAACGACGGCCTGACCGCCGCCTGCGCCAACAACGGCGGCACCGTGTGGAGTTACAACCAGGGGCTGGCCATCGGCGGTTTCACCGAACTGTGGAGGGCGACCGGGGACGCCTCGCTGCTCGCGACCGCGCGGACCCTCGCCGATGCCGCCGTCGGCAGCCCGGCGCTGACCCGCGACGGAGTGCTCACCGAGTCCTGCGACATCGGCCAGGCGTCCTGCGACGACAACCGGAAACAGTTCAAGGGCATCTTCGTGCGGCGCCTCGCCGACCTCGCGAAGGCCACCGGTTCCAGCACCTACCGGAGCTACCTGCAGAAGCAGGCGGACACGCTGTGGGCCCGGGACCGGAGCCCCCTCAACGCCCTCGGCGAACGCTGGGCCGGCACCCTCCCCAACCAGACCGACTGGCGCACTCAGGCAAGCGCTCTCGCGGCGCTCACCGCCGCCGCGGGCTGACACCCGGTTCGAGCCCGCGCTGCGTTTGCCCGCCCATGGGGCCGGAGGGAGACTGCTGCTATCGGCGCGATTCGCCTGACGCCTTTCGTCCAGGCGTACCGGGCACCCATGACCCAGGCACGCCATTGCTCAGGCATACCACCCCCCAGGCGCACCCCTGCGTGCCGCCTGGTGCGAAAGCTCCCGATCCTCGGAGCACCCACCCCTGCCGGCGGAGAGTCCGGTCCACAGCAGGCCGAGGAGAACGCCATGGCCGACCGTACGAGCGATCGCCCCCCTGAAGAAGTCGTGGCGGGCAGGGGCCTGCCACCTCGCGAACCGGTGACGGATCCCACGCTGGGCGTCCCGGTCGACCGCCCGGACCAGGGGCGGGAGCCACCCCATCGGCTCGTGACGATCGGCGACTCGCTCACGCACGGGTTCCAGAGCGGAGCGGTCTTCAACACCGACCTGTCCTACCCGGCGATCATCGCTCATGAACTGGGATGGGGCCCCCGCTTCAGATTCCCCGTGTACCCGGGGTACGGAGGACTGCCCCTCAACATCGAACTGTTCCTGAGGGAGTTGCGGGAGCGCTTCGGCAAGGATCTGGACTGGTGGGACGTCCCGCTGGCCCTGTTCCACGCCCGCAGGTTCATGGACGAGGTCGAGGACTACTGGGAGCGCGGGCCGGGCAGCGTCGTCCCGCAGATCGACGCCATCAACCACAACCTCTCCGTGTACGGCTGGGATCTGCGCGACGTCCTCGAGAAGACCGCCAAGAACTGCCGGGACGCCATCGCGACACCCACCGACAACCTGCTGCGGCAGGGCGTGGAGAACAACGGTGACCGTGCGGCCCTGCGGGTCCTGCCCTCCGGCAGCGTCGACGCGGACGGAACCATGACGCTGCTGGAGGCGGCCCGTCGCCTCGGCGAGGACCGGACCGGGGGAGGGGACCACGGGATCGAGACCCTGATCGTCTTCCTCGGCGCCAACAACGCCCTGCAGACGGTGACCCAGCTCGAAGTGAAGTGGAGCGGTGAGGGGTACGACGACCTGCGGCGCAAGAAGGACTACACGGTCTGGGACCCCGCCCACTTCAGGGCCGAGCTGGGGCAGGTCACCGCCCGCGTGGGGCAGATCGCGGCCCGCCACGTCATCTGGTGCACCGTCCCGCACGTCACGATCGCGCCGCTCGCCCGGGGCATCGCCGGCAAGACCGCCACAGGATCCAGGTACTTCCCCTACTACACCCGGCCCTGGCTCGACGACCGCACCTTCAGCCCCGTCCTCCACCCCCATCTGACGGGGCAGCAGGCGGAAGACGTCGACCGGGCCATCGACCTCTACAACGAGGCCATCACCGACCACGTGAGAACAGCGCGGAGGGGCGGGGCGGACTGGTACCTGATGGACACGGCCGGCCTGCTCGACCGACTCGCGTCACGCCGTTACATCGAAGACGTGACGGCCCGGCCGGCGTGGTGGCGGCCCTACCAGCTTCCCCCGCAACTGGACGCCCTCACGCCGAAGTTGAGCTCCCGTTTCCTCGCCAGCGACGGCACGAGACGCGCCGAGGGCGGACTGTTTTCGCTCGACGGCATCCACCCCACCACCGTCGCCTACGGGATCCTCGCCCAGGAACTGATCAACGTCATGCTCACCGCGGGCGTGGAGTTCCGCCACCCCGACGGCAGCGTACGGACAGCCCCGGTCACGGTCGACTTCGGAAGGCTCGTCCGCCGCGACACCCTCGTCAACCAGCCGCCCGCCAACCTGGACTCGACCTTGAACGTCCTCGCCTGGGCGCAGTCGTCGCTCGACCTCCTGAAACGCACCCTGTACTTCCGCGTCTGACGGCCGTGCGTCCGTCGGCACGGCAGGGGCCGGGGCGTGCTCAGTCCAGGGTGATCCGGGCGATGACCGGGAGGTGGTCGCTGCCGGTACGGGGCAGGGGGCGAAGGTGGCCGACGGTCGCCGAGCGCGCCATGACCTGGTCGATCCGGGCCAGCGGGAAAGCGGCGGGGAAGGTGAAGGCGAATCCCCGTGCCGGCACGTTCATCCGTGAGGACAGCGGGGTCAGCCCGCGGTCGTCGACCGTGCTGTTGAGGTCGCCGAGGAGTATCACCGTGGGCAGCTTCTCGGCGGCGACGGCCCTGCCCAGCAGACGGGCGCTCTCGTCGCGCCGGGCGGAGGCGAGGCCGGTCGCGTGGACGCGGACCGAGGGCAGGTGCGCGACGTAGACGGCGATCTCGCGGTCCCGGGCGTGGACCACGCCCCGCAGGCCCCGGCTCCAGGGCTCCGTGATCCCGGCGGGTTTGATGTGCGCCTTCCGGACGTCGGTGAGCGGGTGCTTCGACCAGAGTCCGACGGTGCCCCTCACCGCGTGGTACGGATAGCGCGGGGCGAGCGTTCTCTCGTAGACCGGCAGCGCTGCGGGCAACAGCTCCTCCAGGGCGATGAGGTCGGGCTCGGCAGCGGCCAGCGAGCGGGCCGTGCCCGCGGGGTCGGGATTCTCGTCGCCGGCGTTGTGCTGCACGACGACCAGGTCGTGCGTGCCGGGCTCCGCCTCGGGCAGCAGCAACCCGCCGAACCGGTACGTCCAGGCCGCCACCGGCAGGAAGAGGGCCACGAGCGCGAGCGCGGAGCGGCGCAGCAGCGCCATGCCGAGCAGCGGCACGACCAGCAGGCCGGACCAGGGCAGGAACGATTCCAGCAGGCTGCCCAGGTGTCCGGGGGTGTTCGGGACCAGTCGGTGGAACGTCGTCAGCACTGCGGTCAGCACCGCCGAGGCGGCGAGCAGCCGTCCCCGTGTCCAGGGCGAGCGGTCACGTGCGCGCCCGCTCGCTGGCCACCACCTCGCCGCCCCGAGCGCTGCCCGGAGAGCCGCCCTCTTCACCGCCGCACCGGTGTCCGGCTCACCCATGACTTTCCATCCGTACGCCTCCGCTCTTGATCTCGCCTTTCAGGACGAGGCGTTCGGCGCGTCGGGTTCCGTGGGCTGGCGCCGGGTTCTGCCGGTCCTCGGGTCCGCCGTACGAGGGGACCGGTCGCGGTTCCGGTAGTGCTCAGGTCCAGCCCGGTGCCGGGGGGAGCGGCCACCGGGGCGGGGGCGGCAGCGGAGCGTCCGACCGGAGCCGCGTGTCCGTGCCGCGTCCCGCGAGCCAGGCGAGGACGGAGTGACCCGTGCCCGTGACGGTGGGACCCGTCGGGGCCAGGGTCCAGGCGCGGTCGAGGTCGGTGGCCCGGACGCGGGCGACCGGGAAGCCGTGTGCGGTGAGCGCGGCGACGGTGTCGTCGAGCGCCCACGCGACGTAGTCGGAAGGCCAGTCGGCCGCGGTGTAGCCCAGGTCCAGGTCGACGTGGTGCGTCTCCAGTTCGCGCCGGCAGCGTTGCAGGGTGAACCAGGCGGGGTGCCGCCACCCCACCAGTGCGGTGACCAGGACGGACCAGCGTTCGGCGGGCATGGCCTCCGCCTCGTCGAGCAGTCGGGCGAAGCTGCCGCTCAGGTCGGTGACGAGCTCGTCGGCGGAGCGCTCGGCGCCTTCGCGCAGCGCGCGGTCCAGGGCGGTGGTGTCCGCCCGCGGCCCGGGCTCCCTGCCGGTGCGGGCCAGGGTCAGCAGCCACCGGTAGACGTCGGCGCCGCGGGCGAGATGGGTGATGACGTGGCCGCGGCTCCAGCCGGGCAGTGCCGACGCGCCACGAGCCTGAGGGAGGGTCAGTGATTCCAAGCCGGCCTCGACGCGCGTGACGGAGCGTCGGATCTCGCCGAGCAGGCGATCGATGTCCGCGAGAGTGATGTCGGTGGTCTCGGTCACAGCCGCTGCTTCGGTCACGGCCACTACTCTAGGGTCCCTCGGCCGGCCACCAGCGGTCGCGGCGCCGGGCGGACGCACGAGGCCTGACCCCGCGGTCGCCCGTGCGAGAAGACCCAGGAGCAGCGGAATGTGTGTCATCGACGCGACGGCCAAGGAGGCTGCCGTCGCCGGGTTCCTCCGCGCGTATCCGCGGCTGGAGCGGGCCGAACGCGACCACCCCGCGCTGCTGGGCTGTGCCGATGTCCCCTGGTCGCGGATACCCGGCTGTCCTGCCGGGACGCCGGTCCTCCTCCGTGCTCTCCTCGATCGGGCGGCCGCCCCCGAAGCCCTGCTCGTGCTGGACAACGTCCTGATGAACAGCGTCTTTCACGTGAGCGCCGCCATGCCGGCCGCCCTGCCCTTCCTGATCCGCCTGGCGGCCCTGCCCGACATCACGGTGCGCTCCGGCCTGGTCGACCTCCTGGTCGTCGCGGCAGAGCTGTCCCGGCCCGTCGACCCGGACGACGAACGCCAGGTGCTGCTGCTCGGTGACGACCGCGACCACCCGGAACGCGAACGGTGCAGGGCCGCCTTCGCGGCACACGCCTCCGAACTGCGCGCGCTGCTGGCGGACGAAAGCCTTCCGGACGGGCTGATCGGCGCGGACGACCACGAGTGCCTGCTCGAGGCCGCGGCACCGCGTTCGCGGCCGCTCCCGGCGGCGCCGCCACGGGGTGGTGCGGCGCCGCACGTCTGACGTTCCCGTGGCCAGCAGGAGGCGTTCACTCGGAGTACACGCCGTTTCAAGATCATCTCAGCAGAGTTCCCCCTCGTGCCTACCTCACACTCGCGTGCCGGCGCCGCCTCTTCGCGCGCCGTGGCTCTGACGCTTTCAGGACTGCTCGCCACCGGGATGCTGGCCGCCCAGCCCGCGGCCGCCGCGGACCCCGTCGGCTATCAGAACGTCCGGATCAACGAAGTCACCTCGTCGGGCAACGACACGGTGGAGCTCTACAACACCGGCTCGACCGCGGTGAGCGTCAGCGGCTGGAAGATGTCCGACGACAGCTTCTCGCCGCAGTCGTTCACCCCCTCCTCCACCGCGATCCCGGCCGGCGGCTCCGTCACCTTCAACTCGCCCAAGGGGCTCGGTGACGCGGACAAGCTGGTGATCTACACGTCCGGCGGCACGGTGGTCGACCGTGTCGAGTGGGCGACCGGCAAGGCGAAGCCCGCGATGGCGCGTTGCGGCGGCGACGGCACGGGGGCGTGGGTGACCGCGGCCTCCGCGGCCACGTTCGGCGCCGCGAACGCCTCGGGCTGCCCGTCGTCGATCCCGGCGGCGAGCCGGGTGCGGATCAACGAGGTCACCTCGGACGGCTCCGACACCGTCGAGCTGTACAACGGCGGAACGAGCGCGGTCAGCGTCGGATCGTGGAAGTACGTCGACAACGACACCGCCCACTCCGCGGCGACGGTCTCGTCCTCCTCGCCGAGCGCGAGCAGCATTCCCGCGGGCGGCTACGTCACGTTCGACTCCACCATCGGCCTCGGCGACAACGACTCGGTCTTCCTCGTCGACGGCAGCGGCAACACGGTCGACTCGGTGACCTGGACGACCGGTGCCGCCAAGCCGTCGGACGAGCGCTGCGCCGACGGCACGGGCTGGTTCCGGACCGCCGCGACCGCCACGCTCGGCGGCGCCAACTCCTGCTCGGGCGGCGTCGGCGGCGGGGGCTCGCAGACCGGCCGGTTGCTGGGCGGCGGCGGCTCGCTCACCAGCGGCTGTACGCCCGAGGCGCCCTCCGGTTCGGGTTCCACTCCGGCGGGCACCTCGGCGTGGCCGGGCGGACCGGACGTCACGATCGTGGACGACGTCTGCGCGTTCACCACGTCCACCGGACCCGAGGGCCGGGACGTGAGCGGCCTGGCGTTCGACCCGGCGAACCCGTCCGCGCTGTGGGCCGTCAAGAACAAGAACTGGCTGTACAAGCTGGTCAAGAGCAACGGCAAGTGGATCCCGGACACGACCTGGAGCGCGACCGGCAAGCAGATCCGCTTCGCGGGCGGCTCCGGTGAGCCGGACGCCGAGGGCCTGACGGTCGGCGGCAACGGCCACGTCTACGTGACCTCCGAGCGCGACAACACGAACAACACGAGGCCCAAGGACACGATCCTGGAGTTCGACCCGGCCGCGACCGGATCGACGCTGACGCCGGTCCACCAGTGGGACATGACCTCGCAGTTCCCGCAGCTCGACACCGGTGACAAGGACGACGCCAACCTCGGCTTCGAGGGCGTCGGCCACGTGCCGGACAGCTGGCTGACCGCGAACGGCTGGACCGACCCGCTCACCGGCGCCGCCTACGACCCGGCGGACTACCCGCTGCACGGGTCGGGCCTGTTCTTCGCCGGTCTGGAGTACGACGGCTCGCTGCGCGTCTACGGTCTGAACTCCGACGGCACGTTCACCACGTTCGGCACGATCGCGACCGGCAAGGCCTCGGTGATGGACGTGACGTACGACGCCGGCACCCAGCGCCTCGTCGCGACCTGCGACAACACCTGCGGTGAGACCCACACCTTCATGAAGGTCAACTCCTCCGGCGCGATCGTGCCGGACGTGACCTACACGAACCCGGCCGTCATGCCGGCCGACAACCTGGAGGGCTTCGCGCTCGCACCGGCCTCTACCTGCGTGGGCGGCTTCCGCGAAGCGGTCTGGAGCGACGACGGCGTCCACGGCTTCGGCTCCGGAAGCTCCTCCTACGGACACGCCCTCTACAGCGGCACCTTCCCCTGCTGACCGCGCGGACCACCGGAGACGGCTCCCCCACGGGGCCGTCTCCGGCCGGGTCGTACGGACGGGGGTTCCGGGCGTCTGGAAAGATGCGTCCGTGCATGCTGACGACCAGGTTGGTGAAGGTGTCCACGCCGAGCTCGCGGCCTTCCTGCGGGGTGCGGCCGACGACCGTCCGGTGAGGATCGTTGCCTGTGTCTGCGGCGGATGCGGCGGCCGGACGTTCTCCGTGCTGGTCAACGCGTCCGCGGCGGAACGCGAGTGCTCCGGCTGCCGCGGCCGCGCGTTCATCGCGGACAGCGAGGAGTACTGGAACGAGGAGTCCTGGGAGGACGACGAGCCCTGTGCGATCGACTGCCCGTGCGGGAGCGAGGAGTTCGAGGCCGCGGTCGCCTTCTCGCTCGGCGACGACGGATCGGTCCGGTGGGTGACCGTGGGCCTGCGGTGCGTCGAGGACGGTTCCTGCGGGGTCGGGACCGACTGGAAGATCGACTACGGTCCCACGGACCACCTCCTGACCGCGGTGTAGGCCCGTCGGCCGGGACGAGAGCCCGGACCGGCCGCGGGTTCACGGAAGACCTCGCCGGGCCGCCCCCGCGTAGGCCTGCCGGTCACCGTTCCAGAGGCAGGCCGAGACCCCGGCGGCCGGTCTCGTTGAGCTGGCCGGGGGTGAACCGGCCGTTCCAGGAACGCTCGTAGTGTTCCTCGGGGAAGTCGCCCGGGCTGGAGCCGGTGGCGAACGCCTCCCTCACGTCGGCCGCGTACCTCTCGTTGCGGGGGCACCAGGGCGCGGCGGGGATGTACATGACGTTGCCCCAGCCCCGCTGGTCCTCGACGGGCGCGACGCTGTGGATCATGTCGCAGTGCCACCACACGGAGTCACCGGCCTTGACGTCGGGGATCGGTGTCAGGGCCCGGTACAGGACCGGGTGCCAGCGCTTGGTGACGGGGAAGACCTGGTTGGGCCGTACGCCGCACATGGAGTCCTCGGGGACGTCCGGCAGCAGGGGGCGCAGCAGGAGGTAGGCCATCACCTCGGGGATCGGGACGGTGTGCAGGACGCCCTGGTCGGCGTCCATGTCGGACAGGGCCGTCCAGCCCTGGAAGGTGCGGAACGCGGAGCACATGGTGGAGCCGGGGTACTGGGGTCCGTCGGTGCGGTGGGCGGCGTCCCAGGGGTCGTACCGCTCGACGTCTCCGTCGAAGAGGTGGCGGAACGCCTTCTGGTACTCCTCGGTCATCCACAGGTCCAGGGTGCCGGGGTCGCAGTGGGTGCCCAGGCCGGAGGAGTCCGTGCCCGGCGGGCGGCGCCTGATGCGGTCGGGGTACAGGGCGTCGCGGTCGGGGTCGAACCACCGGGTGCCGTCGTCGCCGGTGTGCTTCCAGAACGAGTTCAGGAAGGACTGGACCGTGGCCATCCGGTCGGACTGGCGGGCCTGCATCTGGGCCTGCGACCAGTAGACGGGGTAGATCTCGGGCTTGGAGCCGACACTGCCGAAGAAGTCGTCACCGGGGCCCGTGTAGGTCTCGAAGAACCTGTTGCGCTCGACGTAGTCGACGATGTCCCGGTCCCAGGCCAGCGCCCGTTCGCGCGGGAAGTGTCCCCGCACGACGAGACAGCCGCGCTCCTTGAGCTTCGCCGTCTGCGCCGGAGTGACGGTGCCGGCGGCGATGGCGTCGAAGTCCAGGACGGGCCAGATCTCCTCACCGCGCTCGCGGTCGGCCTCGATCTCCGCGATGCGCGCCTCGACGCGCCGTTCGACGGCGGCGAACACCTGCTCCACGGTGCGGCCACGGGCTTCGATGCGGGCGCGCAGGGCGGACTTGATCTCACGGACGGCCGCGGCGATGTCGTCGGGGGTCTCGTTCCAGTGCGGCAGTGGGGGCGCGGGGCGCTGCTCGGTGGCGAGCGTCATCTCAGCTCCTTTAGTCAGGACTCCTTACTAGATCAACGTAGGCCCCCGTGCACGTTTAGGCAAGAGTCCTTACTAGAATGGCCGCATGACCGCGCCGAAACCGTCCCTGGAGCTGCTGCGCGGCCTGACGGACGAGAACGTGCTGCGCGTCCTGATGGCCCACGACCGGCTCACCCGGGCCGAGATCGCCACCAGGACCGGCATCTCCAAGCCGACCGTCTCCGAGAGCGTCCAGCGCCTCGAGCGGGCACGGCTGGTCGTCGACACCGGCGAGCGCACCACCGGGCGCGGCCGCGTCGGCTCCTACTACGCCCTGGCCCCGCACCTCGGCACCGCCCTGGTGGCGAGCATCACGCCGAACGGCGTCGTCGCCGAGGCCGTGGACGCCCTCGGGCGCGTCCGCGGGGAGGTCCGCACCGCGCTGCACGCCGACGCGGGCCAGGAAGCCGCCGCCGAGGCACTCGGCGCGGCAGCCGTGCGGCTCGCCGACGGGGCCGACGGTCCGCTGCGGCTGGCGGTCGTGAGTGCCGCCGACCCCGTCGACCGGGCCACCGGTCGGCTGGTGCACCTGCCGGACGCCCCGTTCCTGGTGGGCGCACTCGATCCGCCCGCCGTCCTGGCCGGCACGGTGACCGGTCCGGTCCTGGTGGACAACGACGTGAACTGGGCCGCCCGCGCGGAGTACGAGCGCGGCTGCGTGCAGGGCGTCGACGACTTCGTCTACCTCCACCTCGGGGAAGGACTCGGCTGCGCCGTGGTGAACGACGGCGTCGTGCGCCGCGGACACAGCGGTCTCGTCGGGGAGATCGCGCACCTGTACACCGCGGGACCGGACGGACGGGCCATGGCCTTCACCGAGGTGTTCGCCGCGCTCGACCTGCGCCGGCCCTCCTCCACCGCCGTCGACGTGCCGAAACTGCTGGAGATCCTGGAAGCCCCCGACGCGGACGCCGAGCGGGTGCGCGTCGCGCTCGCCCGGGCCATCGGCGGTGTCCTGTCCGCGGCCCTCTCCTTCGCGGACCCCCGGACGGCCGTCGTGGGCGGAGCCTGGGGCTCCCACCCCCGCCTGATCGGCGCGATCGGGGAACACCTCGCCCGCTCGCCACGGCCCGTCCCGGTCAGCGCCGCGGCCCTGACCCTGTCCGAGCTGACCGGAGCGCGCGCCCGCGCGGTCGAGGAGCTCGGTTCCCTGATCGTCCGCACCGCCCACCCCGCCACGCAGTGGTGACCCTCCCCAGCCCCTTTCCACCCCGACCCACCCGGAACATGATGACCACGCGAACCGCCCCCGCCTCCTTCTCCGCCCCCGCCGCCTCCTCCCACCGTCCCGACATCCGGCTCGTCGTCACCGACATGGACGGCACCCTGCTGGACGCCGAGGGACGCGTCCCGCAAGGACTGTGGCCCCTGCTCGCCGACCTGCGCAGCCGGGGCGTCGTCTTCAGTCCCGCCAGCGGACGTCAGTACGCGACGCTGGCGCACCTGTTCGCCGGCGAGGACGACGGCATGGTCTACATCGCGGAGAACGGCGCCTTCGTCGTCCGCGACGGCGCGGAGATCTCCTCGGACCCGCTCGACCCCGCCGTGACCGACCGCCTGGTCAAGTCCGTCCGGCAGCTGGTGGACGAGGGCGTGGACGCGGGCGTCGTCCTGTGCGGCAAGCACGCGGCCTACACCGAACGCGACGACCGGCCGTTCCTCGACGAGGTGGCCCGGTACTACCACGCGCACCGCATGGTCGACGACGTCACCGCGGTGGACGACGAGATCGTCAAGGTGGCGGTCTTCGACTTCGGACCGGTCGAGCGCCGTACGGCGCCCGCCCTGGCGTCCTTCGCCCACACCCACCAGGTGGTCGTCTCCGGCGAACACTGGGTCGACGTCATGAACCGCGGCACCGACAAGGGGGTCGCCGTGCGCAGGCTCCAGGAGCGGCTGAACATCGGTCCGGCCCAGACGATGGTGTTCGGGGACTATCTGAACGACCTCGGCATGCTCGACGCCGCCGACTGGTCGTACGCGATGGCCAACGCCCACCCCGACGTCGTCCTCCGTGCCCGCCACATGGCCCCCGCGCACACCGAGGACGGCGTCGTCCGCACCATCAGGAGCGTCCTGGGCATCTGACCACGCCCCTTCCCGGGCCCGCCGGACGGGAGGGCGCCGCGAGCCCGGATCCCGGACGCCGGTCCGGTCGGCCGGGAGAACCGCGACGGCGGTAGGGTCCGTCGCGTGCCCGTGAGCCCGAACGACCTTCTCACCGAGGACGCCGCGATACGCCTCCTGGCCGGCGGCGACGTCGTCGGCTGTGAGACCGACGGTGCCTCCGTCCTGCTCGGCGACGCCGCGACGGTGATCATCGCGGACCCGCGGGACGGGCTCGACGTGAGCGGTGTGTGGAACAGCCGCCGGTTCCACCTCCACGGACCGTTCGTCGACGAAGTCGGCGTCCGCCTGTTCGGGCACCCCCCGGACTCTCCCGAATGGAGCTGGAACCAGCGCCGGGACGCGCGGCCGGTCCACCTGCTGACCCGACTGCCGGAAGGCTGCGTGTACCTGGGGGTCGGCACGCCGAGGCAGGCCGGGTACGAGGACGGGTGCCTGACCTACGCGGCCCTGACGGTGGAGCCGGAGCTGACCCCGGAACTCCTGGACCGGGTCAGGCCGCCCGCCGAACCCGGGACGTTGCCGGCCCTGGACTGGCTCACCCGTATGACCGCCGACCCGCTCGGGGCGCTGGAGCGGTTCGTCGGGGACTGGTTCCCCGAGACCCACCAGGACCTCGGCGGGTTCGACGCGGCCGCACGGGACGTTCCCGGACCCCTCGCCGCCTTCTACCGGCTGGCGCGGCACCGGCCCGCGCTGCTCGGCGTCCAGAACCGCCTGCGGCCTCCCCACGCGTGGCGGGAGCGGTGCGACGGGCTGGTCGCCTTCGGGGACGAGAACCAGGGCGGGTTCACCTGGCTGTTCGATCCCTCGCACCCCGACCCCGAGGTGTGGATCGATCAGGACGGGTGCGAACCGCGCCGGGAGCACCAGCCGTTGAGCGGCTTCCTGCTCCAGTTCGCCGTGTACGAGGCCATGATGAACGCCCCGTACAAGGCCGTGCGCTCCGATCTGGCCGCCGAGCACGTCGACACGCTGACGGCCGCGCTGACTCCGGTGCCGTGGGAGCCCTGGCGCTGGCCGAACGACTCCACACGCTTCCACGTCGCGCCCGGCCTGATCGCCGGGACGACGGACCAGTGGCACGGGAACACCTCGGTGTGGGTCGGCGCGGTACACCGCAGCGTTCTCCGGCCGCTGGGGCGGCTCGGCATCCCCTGGGGCGACTTCGACGGATGAGCCGCCGGTGCTCCGGGCGGCGCGCCCGGACACCGCCCCACGGTTCGTCGGCCCGTATCCGGACCCACGAGCCCGCTCCGGACCGCGACGGTCAGCCCTCCGGCGATGAACGAGCCATCGAGGGCACGATGCGTGAATACGCAGAAGCGTTGCGATCGATGTTGACGCAGACGGGAGACGATGACCATGTCCGACTCCACCACGACGACCCCCCTGGCCCCCGCGGAGCCCGCCCCGGACTCGCCGGAACCCCGGGGTTTCGTCGTGCACACCGCGCCCGTCGGCCTGGCCGACGACGGCCGGGACGACTTCACCGTGCTGTTCTCCACCGCTGCGGCCCAGGTCAGCGGAGTGTTCACCCGCTCCAGGTTCGCCGGGCCGAGTGTGCTGCTGAGCCGTGAGGCGGTCGCCGACGGCCGGGCGCGGGGGGTCGTGGTGCTCGCCCGCAACGCGAACGTCGCGACCGGGCCGGAGGGCGAGGCCAACGCCCACGAGATCCGCGCCTCGGTGGCCGGCACCCTGGGCGTGCCCGAGGAGGAGCTCCTGGTCGCCTCCACGGGGGTGATCGGGCGCCAGTACCCCATGCCGCAGATCCGCGAGCACCTGGAGTCGCTGGCCCGGCCCTTCCCCGAGGGCGGCTTCGACCGGGCGGCCCGCGCCATCATGACCACCGACACCCGGCCCAAGAAGGTCAGCCTCCGCTGCGGCGGCGCGACCCTCGTCGGCATCGCCAAGGGGGTCGGCATGCTGGAGCCGGACATGGCGACCCTGCTGACCTTCTTCGCCACCGACGCCCGCCTCGCCCCGGACGAGCAGGACCGGATCTTCCGCCGGGTCATGGACCGCACGTTCAACGCCGTGAGCATCGACACCGACACCTCCACCAGCGACACCGCGGTCCTGTTCGCCAACGGGCTGGCCGGCGAGGTCGACCCCGCGGAGTTCGAACAGGTCCTGTACGAGGTCGCGCTCGCGCTCGTCAAGGAGATCGCGAGCGACGGCGAGGGGGCGAGCAAGCTCATCGAGGTCCGGGTGACCGGGGCCCGGGACACGGCCCAGGCCAAGCGGGTCGGCAAGACCGTCGTCAACTCGCCGCTGGTGAAGACCGCCGTGCACGGCAGCGACCCCAACTGGGGGAGGGTCGCGATGGCCGTCGGCAAGTGCTCCGACGACACGGACATCGACCAGGAGGCCGTGCGCATCCGCTTCGGGGACACGGAGGTGTACCCCACGCGGTCCGCCGACGCGGCCGAGGAGGACGTCGTACGGGCCGCCGTGGCCGAGCACCTGAAGGGCGACGAGGTGGTCATCGGGATCGACCTCGGGATCGCCGACGGGGAGTTCACCGTGTACGGCTGCGACCTCACCGAGGGCTATGTCCGCCTCAACTCGGAGTACACGACCTGATCCGGCTCCCGCAGGGTCGCGTCTCCTCCGCCCCTGCCCTTCCTGTCCCTGGGGGCGGCGCCTCCGGGTTCAGGCCGGGCGGGCACGCGGTGCGGGAGGGTGCGCGGGGGCGCCCGTCGTCACCGGCGGCGCCGCCGAAGTCCTCCTCGCTTCGCGCGTGACGCCCGTCCCTCACCGTCCGGGTGCCGTCCGCCGTGCCGGGGGGAGGGGAGGCGCGAGCAGCGTGGCACCGGCCGCTCTTCGGCCGGTCCCCTTCAACTCCTCGGCCGTGATGGCTTGTTCGTGATGAGCGCGCGTACTCAGGCGTCCCGGCGTCCCCTCTGACACCCTGGACGGCATGTCCTCCCGCAACCGCCTTCTGGCCGCGACGGCCGCGACGGTCCTGGCCGCGGCCGGCACCCTCGCCGGCTGCGGCACCGACCGCCCGGCCGCACAGGGGCCCGGCGCCTCCGCCGGCTCCTCTTCCGCCTCCGCCAGCTCCTCTCCCGCCTCCGCCTCCACTCCCGCCTCCTCCCCGCCCGCCAGTCCGTACGCCGAGCCGGACCGCGGGGACAGCGCGCCGCACAACGCGGAGAACAACGTCGGCCGCCGGCCCGGTGAGATGACGGCGGCGGACCGGGCGGCCGCCGGGAAACAGGCCGCGAGGGTCCGGCCCGTACTGGAGAAGCTCCGCGCCCGGGGTCGGATCGGCCCCGACGCCGTACGCCCCGCCCTCGCCGCCCTCGGCTTCGCTCCCGCCGACCTGCGGGTCCAGCCGCCGTGGTCGCGCTGGGAGGTGGACCACGCCGAGAAGGTGCCGGGCACGATGTACGGCATCAGCATCGGGAGCACCGCGTGCGTCTCCGGGACGGTGGGCGCGGACCGGGTCTGGACGGAGGTGACCGGTCCCTACCCCGAGACGGGGTGCGTGGCTCCGCCGGTCGCCCACTGAGCACGCCCGACGCCGTCACCCCCGCCGGGCCGGCGGGGGCGCGCGGGATCACGGCGGCGAAGGCCGAACCCGCCTGCGGACAAGGGAACTCGACGCAGGGAGGCCGGTTCAGGCGTCGCGGACGAAGTGCGCGCAGTCCGGACAGTCCTCGAGATACCGGTGCCGGCACTCGACCGTGTGCCGCAGGAAGGTGATGGCCTGCCGGGTACGGGCGACCTCGCTCTCGAGTGCGTCGATCTTCGCCCTCACGACCGCCTGCGCCTCCTGCTTCTTCGGTGCCGTGGCGGCGACGACCTCCGGCAGCGACAGCCCGACGCGCCGCAGTTTCAGCACGGTACGCGCCTGCTCCAGAGCCCCGTCGTCATAGACGCGGTAGCCGTTGCCGTCACGGCGCACGGTGAGCGCCCCCACCTCCTCCCAGTGCCGCAACACGTGGGCCTCGATGCCGAGTCCCGCCGCCGCTTCGCCGATCGTCCGCATCCGTACGCCTTGCCTTCACGTCGACCTGAACCCTTAGCGTCCCGATCATGCCTGACACCCACCGCCCCCTGGGCACCCGTCACCGTCCGTCGGTTCTGGTCACCGGCGCGGCCGGCAACCTCGGCCGGGAGGCCGTCGACCGCCTCCGGGCACGCGGCGCACGCGTGCGCCGCCTCGTGCGCCGTCCGACCGGACCCCACTCCACAGCCGAGTCGGTGGTCGGCGACCTCACGGACCCCACGACGTTCCGCTCGGCGCTCCTGGGCGTCGACGCCGTCCTTCTCATCTGGCCCCTGCTCGATTCCGCCCCCGCTCACGACCTGATCGCGGAACTCGCCGCGGCGGCGCCCCGGGTCGTCTACACGTCCTCGACGGCCATGGACGACGAAGCCGCCCGCCAGAGCGATCCCATCGTCCAGGTGCACGCCGACATGGAACTCCTGCTGCGTGACGCCGGGCTGCGTCCCGTGGTGCTGCGCAGCGACACACTGGCCTCCAACACACGTGGATGGGCGGCACAGTTGCGGGCGGGTGATGTCATCGAGGGCCCGGACGTCGCGCGCACGGCTGTCGTCGACGAACGCGATGTCGCCGACGCGGCGGTATCCGTACTGCTCGCGCCCTGCCGCGACCGACTCGCCCCCGGCCCGTACGTGTTGACCGGACCCGAGGTCCTCGACCGGGCCGGCCAGGTCGCCCGGCTCGGTGCCGCACTCCGGCGCCCTCTGAGATTCCGCTCCCTTCCCGCCGGTCTCGCCAGGTCACGGATGCTCGCGGACGGCCGCCCCGAGCGACTGGTGGAGGCGCTGCTGGCCGCCTCGGTCCACCGGCCGGAGTCGGACCGCACCACCGACCACGTGGAGCGCCTCACCGGCCGACCGGCCGGCACCTTCGAGAGGTGGGCCGCCGACCACGCGGCCGAGTTCGGGTGACGGGAGACCCGCAGCGGTCCGCCAACCTTTCAGCGTTTCGTAACACCACTGCCGTTTCAGGCGTTTTGGCGAATCGGAGGACAGTTGGCAGACTGCTGGCCCTTCGGGTCCGGACGGTCCGGGACCGGTGGCGAGGCTGGGGGCGGCGGGGATGTCGGGCACGACGGAGATGGGACTGGCCGCGGCGATCGAGGAGCTGCGCACGGAGCTGTACGCCGCGCAGGACAACAGCGTCGGCGAGCAGTTCCGTTTCGAGATCGAGGGGGCGCAGCTGGAACTGCTGCTGGAGCTGCGCAAGGACGACAGGTACGGCGGAAAGCTCCGGTTCGGCGTGGCCGAGGGCGACCTGCACCGGACGACGGCCTCCGCCCGGACGCACAAGCTGACGCTGAACCTCAAGATCAAGGACCGGGCGGCCGGCGGCAGCAGTCCCGAGATCAGCCACGAGGAAACCGGCCTCGGGGACTACCACTGAGATGGACCCGCTGAGGCTGGTCGACGTCCGCGGCCAGGACGGGGACGGACAGGGCTGCGGCAGTGGCTACCTCGTCGCGCCCCGTCTGGTGCTCACCGCCCGTCACGTCGTGGAGCGGCGGGCATCCGCCCTGCCGTGGCCCCGTATCGACGTGTACGTCGGCCACCCCGCCCGCTGTCCCGTCGAGCACCGGAGGGCGGAAGTCCGCTGGGTCCACGGCGGGGGCCGTGACGTGGCCCTGCTGGAGCTGGACGCCGCCGTGGACTTACCCGGAGAGGTGCTCTGGGGCTGGGTCGGCGGAAACCACCCGGTGCCCTACCTCGGTCTCGCCTTCCCGCTCGCGACACGGACGGCCGACGGGCACCGCAAGGTCGAGCAGCTGGAGGGGAGCCTGCCCCCGCTGACCGGTGGCCGTGGTGCCCACGACCTGTACGCGCTGAACCAGGTCATCGCCCCGGGCGAGCGCGAGGACGGCCGGCAGGCGTGGGCCGGCGCGTCCGGTGCCGCCGTCTTCTGCGGAGACCGCCTGGTCGGCGTGGTCGTCCACGACGACCACGCGTTCCGGAACCACCGTCTGCACGCCTGTCCCGCCCAGGCGTTCGGCGCGGACCCCGGCTTCCAGGACCTGCTGCGCGAGCACGGGACGGCACCACCCGACCTCGTGGTGGTCGAGGCCGGCCCGGCACCGGTGCCGGGCGCGGTGCCGCAGACGGCGTTGCCGTCATGGCTCTCCGCCCTTCCGGTCGGCTCGTCGCGCAGGTTCGTGGGACGCGGGAAGGAGCTGCGGAACGCGCGCTCCCTGGCCTCGCAGGGCGGCAGGGTCCTTTCGGTCGTCGGCCCCGAGCACACCGGCAAGTCCGCCTTCATCGAGCGGCTGGTCGGGGACGAGGACTTCCACCGCGCACTCGGGGCCGACCGCCCCTGGGGGCTGCTGGACCTGGACGTGCCCGGGTGCGGGAGCCGGTTCCCGGTGTCACGGGCGCTGGCCACACAGCTCGACGCGGACCTGTTCACGGTCGAGGAGTACGGCGAGGACACGATCTCGACCGAACGCAAGATCAAGCACATGCTGGGCACCCTCTCGGGCGCCGCTCGCGGCCATGACATCGTGGCCGTCATCGACTGCGCCCGTTTCGGGGAGCGCGTCGCCGATCTCGAGGCGGACCTGGACGAAGTCCTCGGGAACTCCGCGCTCCGGCGAGCGGTGGTGCTGATCGCCTCCGCGACGCGCCTCCAGGCCAACGGGGGCAGGCAGCTGCGCCAGATGGGTCCGGTCCGGCTCGGTCCGCTCTCCCCGGAGGAAGCCGTCGAGCTCCTGTCGGCCGAGCTGGACGAACGCGACGTCCGCGTGGACGTCGGCCAGGTCATCGACCTGGCGGGCGAAAGCCTCGTCCGCCGTCCCGGCATCCTCCTGTTCGGGGCCGACCAGCACGCGAACCGGTACGACATCGACGAGGGCCCGCACGACGCCGACCCGGTGGCGGTCGCGTTGGACCTCCTCGACGCCTGCCGCGTCACCATCACCGAGGTGCTCGAGGAAGCCGCGTGCGGGCTGTTCGACGGCTCGGGCTCTCCGGGCCCCCTCGCCCCGCTCGTCGTCTGGGCGATGACCGAGCGTCTCCCCGTGCCGCAGGACGTCCTCACCGACTCCGGGATCCGGTCCGCGACGTTCCGGCGACTCGTCACCCACGGCGTGCTCGTCGAACGGCAGCCGTCCGAGGAGACACCGCGGTACGAACTGAGCCGCGCCACCTGGGCGGCGCTGCGGAACATGACGCTCGCCGCTCTGGACGTCGACGAGGCGGAGCCGCTGCGGTCGGAGGAGAGCGCCCTGTTCGGCCCGGCCGCCCAGGACCCGGAGCTGCTGGACGAGACGCTGCACCGGAGCGCGAAGACGTTCTTCGACGCCGTCCTCCCCCATTTCGAGGACGAGGAGGGTGACGACAAGCACCGGGCGCTCCTGTTCGCGGTGGAGTGCGCGCTGGGCTGGCTCAGGGCCCGCGCCGACGGTCGTCTTCCCCGGCTCGACCTGTGGGTCAAGGACTTCGCCAACGCGCTGGACACGAAATCGATCGTCCAGCCGGGCGAGCCGAGCACGAGTCCGGTGGAGGAGGCGGCGCTCGACGTCCTGGGCGTCGACGGCGGACAGCCGAGCGACGGCAACGAGATGCTCTACCGCGCCGTTTCCCGGCTGAACGCGGCGATGCGCGAGCCGGTGACGGCACGGGCGGAGTCCCGGTTCGTCGAGGCGTGCCGGCAAGCCGTGGACATCCTGTGCCACCGCGTGCCCGGCATCCCCCCGCAGATGCTGCGGTCGATCGAGAACGCCCTGTACCTGGGCGGACGCCGCTACGGATGCGACGACGACATGCTGCGGGTCCGCACCGGTGTCGCCGAGGTGCTGAGCGAGGGCGCCCGGCGGATCGAGAAGGGGAGGGTGAGCCGGCTCGTCTGGACCGTCTCCTGGCTGCTCAACACCGCGGACCTCCAGGTGGACAAGCACCAGCTCGCCGAGGCGAGGACCAGCACCGGTCTCGCCCACGACCTGCTGGAACTGCTGCCCCTGCCGAACACGACGGGGGGCGAGGCCACACAGCTCAACCTGCGCATGCGGGCCAACCGCGCCCGGGCGAGAACGGCCGACAACGAGCCGGAACGGCTGGAGGCGTGGGCGGAGGCCGTGCGTCTCGGCGGTGTGGCCCTCGAACGCTGCGCGCCCACCACGGCACTGCGGCACCTGTGGACCCAAAGACTCCTCGACGCGGCGAAGTACCAGGCGTTCGAGCTGCGGTCCGACGACGAACGGTCCGCCCTGGTGGAGCTCGTCACCGGCGTCCTCACCGGCTCGTACGGGCCCCTCCCGGCCTGGGGGCTGTCGGTGCGTCTGACCGTCGCCAGGTTTCTCCGCAGCGTGCACCGCCGCCAGGCCGATCCGATCCTTCGGCTGGACGGCGCGAACGACGCGATGGCCCTGCTCCTGCCGTACGAGGAGATCCTCGTGCAGCAGGCCGAGGCCGGTGACGCCGTCGGGCTGCTGGAGCTCGCCCGGACGGCCGACTTCAAGGCGTGGTCGCTGGAGCAGAACGAGCGCTTCCGCGAGGCGGCGGCGGAGGCCGGAACGGCCAAGCGGCACGCCGTGCGGGCCGTGCGCGGTGCCCCGAGCGCCCGTGCCCACCGCGTCTGGCTGGAGTGCGTGAGCCATTACGGGCGGATACAGGCGGGCGGCCCGGAAGGCCCGGCCGCGACGCAGGAACTGCGCCGAGCGGTCCGCAGGACACGGGAATGGCTCGACACGCAGGAAGCCAGAACCCAGCTCCACGCGCAGTTGGCCCGGCTGTGCATCGTGGAGGAGTGGCACCTTCGCGGCCGCAGCCTGAGGCAGGCGGCAGCGGCGAAGGAGCAGAACTCCGACGCCCGGCTGGATCCGCTGCAACAGGTCTACAGGGAGCGGGCCCGCGCTCTGGAGGGTCATGAGACGCGCTACGGACCGACCGTCGGCACGGCTCTGCTGCGCTGCGACCTGGAACGCGAGTACCAACGCCTCCGCGCGGCGCACCAGCACTCCTCGGGCAGGGCGGGACAGAGCGTCGACTACGGCCCGGCCTGGAGGGTCCTCGACAGGGCGGAGGAGCAGTGTCCGCCCAGCACCTCGATCGGGCTGGCCCGGGCGCGGCTCCACCGCTACCTGTGGGAGTACACCGAGGCGGCCGAGGCCCTGGAATCGGTGATCCGCGTCACGAGGAGCGGTCAGGAGCGACGCCAGGCGCAGATCGAGATGGCGGAGGCCCTGCTCCGCCACGTCCGCTACGGATCGCCGGATCCGTCGGAGCGCGAGGCGGCACTCGAGCGGGCGGCCGCGCAGCTGGAGGAACCGCTCACCCACCGCTTCCAGTCGGAGCAGGTGATCGTGCTGCGCGAGCGCATCCGGCTGGAGGCCGGAGCGCCGGTCGACCAGCGACGCATCGACGCCGCGTTCGACAAGCTCATCGGCACCGACTACACGAGGAGCATCGGCAGGTACCTGCACAACAGGCGCTACTCGCCCACGGAACCGGGCGAGGACACGGAGAGCGAGCCGGGCGAGGGCACGGAGGCCGAACCGGGTGCCGGCACCGGGACCGGACCGGGCGACGAGCCGCAGAACCTCGCTCAACTGCTCTACGACGACTTCACCGACGTTGGCCTCATCGACGGACTCGGTCAGCTCTATCTGCGACAGGCCGAGACACGGGGTGCCGAGAGCGATCCGGACGCGCGGCACGAAGGTGCCGAGGCGGCACGGCGGGCGTACGACTGCTTCGACGCGTGCCGTGTCCTGCTGGAGGCGCAGTTCGACATGGAGCACCCCGTGAACCGCTTCAAGCGCGCCGAAGCCATCAGGCAGGCCGCGCGGCTGGCCCGTACGGCCGACCCCTTCGCATGGAAACCGGAAGGCAAGTCGAGCTGGCTGAAACTGGCCGTCGACCTGTTCCAGTCGGCCGCCGGACGTTCCGTGGACGTCTTTCACACGCTGTGCGTCGGACGCGTCAGAGAGACGCAGCAGATGCTGAACCGGCTCGGCGGCTGACCGGTGCCGGTCCGCGCCCGTGGCCGGCTCGCTACGGGCGCGGCGCCGGGTCGTCGGCGGCCTCGACGGCTTCGACCAGCGAGGCCAGCTCCGGGTTCTTCGCCGCCTCGTCGAGTGCCTCCCGCAGGGCCGCGTCGTTGGTCGGCCGGGCCTCCTCCAGGAGTGCCAGGCCGGACGCGGTGACGTCGGTGTAGATGCCGCGGCGGTCGGTGGGGCACAGGTACCGGGACAGCAGGCCCCGGTCCTCCAGGCGGGAGACCAGCCGGGTGGTGGCGCTCTGGCTGAGCACGACCGCGTCGGCGACCTGCTTCATCTGGAGGTGTCCGCCCTCGCCGTCGTGCTGACGGCTGAGCACGTCGAGGAGCGAGTACTCGCGGACGCTCAGGTCGTGCCCGGACTGGAGGGCGCGCTCGATGCGCGTCTCGATCTTGCCGTGCAGGAGGGAGAGCGCGCCCCATCCACTGGCGAGGGCGGTGAGGGCGGGGTCTGTGGCGGTCATCGGTCCGTATCTCCTTCCGGGGGACAGGAGCCAGGATAGGCGCGCGGGGAAAAATACCGGCCGGGGCCGGTAGCGGGCGGACACAAGCATCCCGCTCCTGTCGCCCCCGTCCCCGCCTGCCGGTGACCGATCCCCTTTCCACGGGCCGGCGCCTCCGTACGGGACCGGGCCCGTGCTCCCCCCGAGCCCACAGTCATACCGCGCGAGGGTTAGCCGCGTTTGCATTTATAGCGCGCCTGCAACTATTGTCGAAGCCTCTAAGGAGCTCACTCAAGCAATCGTAGAAGGTCGAGCCCATGCCTCTCGCACTCCTCGCCCTGGCCATCGGGGCCTTCGGAATCGGCACCACCGAATTCGTGATCATGGGGCTGCTTCCCGACATCGCCGCGACCTACGGCGTCTCCATCCCCACGGCGGGCCTGCTGGTCACCGGCTACGCGCTCGGCGTCGTCCTCGGCGCGCCGCTGCTGACGGTGCTCGGCAACAAGGTGAGCCGCAAGCGGATGCTCATGCTGCTGATGGGCCTGTTCGTGCTCGGCAACATCCTGTCCGCACTCGCCCCGAACTTCGGGATGATGCTGACCGGCCGCGTGATCACCTCGCTCGCCCACGGCTCGTTCTTCGGCCTCGGGTCCGTCGTCGCCGCCGGCCTCGTCGCCCCGGACAAGAAGGCCGGAGCCATCGCCACCATGTTCACCGGTCTGACGGTCGCGAACATCGTGGGCGTGCCGCTGGGCACCTTCGTCGGGCAGGCGGTCGGCTGGCGCACCACCTTCGCGATCGTCGCCGCGCTCGGCGTGGTCGGACTGCTCGGCATCCTCAAGCTCGTGCCCGCGATGCCGCGCCCCGAGGGCGCCCACCTGCGCCGGGAACTCACCGCCTTCCGCAACCCGCAGGTCCTGCTCGCCATGGCGATGACCGTGCTCGGCTTCGGCGGCGTCTTCGCCGCGATCACCTACATCGCGCCGATGATGACCCGTGTCGCCGGCTACTCCGACGGCGCCGTCACCTGGCTCCTGGTCCTCTTCGGCATCGGCATGTTCCTCGGCAACCTGCTGGGCGGCCGGTTCGCCGACCGGGCCCTGATGCCCATGCTGTACGTCACGCTCGGCGGGCTCGCGGTCGTGCTCGCGCTGTTCACGGTGTTCGCCCACGACAAGATCCTCGCCGCGGTCGCCATCCTGCTCGTCGGAGCGCTCGGCTTCGCCACCGTGCCGCCGCTGCAGAAGCGGGTGCTCGACCAGGCGCACGCCGCCCCCACGCTGGCCTCAGCCGTCAACATCGGCGCCTTCAACCTGGGCAACGCGCTGGCCGCCTGGCTCGGCGGACTCGTGATCTCCGCGGGTTTCGGCTACACGTCCCCGAACTGGGTCGGCGCCGTCCTCGCCGCGGCCGCGCTGGGCCTGGCCCTCTGGTCGGCGGCCCTGGAGCGCCGCGCCCCCGCGGCCGAGCCGGCCGTCGCCGCCGGCACCCCCGCCCGTACCCCCGTACACCACTGACCCCTCTTCCCTTCGACTTCCGCACATCACCCCAAGGAGAAGCGCCATGAGCACCACCACGACCGCCGTCATCCCGCTGACGACCGCCGAGGCCGAGACCCTGATCGGCGCCGCCCGCCGCGCCGCCGAGACGGCCGGGGTCGCCGTCAGCGTCACCGTCCTCGACGCCGGCGGCCACCCGCTCGCCTTCCGCCGCGACGACCGGGCGGTCCTGATCTCCGGCGAGACCAGCACCCGCAAGGCGTACACGGCACTGCAGCTGAACGCCCCGACCGCCGACCTGGTCGACCTGGTCAAGCCCGACGGGCCCTTCCACTCCCTGCCGACCGCGCTCGACCGTCCGCTGCTGTTCATCGCGGGCGGCATCCCCGTCCACCGCGACGGCCGGCTCGTCGGCGCCATCGGCGTGGGCGGCGGCGCGCCCGAGCAGGACCACGCCTTCGCCGCCACCGCGCTCGAGGAGCTCTCCCGATGACCCGCACCCCGCAGGAGGTCTTCGCCGACCACGGCACCCGCCTCGGCACCGGCGACCTCGACCTGATCAGCCGCAACTACACGGAGGACGCGGTCTTCGTGACCCCCGACGGCGTCCTGACCGGCCGTGAGGGCGTCCAGGAGGGCATCGGGCGGCTGCTGGCCGACCTCCCCGACGCCGACTGGCGGCTGACCCCGAGCTTCGCCGGGGACGTCCTGTTCCTGCAGTGGTCCGCCACCGGCGCCACCCACCAGGTCACCGACGGCGTCGACACCTTCGTCTTCCGCGACGGCCTCATCAGCGCCCAGACCGTCCGCTACACCCTCACCCCGCGCACCCCGTGAAGGAACATCCGCACACCATGGCACCCTCCACCGTCCCCACCGTGACCCTGAACAACGGGGTCGAGATCCCCCAGCTCGGCTTCGGCGTCTTCCAGGTCCCCGACGACGCGACCACCGCCGCCGTCACGGCCGCGCTCGAGACCGGCTACCGCAGCATCGACACCGCAGCGATCTACGGCAACGAGGCCGGGGTGGGCCGCGCGCTGGCCGCCTCCGGGCTGCCCCGCGAGGAACTGTTCGTCACCACGAAGCTGTGGAACGCCGACCAGGGGTACGACGCCACCCTCCGCGCCTTCGACGCGAGCCTGGCCAAGCTCGGCCTCGACCACGTGGACCTCTACCTGATCCACTGGCCGGCGCCCGCCCGCGACCTGTACCGGGACTCCTGGCGCGCCGTCGAGCGACTCGCCGAGGAGGGGCGCGTCCGCGCCGCCGGAGTCTCCAACTTCCAGCCCGGCCACCTGCTGCGGCTGATGGAGGGCTCCACGCTGATCCCGGCCGTCAACCAGATCGAACTGCATCCCGGCCTCCAGCAGGCCGAGCTGCGCGCGTTCCACGCCGGGCACGGGATCGCCACCGAGGCGTGGAGCCCGCTCGCCCAGGGCGCCGTCCTCGGCGACCGGTCCGTCGGCGACCTGGCGGCCCGGTACGGCAAGTCCCCGGCCCAGGTCGTGCTGCGCTGGCACCTGCAGCTGGGCAACGTCGTCATCCCCAAGTCGGTGACCCCGGCCCGGATCCGCGAGAACTTCGACGTCTTCGACTTCGCGCTCACGGACGAGGAGATGCGGTCCGTGGCCGCGCTCGACCGCGGTCTGCGCACCGGTCCGCACCCCGACGAGCTCAACTGAGCCGATACGTCCTTCCTCCCCACGGGGCTCCGTTCCGGGCAGACGCCCGCGAACGGGGCCCCGTTCCCGTACGCCCCTTCGTCCCGGAAGGATCCACCGTGACGTCCCCCCGTCCCGCACTCGCCCGCCTGGCCCCCGCCGAGACCGGCGGCCGGCTCACCCTCGGTCTCGAACTGCCCCTCGACAACGACTGGGGCCCGTCCCGACAGGACGCCGACCGGGCGGCCGGCCGTCCCTTCGGCGTTCCCGACCTGACCGGGCACACCCGGCTTGCCCGGCTCGCCGACCGGCTCGGCTTCGCCGCCCTGTGGCTGCGCGACGTGCCCCTCTACGACCCCACCCACTTCGGCGACGCAGGATCGGTCTTCGAGACCTTCACCCACCTCGGCCATCTGGCCGCCGTCACCGACCACGTCGTCCTCGGCACCGGCGCGGTGGTGCTGCCCCTTCGCGAGCCCCTGCTCGTCGCCAAGGCCGCCGCCACCGTGGACGTCCTGTCCGGCGGCCGCATGCTGCTCGGGGTCGCGAGCGGCGACCGTCCCGTGGAGTACCCCCTGTTCGGACGGGACTTCCCCGCCCGCGGCACCGCTTTCCGCGAGGGCGTGGAGACACTGCGCGCCGCCTGGCGCCACGGACCGCTGGAACTCGCCCGGGCCGGGCTCGACGCGGACCGGCGGCTGGAGGTCCTGCCCAGGACCGTCGACCCGGCGGGGATCCCGATCGCGGTCGCCGGCGGTGCGCGGCAGACCCCCGAGTGGATCGCCGAACACGCCGACGCCTCCCTCAACTACCCGCGCGACCTGGGCGCGTTGAAGATGAAGACGCAGGAATGGCGGCGGCTCACGGGAGACGAGGGCAAGCCGTACCTCACACCGATGGTGCTGAACCTGCACGAGGACCCGGGTGCCGCGCCGCGCCCCGTCCGGCTCGGCCTCAGCACGGGAAGCCGGGCCCTGGTCGACCACCTGGAGCGGATGTCCGCACTGGGGGTCGCCCATGTGTCGTTCAACCTGCGGCCCAACGACAGGCCCGTGGACGAGCTGCTGCACGAGCTCGCGGAGGACGTGCTGCCGCATTTCCCCACGCCGGGGACGCGGACGTCCCGACCGGAAACCACTCGCTTGCAATAGCCCGCGCATGCAAGTATTGTTCTCGCATGTAAGGCGCGCTCGCAACTGAAGCGTCGTTCGCGCCCCTCCGTACCGGACCCCCCACGCACAAGCAAAGGCATTCCCGTGTCACTCAAGAAGATCCTTCCCGGCCGTCTCGGCTTCGGCACCGCCCCGCTCGGCAACATGTTCCGCGCGATCCCCGACGACGAGGCCCGCGCCACCGTCGAAGCGGCCTGGGACCACGGCGTCCGCTTCTACGACACCGCCCCCTTCTACGGCGCCGGCCTCGCCGAGACCCGCCTCGGCGAGGTCCTGTCGGCCAAGCCCCGCGACTCCTACGTCCTGTCCACCAAGGTCGGCCGGGTGGTCCTCGACGAGCACGAGACCGCCGTCCCCGACTTCGGCGAGAAGGGCGGCCTGTTCGAGCACGGCAATCCGAACAAGATCGTCCACGAGTGGACCGCCGAGGCCACCGAGCGGTCCATCGAGGGCAGCCTGAAGCGCCTGGGCACCGACCGCCTCGACATCGTCTGGGTCCACGACATCGCCCAGGACTTCCACGGCGACCTGTGGCTCCAGAAGTTCGAGGAAGCCCGCACCGGCGCCTTCCGCGTCCTGTCCCGGCTGCGCGACGAGGGCGTCATCAAGGCCTGGGGCCTCGGCGTCAACCGCACCGAGCCCGTCGAACTGACCCTCGCCCTCGACGAGCCCCGCCCCGACGGCTTCCTCCTCGCCGGCCGCTACACCCTCCTCGACCACGACCACGCCCTCCAGCGCCTCCTGCCCATGGCCCAGGAGCAGGACGTCGACATGGTCGTCGGCGGCCCCTACAGCTCCGGCATCCTCGCCGGCGGCACCCACTTCGAGTACCAGCAGGCTCCGGCCGAGATCGTCGAGCGGGTCGGCAGGCTGAAGTCCCTGGCCGAGAAGCACGGGGTGAGCGTCAAGGCGGCCGCCCAGCAGTTCTCCCTCGCCCACCCGGCGGCCGCCGCCGTCATCCCCGGCGCCACCCGCCCCAGCCGCATCGCCGAGGACACCGCGGCCCTGAACGAGACCGTCCCGGCCGCGTTCTGGACCGACCTCCGCGCCGCCGGCCTGGTCAGCCCCGCCGCCCCGCTCCCGAACAACGCCTGACCCCCCGCACTGCCCCCACCACTTCCCAGGAGAGAAGAACATGGCCTCCACCTCCGTCTCCCGCGTCGTCCCCGCCTCCCCCCAGCGGGTCTGGGACCTCATCGGAGGGTTCGACGCCCTCCCCGACTGGCTCCCGTACATCCCCGAGAGCACCGCGCTCGAAGGCGGCCGGGTCCGCCGTCTGACCAACCCGGACGGCGACGCCATCATCGAGCGCCTGGTCTCCTTCGACGAGGCCGGACGTCACTACAGCTACGCCATCCTCGAGGCGCCGTTCCCGGTCACGGGCTACGTCTCCACCCTCCGCGTCCACCCGGTCGCCGGCCGGGACGACCTCGCCGAGGTCCAGTGGTCCGGCCGCTTCACCCCCGACGGTGTCACCGACGCCGAGGTCGAAGACCTGTTCGCGAGCATCTACCGCGACGGCCTCGACGCCCTCCACCAGGCACTGTCCGCCTGACCCGGGGTTGATCCGCGTACGGCCACGGGACCGCACGGCCCGGGCACGCGACGAGCGTGCCCGGGCCGGTCCCGACCGGCGGGACCTGCGGACCTCGACCTCAAGCGGGCCTGAGGTCCCAGAGTGTTCCGCATGACCACCGAAACCGCGGACATCGAGGCCCTCGAAGCAGACATCAAGGCCATCGAAGAGGTCGTGGCCACCGTCGAGTGCACCCAGCGTGCCAAGGACGCGGAAGGATTCCTCGCGCTGTTCCGTCCCGATGCGCTCTGGACGACCGGACACGGCAAGGTCCTCATCGGGTTCGACGCGATCGCCGAGTTCACCCGCACCGTACTGCCCTCCGCAGACCGGGACGGCGAAGTCACCTACGAGGCGGTGCACGCACAGTTCCTGCGGCCCGACGTCGTGGCCGTCAAGGTGCGCCAGATCCACCACTCGCCCGAAGGCGACACGGAAGGCGCGCCCCTTTACGTCATGACCAGGCAGGACGACGGAAGGTGGCTGCTGCACGCCTGCCAGAACACCGAGGTGCGGACCGGTTGATCGCCCTGGCCGTCGCCGTCGGTCAGCCGCGTACGTGCAGCCCGAAACCCGTGCGGCCCGCGGGCTCCAGTCCCTCCTTCAGATGCAGCGAGGGGATCTCGTAGTCGCCGGCGTTCTGCCGCCGGAACGTGATCGGCTCGGTCGACTCCAGGGTGATCAGGCGCTGCTCCCAGGCCTTGGCGACGTCCTGGTAGTCCTCGGCGGTCATCCGGTCGGTGCCGTACAGGACGAACGGCGGCAGCACCTCGATGCCCGGGTAGTAGAGGATCCCGTGCTGGATCGGGAACAGCAGGTCGTCGATGGGGCCGTTGATCCCGCGAGCGGCGTAATGCGACTCCGGGCCTCCGGCCGTCACCGACAGCAGGGCCCTCCTGCCCGCGAGGGTTCCTTCGCCGAAGCGCTCACCGTACTTCGTGTCGCTGTGTTCGCCGACGCCGTAGGCGAAGTGGTAGGTGAACACCCGGTCCACCCAGCCCTTGAGGATCGCGGGCATGGTGTACCACCACAGCGGGAACTGGAAGATGATCGTGTCGGCCCACAACAGCTTCTCCTGTTCGGCGCGGACGTCCGGGGTGAGCGTCCCGGCGTCGAAGGCCCGGCCCGAATCCAGGGCGACCTTCAGGGGACTCGAGGCGTGGGAGCCGTAGTCCGCGGCGTCCGCGACCGCCTTCCAGTCCATCGCGTACAGATCGCTCACCCGCACCTCGTGCCCGGCGCTTTCCAACGTGGACACCGCGAGGTCCTTCAGCGAGCCGTTGAGCGACTTCGGCTCCGGGTGGGCGTGGACGATCAGCGTCTTCACGGGAACTCCTTCGGATCGGATGCCTTCGATCCTGGGCGCCGCGACGTCCGGCGTTCAGGGACGCCCCTTCCGTCGGACGGGACTTCCTGGTACCGGCAGGACCACCTTCACGGGCAACTCCGAGGCCATACTGGGGGCGTGGACGATCTCGCGGGCTTCCTGAGGATCCGGCGCTCCCGGGTCGACCCGGCGGCCGTCGGCATTCCCGCCGACAGCCGCCGCCGGGTCGCGGGGCTGCGCCGCGAAGAGGTCGCGCACCTGTCCGGAGTCAGCGTCGACTACTACGTACGCCTGGAGCAGGGGCGCGCGACGCAGCCCTCCGAGCAGGTCCTCGACGCGCTCGCCCGCGTCCTCGGCCTCGACGAGACCGAACGCGGGCACCTCGACCGGCTCGCCCGGCAGCGCCGCCGCGTGAAGGCGCCGGGCAAGGGGGTCCCCCAGGCCGGAGGCCGGGGGAGGGTCAGGCCGGAACTGCTGCGCGTCCTCGACCTGGTCGCCGACGTACCCGCGCTGATCATGAACCACCGCCTGGACGTGCTCGCCGGGAACCGCCTTGCCGGGCTCCTCTTCGGTCGGCCGATGCCGGGCCTGAACACCGCCCGGCACATCTTCCTCGAGGAGGCCGAGCGCGGCCTTTACGCGGACTGGGAGAACTGCACCCTCGACGTGGTCGGGCACCTGCGCCTGGCCGCCGGAAAATACCCCGAGGATCCCCGTCTGGCCTCTCTCGTCGGTGAACTGGCGATGGGCAGCGAGCGCTTCCGCCGCCTGTGGGCCCGCGCGGACGTGCGCGCCCGCACACACGGACGCAAGGCGTACCGTCACCCGCTGGTCGGCCTGCTGGACCTGCACCAGGAGAACTTCGCGCTGCCGGACGAGTCGGGCATGGAGCTGCTGGTGCTGTCCGCCGCCCCCGGCAGCCCCGCCGAGGACGGACTGCGCCTGCTCGCGCGCCTGGGCGCGGACGGCGGCCGCGCGGATCCCCCGGTGGACGCGCACGTCCGCGAGCAGCCCGACGACGCCCATCCGCCCCGGGAACGCCTCGTCGCCGACGGCTTTCCGGTACCCGGACCACTCCGCGGCTGAGGCCGGCCTGTCAGCGGGTTCCTCTACGGTGCCCGGTGTGAGGCACCGGATACGCGGCCCCCTTCCGCACCATGAGGAAGTCGACGTCCTCTTCTTCCGGGAGACCTCTGCGGGCGGTCGTGCCCGGCCGTCGGCTGCGAACTCGTCGTGTTCGTGACCGAATCATGCCTCGTCGAAGCCCACGGCCCCTCGTTCCGGCACCTCCGCGACGGACAACCGATCACCGCCTTCGGCTTCGAGACTCCGCACTACCGGACGGGCGAGGAGCCCGACCTGCTGCTGCCCGCCCTCACGGCGGCGAACCTGATGGGGCCCGGGGCGGATCTCGGCAGAGGTGACGTCGAGGAGCGGATCGTGGAGGCGATCTCCGGTTTCTTCTCCCTGCCCGAACTCGAAATGCCCTCGCCAAGGGCACTGGGCGGCGCCCGGTGTGCGGTTCGTGCGGATCGTCCACGGTTCGAGGGGCGGACAACCGGCCGTCACCCCGGCCGGCAGGCGTCGAGCTCGTGCTGCCAGGCGGTGGCGGCGGGGAACGCCTGGGGGTAGAGCCGGGCGCAGGTTGCCAGATGGTCGCGGAACGCGGTGCGCAGGCGGGCCGCGTAGTGGGCGCACAGCCGGTCCGCCGGGGTGCCGGCCGCGGCGGAGTCGATCACGGCGGCGGCCAGGACGGCGGTACGCAGGGCCTGCGCGGTGCCCGTGCCGCTCAGCGGGTCGTACCGGATGGCGCCCGCGCCGACGAGAAGCACGCCCGGGGTGCCGGCGGTCGGGGCGGTGGCCGGGACGGGGTGAAGCCGGGGGGCGGCGGGCAGTGCCAGCACGGTGTCCGGGGGGCGCCGCAGGCAGTGGGCCAGCGCGGACGCGGCAAGGAGCCGGCCCAGCAGGTCGGCGGGGCGTCCGACGGGTCCCGGAACCATGGCCTGGAGCAAGGCCCGGCCGTTGCCGAGCGGGGTGAGGTGGAGCCAGCCCAGATCGGTGCGGTCGAGGCGGGCCGTGGTGTCGTTCTGCCCGGCGGCGAGCGGGGCCTCGCCGGCCAGGAGATGTCGGCGGCCGGCGGTCCGGTGCTCGCCGGGGTGCCCTGCCGGCGGGTCGGCGGTGACGGTCCAGTGCGGCGCACCGGAGGAGTCGGGTCCGGTGCGGACGGTCTCGGGGTGATGGGCGGCAAGCCGGTCGAGGAGCCGGCAGCACAGCAGGGCGCCGTCCACGACCGTCGCCGGCTGCGAGAGGGGCGGATCGGGAGGTCCCGGGGCCCAGCAGACGTGGCGGTGGGTCAGCCGGTGGCTGTCGGCCGGCGGTCCGGCGCCCCAAAGGGCGTGCAGCAGGGCGAGGGTCTCCTCGCCCAGGAGCAGCGGGCGGGCACCGTACGAGGGGCGGGGCCGGATCCGGACCCGGTGGCCTCGCGAGGCGAGCAGCCAGGCGCAGGTGAGTTCGGCCAGTCCGGATCCGGCGATCGCGACGGTGCTGCGGCTGCCGCTGGTGAGGCCGGTCGTCACGTGCTGAGGGCGTCGATCAGCGCCTGTGTGTCGGTCCGGTGGCGGGCCATCATGGCTCCCAGGGCGAGTCCGTCCAGCGAGGCGATGCTCTGTTGCAGCGTCATGGCGGCCCGGGCGGCGGCGAGCGTGGCCTGACCGTTGCCCAACGGACCGGATGCCTGGAACCGGGGGGCCACCCCGCGCGAGGCGAGCAGGTGGTTGACCTCGTGGAAGTTGGTCATCGCCTGACGGGCCTGTCTGATCATCACCCCGCCTGCGAGGTCGCCGTGCTGCAGGCTGTCCTTCAGTGTGCCCAGGAGCATGGCGTAGTTGAGGTCTCCTAGTTCGAGCAGCTTCTGGTCCAGCGGAGTGTCCGGGTTCTTCGCCAGCGTCCGCAGGTATTCGTTCTCGCTGAACGGGGCGAGGTGTGCCTTGACCTTCTGGAACCGCCCGAAGTGGTCGACGCCCTCGTCGATGATCAGTTTGATGAGGTGCGACAGCCGGTCGGCCTGGGGGTATTCCTCCTGCTTGTCCATGATGGTCTGGTGCAGCCGGATGTACATTCCGTCGATGCCCTGTGGATTGAGATCGGCGCTGGTCTCCTCCACTTTGATGAACCAGTCCAGCTGTTCCTCGGTGAGCCGCTCCAACCGGAACTTCGTACCGCTCGCCTCCTGGATGACGAAATCCTCCGTGGGTGGGGTGAGGACGGTCGGCCGCCCCAGGACTCCGAGGATCTCGTTGACCCACCGGAGGTGGCGCATCTCGTCCACCGCGACGGCGAACACCTCATTGGCCGCTGCGAAGAAGTCGCGGACGGACGCATCCGGCTCCGTGGTCGCGGGGAGGGCGAGCGGGGCGGCCAGGGAGTAGTGCGCGTAGAGGTACTCCAGGCACAGTGCGTGCTCGACCACGGCCAGTCGCTCCAGCTCCCTGATCACGTCGGCGCGACTCATCGGATTCAGCCCGAGCGGGGCGGGGATTCCCAGACTGTCGTCCTCACGGCCGTTGAGCACGACAGGCAGAACGTTCCAGTTCGTGATCAGTTGCGGGTGGTTGAGCTCCAGAGAACCGCGCGCGCCGATAGTGGGCAGGTCCAGCGGGGGTGGGAAGGCGGTGCGGTTCGCGCGCTGGAAGTTGAGGGGGTGGAACCGCCCGTCCGGGCTGGCGGAGATGTCGGGTTTGGAGGCGGCCCAGTAGAAGCAGCCGCATTCGCGGAAGTCGTACTGCCAGGGCGCGCACAGGCTCCGGGTGAGATCGCCCGGGAGGTACGCCTCGGGGTCGATGACACCCTCGGTGGTGAGGTAGTCGGCCCGGTCGGCGACCAGCACGGCACTGGTCACCGCCCCGCTCGCGTTGCGCTGCACGCTGCTCTGGTTCGTTCTCCGCAAGGTGTTGAGGCTTCCGCCGGGCACCCCGGTCTCGCCGTGCGACTCGCTTCCCGGCGTGGGCCCGAGGCGGATGGCGATCCGGCCGGGCAGCAGATCGTGGACGAAGCGCCACAGCTCCATGCCGATGCTGTCGGTGGCGGCGAACACCGGGGCCTGGGCCTCCGATTGGTCGACCTCGGTCCGCCCGCACACCGCCCAGACGTGGAGCCGGAACGGCGCTTGCGCCGTTCCCCTGACGTCGTCGTCGGTGAGGCCCTGAACGGTATCGGCACCCTCGGTGACGGCGATCACCCGTGAGCCCGAGGGGTGGTGGAAGTCGACGGTCAGGCCGGGGAAGAAGCACTTGTCCAGATTGCGCTGGTCGAACTCCAGGCCGGGGAAGCAGTTGTCGACCCCGCTTTCAGGGCGGGAGCCGGCCGGGTTGCCGCGGACCATGTGGTCGGCGCGCGCGGTGAGGTTGCGGGGGAAGATCTTCCCGTGGGGTACGGGAAGATCGGCGTTGCCGGGGGTCGGGTCGTTCATGGTCGGCTCCTTCGGCCGGGGAGGGGCGGGGCGGCTGGTCAGCGGGCGAGGGCCGCGGGATCGGCCGGCAGGTCGGACACCGCCGCCTGCCGGAAGAACTCCGGTGCCGCCTGGCCGAGTTCGATGTAGGCACGCAGGCAGAAGGCCAGCCAGCCGCGGATGTAGTCGCAGCCTGGCCTGCCGCGTCGGCTGACCTCGTGGTAGCAGCCGCCGCCGCACAGGTAGCGGGCCCAGCAGGACTGGCAGGGCTCGGCCCGGTCCACATGGCGGGCTGCCAGATGGCCGGCCCTCGCGCCCTGGTCGGGGCCTTCGGCCACCGAACCCATGCGGAAGGCGGGGTCGTCCACGAGCCGATGGCAGGCGTACAGGCCGCCCTCGGCGGAGGCGCTGAGATACCCGGCGCCCGCGCCGCAGGGGTAGGGTCGGTGCCCGCCCGCGTGCAGCTCGTACATCGCGGTCTGGAAGTTGCCGAACGGGTAGGGGCGTCCGGCCGACAGCTCGCTCAGTGCCGCTTCCCCACAGGCGATCATCTGCTCCAGGAAGCCGGTGAAGGCCGCCGTGTCGATCTCGTACGCAGGGGTCGGCGCGCTGACCACGGCCGCGAAGCCGACCTCGTCGAAGCCCAGGCCGATGCCGTGCTCCAGGATGTCCAGGAGCCGCCCTGTGTACGGGGTGACGCTGACTCGGGCCGAGAGGTGGCGCGGCCGTCCGTGTCGACGCAGTACCTCGAGACCGGCCCGCAGCCGGTCGTACGCGCTGCCTCCGCCGGGCGACCGGCGCAGCGCGTCGTGCCCCGCCCGGTCGCCGTCCAGGCTGACGGCCACGGTGAACGGGTGGGTCGCGAACAACTCGGCGTCCTCGGGCCGGACCGTGGTGAGGTTGGTCGTCAGCGCGAACCGGACGGCGTGCCCGGCGGCGGTTCCGGCCCGGGTCGCGTACCGGGTCACCTCGTGCACCAGGTCGCGGGCGAGGAGCGGCTCACCGCCCATGAACCCGACGACGACACCGGCTCCGGGCGCGGCCTCCGAGAGGAGCCGGTCCACGGCGGCGAAGGCGGTCTCGCGGGACATGGCGCGGGCGGATCCGCCGAACCGGCCCTCGTCGGCGTAGCAGTGGCCGCAGCTGAGGTTGCAGGCCTGCATGACATTGAGCGACAGGGAGGCGAGCGGCGGCACCTCGGCCGGGGTGCCGTCGATCCGGGGGCCGGGTAGGCCCTCTCCGCCCCACATCGGCAGGCCGAGTTCCGCGGCCAGGGCGGCGTCCTGCGCCGGGTCCCGGGCGGTCGCCGTCCATGCCTCCAGACGGGCGGCGGTGGTGTCGTCCGGGAGGTCGTAGATCCGGCTGCCGTCGGCGATGAACAAGTGGGCGCCGTGAGCGCTGCGGAACACCTTGGCCTCGGCTCCGAGCCCGAGCGGTCCGGCTTCGACGTCCGTCGGCGGGTCCGGTTCCGGCGGGCGGCGGCCGATCTGGAGCAACACGCTCATGTCCCCTCCTCGGCCGTGGCCCGCACCGAGTCGGCCCAGGCCACCAGCAGGTCGTACTGGCGGCGGGTCAGGTGCATGGGGAAGCCGTCGGATCCCCGCACGGCGACCGGCATGCGTCGGTCGAACGGCTCTGGATCCGCGTATGGGTTCCTGATGAACCGCTGGATGAGGTCCGGCTGTTCACGGACCATGTCCTCAAGGACCTCCAGCGCCACGAAACGGCGGTGCTTGCGCCGTCCGCGTTCGGTCAGCGGGAGCTGGATGCCTCTGAGTTTTTCCGGCACCGGGAACATCCGGGCACGGCCCGCCGCCAGGGAGAGGCCGAAGGCGGTGTTGTCGCCGCCCGCGCGGTCGTTCTGGGCGTCCACGTTGACGGCGTCCATGGCTTCCAGGATCCGCTCGAACAGGTCTCTTACCTCCAGAGCCGTCAGCTGCGGTTTCTCGGAGATGTACGCGGGGTCCCGGACCTCCGCCCGCCGCACCCGGTCCATGAGACCGTCGGCCAGCGAGGTGAAGGGTCTGCGGTCGGGCGCGAAATCGGGTGGGGTGACCACGACCCGCGCGTGGGCGGTCAGCCCGCCGACCTCGACCTTGACCAGGCCGTCGCAGGAGTCGTCCACGAGACCGAACGAGGTCCCGTTGTTCCCTGTGTCCAGCTGCTGGTTCGCCCCGGCGAAGAGCCCCTCGGGCACGGTCCGCGGATCGTTCTTGATGGTGAACGAACACCAGGAGGCGTCCGATGAGAGGAACAGCCGTTCGGTCGGCAAGGGATACCTGGAGGTGCGCTGCAGGAGGTTCTTGGGCCCGTAGACCAGGCCCGCGGCGGGGGTGAAGCGAAGGCGCAGCTCGGGGAAGGACGCACTGGGCCGGGGGATCTGCACCGAGCCCAGTGGCACGTGCCGCCCCTGCGGTACCAGGCGCCGGGAGGCTCCCTGGGGAGAGCTCCCTTGCAGGGGGTGCCGGGTGTGCTCGTCGCCCGGGACCTCGACCCTGGCGTCGATGCGGTCGCCAAGTGCGCGGGTGCAGTGGTGGGCCTTGAGGTTGGCGACCTCCACGGTCCACCTCACGTTGCCGGGTGCCAGGCCGAACGTGTCCAGCACCTCGGTGGTGATCGCCCCGGACTCACGCCGTCCGTCGACGGTCCAGGTGCCGTGGACCTCGAAGAAGGGGCAGATGGGCCGGAAGCCGGCGGAGTCCTTGAACCGGACCCTGTTCCCCTGTGGCTGCCGTTCGGTCAAAGTGCCGTCGGCGGCGACGTGGAGCGAGGGTTCGGGTAGGACGACCGTCTTGCCGGTGCCTCGAGGAGAGAGGTCGCTCTCGGCGTAGCGGTAGTTCTCGCAGGGTTCGGGGGACGGGCCCATCCGGGCGAAGGCCAGGGGCGGGTACAGCCAGATCTCTTCGATCACCGTGCGTCTCCGTTTCCATCGGGGGGAGAGGGTGTGTTCACCCGAAGACCTCGGCTCCCGGACGGGGAGCGCCGTCCCGCACCGGCGGGACGAGGTAGGTGCCACCGGCCCGTGCGGAAACGCCGGCCCGGTGCGGCGGGGCGGATGACGGGGTGCCGGGGATGTCGAAGGCGTAGGGCCCGCGAATCGTCCTCGGCCGCGGTGACGTCCTCAAGGAAGAGGGGGTCCGAGTCCCGGGGCCCGAACTCCCGTTACTGGTGGGGCTCTTGATGGCCCACGGCCGGGGCGGACCCGGGGGCGGAGAACGGCGGGGGCATGTCGGCACCTCCCGGCGGGGCACGGGACCCGCAGGCCGCGAAGGGTGCGAACAGGACGACCCGCGCCGTATCGAACCGAATGCCCTGTGCCGCCGTGGGCGCGCCCGGGATCGCCTGGTCGCGCGCACGGCGTACCGTCTCCGCCCTCTTTTTCCGCAGGCCCCGCGGCCTCACGGACGGCCGGACGTTCCGGGGGGCTCCGGCCGGGATCGTGGCCGGAGCCCCACCGTGGACGGGCGGGCGCCGATCACGCCCCGCGCAGGAAGGGGAGCGACGGCATGAAGAAGTACTCGCCGCCCTTCATGGTCACCGCCTGCCGCGCGGCGGGGGCCTCCTGGCCCTCCGGTTCGCCCCAGACCCGCGGCCAGGTGGCCGGCGGCCGTTCGCCCTGTCCGATGACCTGGTCGAGACCGGGCGCCGGCTCCTCGCCGGACTTGGGGAAGGCGTCGTTGTTCGCCCAGGTCTGCTGCGTGAACTCGAACTGGTTTCCCAGGTCGGAGTTGAACGCCATGAACAGCAGGCCGACATCGCCCTCGGGCAGATCGCCGTCCACCCGTTCCCCGTACGTCTGTCCGCGCCGGGCCATCAGGTGGCGTCGCTCGCCGTCCGGGGACCCGAAGCCCCCGGACCCGCGCGGGTTGGTCTTGCGGATGTGCGCCTGGAACGGACACTTGTCGGCGGCCCCGTCGCTCGCGTAGGTGAAGTCGTTCATCACCGGGCTGTGCGCTCCGGGCCGGCTCTGCAGCGTGAGCGGGGTGCCGTCCTTGAAGCGGCCGACGATCATCGCGCCGGCCCGCTCGCGGTCGCTGTTGACGAGCTTCAGGGCGTCGGCGAGTTCTTCCTCGGCCTCCCTGAACGCCCGCACGTTCTGCTCCAGCTTGCGCAGCACGAAGTAGCTGCCGAAGTCCGTCCCGGGGTTGGGCGCGGCCGGGTCGGTGACCAGGACGCGCTCCAGCGGCTGGAACGGATCCCATACCGAGGTGCCGTCCTGCTGCCGCCGTTCCTGGTCCAGGTCCTCGGTGAGGAACAGCGGCTGGCTGCGGCCGTCGACGTAGCCGAAGTGCTCGATGCCGCGGCCCGCCGCGTCGTGCAGCGCGCGGCCCCGCTCCCTGCCGACCACCTGGACGGAGCCGGGCAGCAGGGCCTCGACCTCCTGGAGCCTGGCGTCGGCGTCGGCGGACTTCTCGTCACCGACCAGAACGACGGCGTGGATCTCCTTCTGGAACCCGTCCTCCCACTGCGCGGTCTCCGGGTCTCCCAGCTTGTCCCGGGTGCCGGGGTCGCGCATCCCCCGCAGGAAGGCGTCGTCGGAAGGGGTCCGGTCCGACGGCAGGCCCAGCCGCTCGTAGCCGAGCCTGGTCAGCCCCACGCCGACGTACGGCGTGCCCGGGGTGCCGTTGAGCCTGTGCTCTTCCAGCTCCTTGAGCTGCGTCTTGGCCGACTTCACCAGCGGGGCCAGTCGGGTCAGGAAATCCCGGGCCTCCGTGGCGCCCTGCTCGCCCGCGCCGAACTGGAGCAGCAGGATGTGCAGATGGTCGCGGACGTGGCCCTTCAGGATGTTCGCCTGGAGGTTCTGCAGCATGGTGTCGTCGTCGCCGGTGGCGTTCACCCATGACAGTGGTTCGCGATTGTCGAGCTTGACGGGCATGTCGGCGCCTTTCGTGGAGTCCGGGATCCGGTGTCTCGCTGGCCTGGTCCGTGGGCCGGCCGGTGCCGGAGGAGTCGGGTGGCGGTCCTGGTGTCGTCGGCGGTGTGCCTGACGTGACGGCCGGTCGGAAGATGGGGGAAGGCCGATGGATGTCTCAGGACCTGACGCCCATGTTGGATTATCTTGATGTCATATGCGACTCCGGTTCGTCACAGTGGGTGACTGGCGGGCGTCGGCCGGGGGCTCCTCCGGGAGCCGGTCCGTCCACGGGAACGGTGGTCCCGCGCGGACGGCGGAGGCGTTTCCGTGGGCCGGATCTGCTGTCGGCAGAACGGTCTGGGCGTTAGGCCTCCGGGGTGTTTGGGTGGCGGGATGGAGATCTTGGTTCTGGGCGGTACGGCCTGGGTGGGCCGGGAGTTGTCCCGGCTGGCGATCGAACGCGGCCATCGGGTGACGTGCCTGGCTCGCGGTGAGAGCGGGGGAGTCGCGGACGGGGCGAGACTGGTGGCGACCGACCGGCGCGACCCCTCGGCGTACGAACGCCTGCTCGACCGCGACTGGGACGCGGTCGTCGAGGTGTCCTGGCAGCCCGCCTTCGTCCGTGAAGCGGTCGCGGCACTGGGCGACAGGGCCGGGCACTGGGCCTACGTCTCCTCCGTCAGTGCCTACGCCCACCATTCCTCACCGGACGCGGACGAGTCCGCGGCCCTCCTCGCTCCGACGGACCGGAACGAGGCCGACCGCGCGTCGTACGGCGAGGCCAAGGTCGCCTGTGAGCAGGCGTCGGCGGCCGTCGTGGGCGACCGGCTCCTCGTCGCCCGCGCCGGTCTCATCGGCGGCCCGGGCGATCACAGCGGACGCTCCGGCTACTGGGTGACCCGTGCCGCACGCGACCGGCAGGGGCCGATGCTGGTTCCCGACACACCGGACACGCCGACCCAGGTGGTCGACGTGCGGGACCTCACCGCCTGGCTGCTCGACGCCGCGGAGGCGGGGACCACCGGAACCTACGACGCCGTCGGCCCGGTCGTTCCGTTCCACGAGTGGATCGAGCTGTCCCGTACCGTCGGCGGGCACACCGCCGCGGTGGTCACCGCCGACTCGGCGTGGCTGTCGGCGAACGGCGTGGCCGAGTTCATGGGCCCCGAGTCCCTGCCGATGTGGCTGGTCGAGCCGGGCTGGGAAGGCTTCTCGGCCCGGAACGGATCCGCGGCGAGCGCCGCGGGGCTGCGCCACCGGTCCCGGTCGGACCTGCTGGCCGACACGCTGCGCTGGGAGCGCGAGCAGGGCCTCGACCGGGTGAGGCGCTCCGGCCTCAGCGCCCGGCGCGAGCGTGAGCTGCTCGACGCCCTCGCCTGACGGTCCCGGCTGCCCCTGCCGCCGCTGTCCGCCGGCGATCGAGGCCGGCGGACAGCGCGGATCCGTCGGGTGCGACGAGGTGCCGCACAGCGAGCAGCACCTCTTTCTCGGGCGTCAACCCGGCACCGGCGGGGCCTCGGGGACCGGGACGACGAAAACCTTGCGGTGGCGCGAGTCGGTGACGTAGGCGTGTCTCCCGTCCGGGGCGATCGCCATGCCCCGGGGCTGGGCGTCGAACCACGAGACGGGACAGCACGTGAGTTCCTGTGTGGTGGTGTCGACCACCATCACGTTCGGCTCGTCCCCGTGGCCCCCTCCCTGTGCCACATAGACCAGACCCCCGTCCGGGGTGATGGCCACGTCGCCGATGTTGCGCATCGTGGGGACGACGGCCGTCACGCTGTGGGCGGTCAGCTCCGTCACCCACAGGTCGTCGTTGTGGTCCCTGCCGACGTAAGCGCGTTCGCCGTCCGGGGTGATCGCCATCCTGAATCCCCCCTCGAAGGGAAACGGGAGGACCTCGGCCTTCCGGGTGGCGAGGTCGATCAGCATTCCGGAATCACCGGAATGACTCACGTAGGCCCGTTTCCCGTCCGGGCCGAGTTCTATTCCGAAGGGTTCGAACGACAACCCGATCCGGTCGATGACCGACCGGGACGCCGTGTCGACCACGCACATACCGCCTGCCTCGCCACCTCCCTGTGCCAGCACGAAGGCCCGGCTCCCGTCGGGGGCGATCGCCACTCCGGTGGCGAGCGTGAGGCCCTCGGGGAGGGGGATCGTCCCGGCCACCCGGTCCGTGGCGAGGTCGAGTACCGTCACCTCGCGCGCGCCGGTCACATAGAGGTGACGGTCGTCCGGGGTCACGGCCAGGTCGCCGCCGAGAATTCCGAGGAAGAGGGCATCGAGGTCGATGTCGGCGACGACCGCTTCGGTCGTCGTGTCGATCACCGACACCCGGCCCTCGCCGCCCCCTTCGCTTCCGGTGTTCGACGTCGCCACGTAGGCCCTGCGCCCATCGGGACCGAGAACGATCCGCCACGGCTCCCGTTCCAGCGATACCGCTGTGAACTCCCGGGTCTCTTCCTGAGGCATGGTCTGCTTGTCTCCGATGCGCCCGACACCGCTGTGGTCGCCGGCGGACTCCGGCAGGCCGGGGCGGGACGCCGACTCTCCTTTCATGAGACATCGCGGGCGGACGGCACGCATTTTTTGCCGTCGGCCGGCGAACCCACGAAGCCGCCGGGCACCGGACCGGGCATCGCGCTTTCCGCCTTCGCCGCCGTTGCCCCTACGATCCGGCGCATGATCAAGCTGACATGGGCCCTGGTGGCCGACCGCATGGACGAGTGGACCGGGGAAGACATCGCAGAGGGCGTGGCCGTGCTCGAAGCGGAGGTGGGTGCGGTCGTCGACGCGAGCGGGATGCGGGAGCAGGCCGTACGGCACTGGCGTACGGATTTCCTCGCGCCCGTCGTCGAGTCGCTGCGTACGGAGGGGGCGGCCGCACTCGCGCGGGGCGAGTCCTGGAGCAAGGCGGCCGGGCCGTTCCTGGCGTGCGCGTCACCGGTCGCCTGACTCACACCCGTCCGAACCCCGGTCTCCCCAGGGGCTTTTGCCCGTGCGGCCCGGTGCCGCCGGGTGACAGGGCGGGCCGTCGAAGTCGGACACCGGAATTCCGTCTGCGCGTGGGTCCCGCTCGGCGTGGATCATTCGCGCGTAGGGTCAGGGCATGACCGATACAACCTCCGCTCAGCAGGGGCCAGTCGACATCGCGGCACTCGCCGACGACCCCTACGCCGTCTATGCGCGGTTCCGCCGGGAGGGGCCCGTGCACCGGATCACCGGGACGGACGGGCTGCCTGCCTGGCTGGTGACCGGCTACGACGACGTACGTGCGGCTCTCGCCGACCCGCGGCTCTCCCTGGACAAGCGCAACGCGACGCCCGGCGGCTACCGGGGCATGGCCTTACCGCCGGCACTGGACGCCAACCTGCTCAACATGGACCCCCCGGACCACACCCGCATCAGGCGGCTGGTGTCCCGGGCCTTCACCCCGCGCCGGATCGAGCAGCTGCGCGAGCCGATCCAGCGCACCGCCGACCTGCTTCTCGACCGCATCGCCGAGGACGGGCGAGCGGACCTGATCGTCTCGTACGCCGCGCCGCTGCCGATCACCGTGATCTGCGACCTGCTCGGTGTGGCTCCGGCCGACCGGCTCGACTTCCGGTCGTGGACCGACGTCCTCGTGGCTCCCGATCCGGCGCGGCCGTCCCTCGCCAAGGAAGCCGTCGGCACCATGCTGTCGTTCCTCACCGGTCTCATAGCCGGCAAGCGAACCGCCCCGGCCGATGATCTCCTCTCCGCGCTGATCGCCGTACGTGACGAGGAAGACCGGTTGAACGAGGACGAGTTGACGTCCTTGGCCTTCCTCATCCTGTTCGCCGGGTACGAGAACACCGTTCATCTCATCGGGAACGCGATCCTGACTCTGCTTCGCCACCCGGAGCAGCTGGCCGAGTTGAGGGCCGATCCGACACGAGTGAGCGCCGTGGTGGGGGAGTTGGCCCGTTACGACGGCCCGATGCCCCTGGCCATCCGCCGGTTCCCGACCGAGGACGTCTCCATCGGCGGGGTGACCGTCCCGGCGGGCGAGACCGTTCTGCTGTCCCTCGCCGCCGCCCACCGGGACCCGCGCCGCTTCACCGACCCGGACCGCTTCGACATCCACCGGGACGCCACCGGTCACCTCGCCCTGGGCCACGGCATCCACTACTGCCTCGGCGCCCCTCTGGCCCGCCTGGAAACCGAGATCGCGCTGTCCTCGCTGCTCGGCCGCTTCCCGGACATGGCCCTGGACGTGTCTCCTGACGAACTGCGATGGCGTCCGTCGATGCGGTCCCGTGGTCTGATCGCCCTTCCGGTCCGCACGGGGAGCGCCACCGGGGAGGCGGCCGCCGACCGGTGAAAGCGCCCCGGAAAGCACCCTGAGGAACGCCGCGCGCCGGTCGACGCGGGCGTTCTCCGCGGAGACGGGCCTGTCGCGGCCGTCCCCAGGGCCCTAACGCATCCCGCGCATACGGGCGATCTCACTGGTCTGCTGGGCCACCACGTCGTCGGCCATCTCCTCGATCAGCAGGTTGTTGCCCTGTGCCTTGACGTCGGTGGCCATGGTGACGGCCCCCTCGTGGTGAGTGATCATGAGGGTGAGGAAGAGGGAGTCGAAGTCCGCGCCGCGGGCCGCGCGCAACTCCTTCAACCGGGCCTCGGTCGCCATCCCGGGCATCCCGGTGTGGTGGTGGCCCCCGATCTCCCCGGTCTCCTTCTTGCCGTGCGTTTTCAGCCAGCCTCGCATGGCCTCGATCTCGGGGCCCTGGGCCGCGGAGATGCGCAGGGCGAGGCGTTTGAGGCTCCCCGACCGGGCGCGGTCCGGGACGAGCCCGGTCATCTCCAGGGCCTGGGTGTGGTGCTGGATCATCATCCGGGCGTACGACACGTCGGCCGCGTTGGGGGTGTCGTCCTCGGCGCGCTGCGCGGCCGCCTCGGCGGCGGAGAGCGTGCGGTTCTCCTCGCCCGGCGCACCGGGGACGATCACCGAAGGTCCGCTGTCGGCGGACCTGTCGTCGGTGTCCGCGTCACAGCCGGCGAGAGCGAGCACGAGCAGCGCGGCCGCGGTAGCGAGGGGCGCCCGGCTTCTGAACACAACGGCCTCCTGGTGAGGGGGAGTTGATGAACCTGACCGACACTCATGGATCTTCGCACTGATCGCTGGCGAGATTCATGACGAATACGTTTCGCGCCCTTGATCTGTGCATGGTGAAGACGATACTTCGGAGGACCGTGAACCGTTCCTCTGTGAACGGCGACAAGGGAGGATGCAGTGATCCTGTTGAACCACCCCCGAACGCGGCACAGACGACTGGGTGTCGTCGCGTCCTGCGCCGGACTCCTCGCGGCGCTCCTGACGGCCGTCCCGGCGGCCGCCACCCCCGACCCCGGGGACGGCACGGCCGCGGAACACCAGGTGTCGCAGGAGGCGCGGACCCGGGCGGCCGAGGCGATCGCCGACGGCGAGATACCCGGAGTGGACGAGATCGTCCACTCCGACAACATCGAGCACGTCACCAACATCCCCAAGGACGCCCTGCCGGGCACCAACTCGGACCTGGCCTTCCAGGGCCGGTACGCCTTCGCCGGCAACTACGACGGCTTCCGCATCTTCGACATCTCCGGCCCCGGGGCGCCGAGGACCGTCGCGCAGGTGCTCTGCCCGGGCTCGCAGAACGACATCTCCGTCTCCGGCGATCTGCTCTTCCTCTCCACCGACTCCTCGCGCAGCGACAGCAGTTGCAACAGCACCACGCAGCCCGCGACCGAGAAGTCCTCCTGGGAGGGCATGAAGGTCTTCGACATCAGCGACAAGACGAACCCGAAGTACGTCGCCGCCGTCGAGACCGCCTGCGGCTCGCACACCCACACCCTGGTGCCCGAGCGCAGGAACGTCTACGTCTACGTCCAGTCGTACTCGCCCAACGCCGCCTACCCCGACTGCCAGCCCCCGCACGACGGCATCTCCGTCATCAAGGTGCCGCGCAAGGCGCCCGAGACCGCGGCTGTCGTGAACTTCCCCGTCCTGTTCCCCGGTGAGGGGCCGGACGGCGGCGGCAACCCCGGCTCGCCCACCAACCCGGGCGTGTCCAAGACCACCGGCTGCCACGACATCACCGTGCTGCCGGAGAAGGACCTGGCGGCCGGTGCCTGCATGGGTGACGGCATCCTCTTCTCCATCGAGGACCCGGAGAACCCGAGGGTCATCGACCGGGTGCAGGACAACGTGAACTTCGCGTTCTGGCACTCGGCGACCTTCAACCAGAAGGCGAACAAGGTCGTCTTCACCGACGAGCTGGGCGGCGGCGGCGCGGCCACCTGCAACGCCGAGATCGGCCCGAACCGCGGCGCGGACGGCATCTACGACATCGTCGGCAAGGGCGACAAGCGCAAGCTGGTCTTCCGCAGCTACTACAAGATCCCCCGCCACCAGGCGGCCACCGAGAACTGCGTCGCCCACAACGGCTCGCTGATCCCGGTCAAGGGCAAGGACCTCATGGTCCAGGCCTGGTACCAGGGCGGCGTCTCGGTCTGGGACTTCACCGACTCCTCGAACCCGAAGGAGATCGCCTACTTCGAGCGCGGTCCGCTGTCCACCACCGGACTGGTCACGGGCGGTGTCTGGTCGGCGTACTACTACAACGGCCGCATCTACGCGAACGACATCGCCAAGGGCTTCGACGTGCTGAAGATCAGCGACCGGCGCACGGACCCCGCCAAGCGGGTACGGCTGGACGAGCTGAACGTCCAGACCCAGCCGGACTACTTCGACTGACTTCGGCCGGCCGTCCCGTGGCGAAGAAGCGGGACGATCCACCCCGTCCCGTCGGGCGCCTCGGCGTCCGGCGGGACCCCGGCCCCCGGCCGAGCCGGCCCGTATCGCCTCCGACGGCTCCGGAGACCGTTCCGCAACGGCCGGTGACCCGGTGGCGGTCCGCTACGGTCTGCCACCTGCCGGTGCGGCGACCCGATCGGCACGGCTTCACGCGCGGTCGACGGCCACGCGCAGTCCGCGGATCACATAGCCCCCGATCTCGTCCTGGAACGTGACGCGGGGCGGTGTGAGCATGCGGATGCCGTCGAGGGCGAAGAGGTGGCCGAGGAAGACGTTGGTCTCCATCATCGCGATGTCGGCGCCGGGGCAGCGGTGCGCTCCGTCGCCGAAGGACAGGGCGGCCGCGTAGCGTCCGGTCGTCGCCGGCCGGCCGGGGCAGACCGTCGTGGGAGCCGCGCCCACGGTCTCCGGATCGGTGTTGGCCTCGTCCACGAAGATGTCGACGAGCGCGCCGGCGGGCACGGTGACCGGGCCGTCGGCGCCCGGTACGTCGAGGGTGTCGGTGGTCCGCCGCTTCAGCCGGGCGACCGCGGGTTCCAGGCGCAGGATCTCGTGGACCACCGCGAGACGTTCGGTCTCGGTTCCGGCCGTGTAGCGCTCGCGCAGCGACTCGTCGGTGAACAGGTGCCATGCGGCGACGCACATGAACTCGCGGGTGGTGACCATGCCGGCGGCGGCGTAGGTGAGGCACTCCCCGAGGATCTCCGGGTCCGAACAGCCCTCCGCGATGAGGTGGGAGATCAGGTTGTCGGCGGGCCGCTCGCGGTGGGCGCGGACGGCGGGGCGGACGTCGGCGAGGTAGATCCGCAGCCAGTTGGTGTTCTGGCGGAACAGCCAGTAGATCCCGTGCGGGCTGGTCAGCCCGGGCTTGCCGAACTTCTCGGGGAAGAAGCGCTCCAGCCGGCGCTGGATGCCGGGCCTGCTGCGGGTCAGGCCGATCACCCCGCACGCCACGTCGATCGCGACGCCGAAGGTCAGGTCCTCCAGCCGTGCCTCGCCGTCGGTCCGCAGGGTGTCCAGATGCTTCTGCGCGACGCGTTCGGTGAGTTCCCGGTAGTGCTCGTCCACACGGCGGGGCGTGAAGTAGCGGGCGGTCTGACGACGGTGTTCGCGGTGTTCGGGCCCGTCGCGGTACAGCACGGGCCGCCGGATCCGGGCGGGCATCTTCTCGACGGTCTCGACGCCGAGCCCCGCCTGTACGGTCTCGGTGCTGCGCAGGACGGCGCGCGCCGCCGAGTAGCCGCGCACCTGCCACGTGCCGTCGTCCCCGCGGCCGACCGGGCAGCCTGATCCGGTGTGATCCCGGCGGATCTTCCGTACGTCGTCATCGGTCCGGTCCATCGAACGCCGCCCCCGTCGTCGTGTCGGCACCCCTCCCGGGAGGAGTCCGCTGTCAGGCATGTGCGACCAGACTTCACCACTGCCGCCCCCGCCGCCAGTGCCCCGGCCGCCCGAAGACGCACCGAGCCGTGGATGTCGCACCCCAGAGCCCGGGCGCCGGTCCGACCGCCGGGTGGTCCGTGGGCTGCCCGTGCCGAGAGGGTTCGCCTCACTGGCGAACCGGCGGGGGAGCTGCCCGTGGAGAGTTGCCACCCGTGTGCGAAAGAGGCGGAGTTCCACTCCTTGCCACCTCATGAGCGCATCGCGGCGGACGACCGCTGGCGGGTCGTCCACGCCTTCGACTCGGCGCTGCCGGGTTGGCTGGTGCTCCTGCCGCGACGGCATGTCACAGCGCTGCATGACCTTACGGACGCTGAAGCCGCGGGGCTCGGGACGTGGCAGGTCCGCCTGTCCCGTGCCCTGCAAGCGGTGACGGGCTGTGCCAAGACCTACGTGGTGCAGTTCGCCGAAGCCGAAGGCTTCGCGCACGTCCACTTCCACATCGTGCCGCGCATGGCCGACCTCCCCATGGAACTGCGGGGCCCCAACGTCTTTCACTTTCTCCGTCGACCGGATGAGGAGCACATGGCTCCGGAACGGATGGAGGCCCTGTCGCTCGCCCTCCGCGATCACCTGCTCCGGCCGTCCGGCCACTGACACAACACTCATGCCTGTCGCGGACGCGGTGGACGCCGGCTCGGTCGCCGTGCCGACGGCGGTCTAGGGTTGGCGCGTGGACGGCAATCCCTGGTTCGTGGTCGAGGACCCTGAAGAGGACGGCGAGGAGCCCTGGGGCTTCGACGCGGACGAGCTGGCCTTCATCGAGGCACTGCGGACCCGGGCCGCTTCATGGCGCGTGCCGCCGGCGCACAGCAGCGTCGGCCGCCCCGAGGACGACTCGTCGTTGCTGGTCCACGTCTCCCTGACCGACAACGAGCGGCGCCTGGTGCTCGGCGAATGGGCGGTGCATTTCCACGGCACACACGTGCGTGCCGGAAAGGTCCGCGACCAGCTCTTCAACCTCGACGAGACGCCCGAGCGCGGGCTCCACCGCGCGAGCGGGCCGGTGGAACAGCTCGCCGAGCGGTGCGCCGCCTGGTTCGAGGCCGTCCTGAGCAGACCGGTCATCCGCATGGAGTGGCTCAGCCCGGGCAGCGCGTACGCGACGGGCTGGGCCTTCGCGGACACGGCGCAGACCCTGGGAGGCAGTGTCGACCATGCCCTCGTCTCCACGGCACGTCCGGAACGGCGCACCTCTCACGTCCGCCACCACCGCTGCACCCTGGTCCGCGGCGCCTCACAGCCGCGGGAAGAACTTCACGCGCAGCTCTGCCCGTACGAACGGAAGGCTCGCTGACCTTCCCCGCGGACCAGCAGGTCTCGAACTCGGCCGGTGCGGCGCCGAATCATTCGTCGTCAGCGGCTGGTTCCGTGTCGTAGGGCTCGAACTCCAGGTAGTCGAGGGGGTCCTCGTCGCGGCGTCCGAGCGGGGGCAGGCCCTCGGTCGCGAACCGGCCGCGCAGCCACTCCAGCAGGGTCTCGGTGAGGCCGGTGCCGAGCGGCGGGCCTTGGTCGGCATGACGCGGTACGACGATCAACGGCCAGTCGTCCGGCGTGGCACCCTCGGTCAGCCAGCACAGCTGGTCGCCGTCGATGGAGTCGGCGAAGGGCAGGAATCCCCCGGGCTCGGGGTAGACGGCCAGAGGGTGGTACTCAGGGAACTCGGCTCGCTGCCCCTGGTAGGTCTCCGCGTACCACTCGGCCCACGGCGCGAGCGCGTACCGGCCCTCGCCGAAGGGGAGGCTGAAGCGTAGCCAGCCGCACCAGGAGCCGGTCCCGTACCGCTCCATCAGGCGCACGTACTCGCCGGGCAGACGTGTACCCAGCCGTTCGTACAGCCACTCCCAGTCGTGCTCGCCGAGCGCGGGCGTCTCCGGCGGCGGGACGAGCGCGGTCAGGGTCTCCAGCCCGCTGCCGGTGGTGAGTGCCGCCCGCTGCCGGGCGGTTGGCTCCGGTCGCCGAGGCGGAGGTGTCCACGGGACGTGCTCCAGGTCGGTCTGCATGCCGCTTCGGGCGGCCACCGGACGCATGCCGTCGGCCACGAGCCGGGCCAGCGTCGGCACGAGCGGGGTCGTGAAGCGCCGCCAGGGGTCGCGGCCCGCGTTCTCGTCGTCCTGACAGTGCATGACGACCGGCCACCGGTCGGGGTCGTCGGACGCCGTGGTGTCCCAGTAGAGGGTGTCGGCGGTACGGGTGGCGCCGAAGGGAAGGACACCGGGAGCATCACGCCGAGCCTGCTGGACCCAGGCCCCGTAGTCGAACCAACCGCGGTTGACGCACGGCGTGTGAAGCCAGAGCCGGGCGCCGATGTCGAGGGGGCCGTACGCGGCGGCGACGGCCTTGTAGTCGGCGGGCAGGCTCGTCCCCAACCAGGACTCGACCGCCGCCCAGTCGACGGGTACGGCGAAGTCGGCCGGCGGATCGCCGAAGATCTTGGCGAAAGCGCTGACGTGCGGGTCTGAAGCATTCACGGATCTGCGGACCTTTACCGGGAGCGGACGGGTGTTGACCGGGAGGGGACGAGCCGGGTGACGTCGTGCCGGTTTCCGCCGGTCAGCGGGACCGCGAGAGGTGTGCCGTGCCGGCCGACGGTGTCCCGCGCAGGACACCGTCCGGCCAGATCCCGCCGTCCTCCCTCGAAGCGTGGGGGATGGCGGGTTCGGTCAACCAGCCGGCTCAGCCTCCGCAGCCATTGACCGAGAAGGAGGACACCGCGTTGTCGTAGAGGAACAGAAGTTCCTGCTTCGCGCCCGGCGGGATGCTGAAGTAGTAGCCGTCGTAGTCGGCATGGGTCCAGATGCAGACTTGACCATCGCTGCGGTTCCACACCGAGCTGGCCCGATCGTTCCACGTCCAGCCGATGTTGGGGACGTTCACCGGATAGAGCTGCACCATGTCCCCGGTGTTGTTGTGGCCGTCATAGAGGCAGACCATGCCTTCCATACAGGCGTCTTGGGGGGCAGCCGACGCGGTTCCCGGAGCCGTCAGTACGGCGGCGGAGGCGATGGCTGTCGCTAACACCGCGGTTTTGACCGTCAGTTTCATGAGTGTCCTTTCCCGTTGTTGCTTCTCGAGGGCATCCGGTCGTAAGACGGTCTCCCCGCGCATGGGGTTCACGGAGATGACGTTGGTCACAATCTCCGGAAGGGGTGGAGATCGGTACGTGTCTCGTAGCGGGTCCGTAGCCGTTTGAACCGGTGGAGCCAGGCGCTGATGCCGAGGGTGCCGTACGCGGTCCCGCGGATCATCGGGCACAAGGTCATCCGGGACGGACGCGCGGCCGGCCCGCATCGGCGCGGGGCACGCGGACCTTCTCCGGCACCGGTTCGAACTGTGGTGAGCCGCCACACCGTCCAGTCCGTGATCAAGAACCTCGGCGAACATGCCGCCTGGCGGCTCCTCCTGCGGGTCACCCCGCTTCCCCGGCCTGCCGCAGCATCATCGGCGCATGATGCTGCGAGGGGAACCGGCCCTGGTGGACAGGGCGTTGCTGTTGAACGAGCTGCGGTTCGATCCGGACGCCGTCTGCGTGCCGGACCGTCCTCTGCTGCTCATGCCCGGGACCAGGTGCGCCGCCGAGGCCGACAGGTGGTCGTCGAGCGTGAGGTCGGGAGCGTGGAGATCAGGCCGAACCCGCCGGACCAGCGTCCGCCGTATGCGATCCCGCCCTTGACGGCGCTGTCCACAGGGCTTCCGGAACGAGGCGGGTACGGTCATGATCTAGCCATGACTCGCAACACCTCGCCCGTGTACGAGGCGCGCTACGGCTGGGACCCCAAGACCATAAGGGTCGCGGTGGTCTGCCTCTTCTTCGCGGCGGCGCTGCTGCTCCCGGACATGCCGTTGCCCGCGCGGATACTGGGCCTGCCGCTGTTCGGCGGGGGAGGGCTGTTCATGGCGTTCGTGGCGATGAGCCGCAAGGTCGCGTTCAGGGTGGACGAGACGGGCGTGCTCCTCGGCGGGAGCCCCGCCCGGTACAAGGCCACCACCACCCACGTGCCCTGGCAGGACATCACGGGCTTCGTGCTGTGGCGTCAGTCCATAGGCGCCGTGTCCTACGTCGGGGTCACCCGGCGGGAAGGAGCCCCGGCCCTGCCCGGTGACGGCCCGGCGTCCCGTGTCGTCCTGGGGATCCTGACTCCGGTGTCGCCGGACACGGTGATGTCCTCGCGGGCGATAACCGGGTGGCGTTTCGACAGGGACCAACTGGTTGCCGCCGTCGCCCACTTCGCGCCCGGCACCCCTCTGCGGGACGACAGGTCCTAGGCGAACCGGGGTGGCCCGGTGCGCGGTCCGCGGGCGCCTCAGGACGTGCCGTCGGCCCGGGCCTCCTTCTTCGTGGCCCGCAGGCTGGTGAAGGTCGTCACGGCGAGCACCAGGAAGATGAAGGCGAGTGAGAAGGGGATGCCGATCTGGGGGACGTGCGCCCCGGACTCGTGCAGGGCGTGCAGGACCAGCTTGACGCCGATGAAGCCGAGGATGACCGACAGCCCGTACGTGAGGTGGACGAGCCTCTTGAGCAGGCCGCCGATGAGGAAGTACAGCTGCCGCAGGCCCATCAGGGCGAACGCGTTGGCCGTGAAGACGATGTAGGGCTCATCGGTCAGTCCGTAGATGGCCGGGATGGAATCCAGTGCGAACAGCAGATCCGTGGAGCCGATCGCCAGCATGACGACCAGCATCGGGGTCATCACGCGCTTGCCGTTCTGCCGGACCCAGAGTTTGGTGCCGTGGTAGCGGTCGGCCACTCCGAAGTGCCGCTCGGCGGCCTTGAGCAGCTTGCTCTCCTCGTACTCCTCGACGTCGTGCCCCGTGCGGGCGTCCTGGAGCAGCTTCCACGAGGTCCAGATCAGGAACGCCCCGAAGACGTAGAAGACCCAGGAGAACCTGGAGATCATCGCGGCGCCCAGCGCGATGAAGATCGCGCGCAGGACCAGTGCCACCAGCACGCCGACCATCAGGACCCGCTGCTGGTACTGGGAGGGCACGGCGAACTTCGCCATGATCAGGACGAACACGAAGAGGTTGTCGATGCTGAGGGACTTCTCCGTGACGTACCCGGCGAAGAACTCCCCCGCGGGGCCGGTTCCGGAAAAGACCAGCAGCCCGATGCCGAACACCGTGGCCAGGGCGATCCAGATCGCGCTCCAGGTGCCGGCTTCCTTGAAGGAGACGTCGTGCGGTTTGCGTCCGACGAAGAAGTCCACGCCGATGAGCACGCACAGGGCCGCGATGGTCAGCGCCCACACGTCGAAGGTGACGTCCATGGTTCCTCCGGGCCGGTGTCACGGAAGTCGGAGCCCCGCAGAACGGGACCAATGCGCGCAATTTACCTTTGCGTCCGACCTCGACGGGGCACCTGACCCGCTGATCCCGGCTGCTTTGTGAGAAGCCGTGTCCGCCCATGGCCGATCTTGGGGAGTGGGCGGCCCGAGCGGGCTCGCCGGCAGTGGTCCGCGATGGCGTCGACCCGGGTTTTCGCAGGTCTGGAGCCGGCGCGCCGCACTGATACTATTGATCCAGAGCTGAACGGCGGAAGTCGCGCCGGATGGCGATGCGTTGGTGGTCCAAGGAAAGACGCCCCGCTTCCTGCGGGGAAATGCAGGTGCAAGGCCTGCCCGGCGCTCTGTTGAGACCCTGTCCCGCGTTGTGCGGGACGGGGTCTTTTTTCGATGGCCGATGCCCGATGACCGCCGGGGACACCGGGTCCGGCGCGGCCGTGGGTGAGCTCTCCCAGCACATGGCCAGAGGATTTCGAGGGTTCTCGGGGATCACCCCATGACCGCTCGGGCGGCGTCGAGGAACGCCAGCCGGTTGTCCTCCAGGTAGTCCCGCACGCTCTCGCCGTCGGGCAGGCCTTCCCACACCGTCCGGTTGAGGTCGAGGAAGTACGCGCGTGCCGCGTCGTGCACGGGCAGGGGGAACTGGACGCGGACGAGCCGTTCGGCGACCCACAGCCTGTTCATGATGTCCTGGGTCCTGAGGTGCCAGGGATGGGTGTCGTCGAAATCGGAAGGCCGGCTGAACGCGGAGCGTTCGGCCTCGGCCGCCACCTCGACGAACCGTTCCAGCAGGGCCAGCCGTTCCGCGCGCCGGGCCTCCGACAGGGCGTTGCGCTGTCGTTGCTGTTCAGCGCGTTCCGCCGACAGCTGAGTCCTGTGCTGGACGAGGTAGGACAGCATGCCGCCGAGAACGACACCGCCCAACGATACGAGTGACACCCAGAGCTGCCCCGACATGGGAGCCATGATTCCATCAGACGGCCCCGGAGCGGGGTCGGTTCACGGGCGGGGCCTGCGTGCGGTCCCGAACGATGATCTTGCCGGTGTTCTCGCCGCGCAGCATTCCCAGGAACGCGTCCACGATGTGCTCGAAACCGTCGACCACCGTCTCGTCCAGGGCGAGCCGGCCGCTCTGCAGATGCGGCACCGCGAACTCGTACAACTCCTCTTGCAGATCGAGGTGGTTGCGGACCAGGAAACCCTCCATGCGCAGGCTCTTCTCCACGATGTCCGCGTGGTCGAAGCGCGGCGACGGCACGCCGGGGGTGTTGTACTGGCTGATCGTGCCGACGCGGACGACGCGCCCGAACTCGCGCAGCGCACCCACCGCCGCGGCCAGCTGTTCGCCGCCGACGTTGTCCACGAACACGTCGATGCCGTCCGGCGCGGCCTCGCCGAGCAGGTCGGCGGCCGGGCCGTCGTGGTAGTCGAAGGCGGCGTCGTAGCCCACTTCCCGTACGAGGTGGGCGGCCTTCGCCGCAGAGCCCGCGCTGCCCACGAGCCGTCCGGCGCCGAGCAGCCGGGCGAACCGCCCGGTCGCCGTGCCGACCCCGCCCGCCGCGGCCGACACGAACAGGTCCTCGCCCTCCTGGAGCCGGGCGATCCGGGTGAGGCCGACGTAGGCGGTCAGGCCGGTGCCGCCGAGGAGGCTCAAGTACGCGGTCGGCGGCACCCCGTCGAAGCGGGGCAGTCGGCGGATCTCCTCCGGCGTGACCGTCGCGTGCGTGCGCCAGCCCTTGCGGTGGAACACGATCTCGCCCTCGGCCAGCCGGGGCGTGCGGGAGGCGGTGACCCGCCCGACGGCGCGGCCCTCCAGCGGGGCGCCGAGCGCGAAGCCACCGGGCACGTCGTCCATCATCTCGCGGTGGTACGGGTCCACGGACCAGTAGAGGTTCTCCACGAGCGCGCTGCCGGCCGCGGGCTCGGGGACCGGGGACTCGGCGAAGGTGAAGTGCCCGGCGGTGGGGAAACCGTGGGGGCGGACGGTCTGGTGCACGGTGAGCGCGGTCTCGGTCATGCCCGGACCGTAAGGCGGGAATGCGCCGCCCGGTCAGCCGGTTGGGCTCATGCGACACACCGTTCCATGAGCAGTTCTCATACCGTGAGGTGAGCGCCCCGTGGCCCGCAGGACCGACTCCGACCTCGTCCCGCAGGAGCTGCGCGTCCTGGTGGCGGTCGCGGACGCCGGAGCGTTCTCGGCCGCGGCCGAGGCACTCGGCCTGACCCAGTCCGCCGTCTCCCACTCGGTGCGCGGCAGCGAGCGCAAGATCGGGGCCGTACTCTTCGACCGCGGCCGCACCGGTGCCCGTCCCACACCCGCCGGGGACAAGGCCGTGGCGCACGCCCGCCGCGTCCTGCGCCTGCTGGACGTCCTGACCGCCGAGGCGCGCGGCGCGGCCCGGTCCGACGCGGTACGGGGGCCGTTGCGGATAGCGGCCTTCCGCAGCGCGGCCCTCCACCTGCTGCCACCCGTCCTCGAGCGGCTGCGCGCCCGGCATCCCGGTATCGAGCCCCGGGTGCGGATCGTACGAGAGGTGGGACGCGGCACGGCGGGTGAAGTGGCCGACGGGAAGGCCGACATGGCCATCGCCACGCTGGGCGGCTCCGCGCCGCTGCCACCGGGCCTGGTCGCGAGCGAACTCCTCGAAGAGCCGTACGCCCTGGTGCACCCGGCGGGCCACACCGCTCCGCGCTCGCTGCCGCTGGTCGACTGGGCCGAGAACTGCGGCTCGTACACCCGTGACTGGTGGGCGGGGCAGGACTGGATCCCCAGGGCGACCGTCGAGGCCGAGGACGACGGAGCGGTGCTCTCCCTGGTGAGCGCGGGGCACGGAATGGCGATCATGCCAGCCCTCTCCCTGACCGGGGCGGGGGACTCGGTCGGGATCACCGATCTCGGCGTCGACCGCCCGACACGCCGGGTCGGCTGTGTCACCACCCCCGAACTGGCCGGAACCGCCGGTGTGCGCGCCTTGGTGAGGGAACTGCGGGCGACGGCTTCCCGGGCCCGCCGGTAGCCGCCGGGTCAGGCCGTGAGGGCTTCGCGGAGGCCGGGGTAGGAGGGGATGACGGCCTCGACGCCGGTGATCCGCAGAATGCGCCGTACGGAGGCGGGAACGGCGGCCAGTCGCAGCCAGCCCTCGGCTCGGACGAGGTCGCGGTGCGCGGCGAGAAGGGCGTTGAGACCGCTGGAGTCCATGAAGGACACCTGCCCCATGTCGACGACCACGCGGGGTCCGCCGGGAGCCAGGGCCTGGACGAGGGGGGCGACGCCGGCGCGGTCGATCGCGCCGGAGACGGTCACCACGACGATGCCGTCGCGGGCGGCCGTGGTGACCTCCAGCGGGTGGTGCCCGTGCGCTTCTTCGTTCTCCACGGCGACTTCCCCAACCTCCTCGGCGACGGACACGATGTGGCGTTCTGTGCTGATCGGCGCCCGGCGTCGTGAGGACCGACGGCTGCCCGGCGTTCTGCCGGCCGGGACGATGCGGCTTTCCGGCCGGACCGGTCCTGCTGCTTGGCCGATTCCTCTCAAGCGGACCCGGACACGCACGGTGTCAGGGATCGGGCGTGCGGTGCGCCGACGCCGGGTGGTGTTCCCGGCGGCGAGGGCACGGTGACGGGCCCACGGCGACGCGGTTTCGCGCACCGCGGCCGCGGAGCCGAGAACAGCTCCTGGGCCCCCACGAGGTCGAGCAGTCTGTCGATCGCGGGGCTGGAGTCCTGGATGGTGACGGTCTTGCCCTGGATCACGGCCTGGTGCCGGAGTTCCATCAGTACGTTCAGGCCGGCGCAGTCGCAGAAGCCGAGCCCGCTCAGGTCCAGCTCGAGACCGCCGGACGAAGCGGCGAGGGCTTCACGCAGCCGGTCCCGGACCCGGCCGCCCGAGACGAGGTCGAGTTCACCGTGGACCGCCACCAGGACCGGGTCGCCGGCCGGGGCGAATGACATGGATGCCCGGCCGGGGGGAAGCGACTCCACAGCGTCGCCTCCGCCGGGGCGGCGGAGATCCGGCGCTGGGAGGGGTCGGCCCCGGTACGAAGGTTGCTGCACGGCTCACTCCCACATGCGTTCGCGTGGTCCACTCCAACGTTCCCCCAGAAAGACAACATACGTCAACCGATACGTGAACGCTGGTACGTGTTTTTGGATGCGCGTATGTCTGCTCAGTAGACTCGGGGTATGGATGGGGTACCCGAACCACACAACGGATGGACGTTCCTGACGAACCACGCTCGTGTCCTCGCGGCCATCGCGGACAACCAGAGCGCACGCGTTCGCGATATCGCCGCCCGCTGCCGGCTGACCGAACGGGCGGTGCAGAAGATCATCGCGGATCTGGAGCAGGCCGGTTACCTCTCGCACATCCGCCAGGGGCGCGGCAACACCTACCAGATCGACCCGGCCAAGATCCTGCGTCATCCGACCGAAGCGGGTCAGGGCCTGACGGTGGCCTCGCTCCTCTCGCTCCTCATTCATGACGAAGCCCATCGCGCAACGCTGTCCAGCGACCCGACACACGCATCGGGGTGACCTCCGCGCCGCCCGGATCGGCCCCTGAGGGGCCGACCGCCCCGGCGAGCCGCCGATGGCGGCCGCCCTTCTGCGGCGCCGCCGCCATTGCCTGATCCGGCCGACCCGTCCCGCACCACCGAACTGCCGCACCGCACCGGCTCCGCATCCCGGGAAGGCATCCCAGGATCGTCCGTTCCTGCTGGTCAACAAGGGTGGGACGATCCCACCGTTGCGAGTGGGGCGGTAACCGTTGTCGCCCGTCCCCGGCGTCCTGGAAGCTCTGGACACCGCACCGGCCGGGGCTGGGAGTGCCCCGGCCGGTGCGACGGCGACGCCCGCCCCGGGCCCGCGCACCGGAACGCCTCGGCCTGTCCTCGGACCGGACGCGGACGGGGCGGTGCCGCGTCGCCGGGCGCGTTCGGCCCGAGAGCCGACAGCGCCCCGGAGCAGCCGTACACGGACCAGAACCAGACGTAGGGAAGACATCCATGAGCAGGAACACTCGCGCACACCGTCGTTCGGGCCGTATCGCGGCCCTCGCAGCCGGCCTCGTCCTGGCCGTCGGGGTCGGTGTGTCGACGCAAGGGGCGGCACAGGCCGCCGTCTCGGTCCCGGCGAAGGTCTCCGCCGCCGCGCCGAAGTCGGTCAGCGGCACGACCGGCCAGGCGGTGACCCGGGTCGCCGACTTCTACGGCGCGTACATCGACGCCAAGGGCGACTACGAGGACCCGGACGGTGCGCTGGCCACGGCGCTGCGCAGGCACTACCTGAACGCCGACTTCGCCGAGCGGCTGGCGGCCTGGGAGGAGCAGAACGGGGTCGACGGCATCCTGCGCGCCCAGAACGTCCCGGCCAAGTGGACGGTGGCCGACAACGGTGCCGTGGGCATGGGTCACGAGGTCGTCGTCACCCTGACCTACGGCAGCGGGGAGACCACGCAGAAGACCAAGCTCTTCGTGCTGCTGGAGCGGTACGACCGCATCATCGACATCACCACCACGACCAACGGCTGACGGCCGGGCCACTCCACCCGGCCGGTCCCGGCCCCGGAGCGTCACGGGGGCCGGGACCGGCCGGGGAAGCGGACGAGCGCGGCGGCCGTACGCGCAGCGGCCCCGGTCCGGTCCGGAGCCGCTACGCCCCGTCGAGGGCTACGGTGGCGATGACGCGTTTGCCGGCCGCTGTCGCCTCGGTCGTGACGTTCCGGGCGAGCGCGGTGACGATCTCCAGGCCGTGCTGTCCGATCCGCCTGGGGTCCGGGGCCCTCACGGCGGGCGGCACGGGGTTGCTGTCCCACAGTTCGATCCGCAGCGCGTTGCCGGTGATCCGCAGGCGCAGGAGGGCCGGACCGGGGGCGTACTTGCGGGCGTTGGTGACCAGCTCGCTCACGATCAGCTGGACGATCTCCACCGCCGGGTCCGCCACCGGGACGCCGTGGGTGTCGCGCATCGTGGTGAGGAAGGACGCCGCGAGCCGCCGGGCCTGCGAGATGCGGGAGCCGTCGACGTCCAGCGCGAGCGAAGCCTCCATCGGCGACGGCATCCCCACGTGCCCGCCCCCGGTGTCCTCAGGTGAATGACCCATCTCAGCCCGCTCCCACGTTCTCGCCAGGTACCCCGCCCGGTACCGTCCACGCACTGTCCGGGACGTTACCCGGGGCACGGCCACAGGGACGCGTCGTCCGTGGGGCGCGGTTCTTGGCGGGCTTTCACCGCGAAGGCGATGACCTGGCACGACAAGGACCGCTGAAGGGTGTGGCGGACGTTCACCGTTCGGCCGGGCGGCGCCCCGGTCACGGCCCTCGGTGGCGGTACGCGGTTGTCGCGATCTCGACGAACGACCGGAGCAACGGGTTGGTGTCGCCCTCGTTCCACGCCGCCACCACCCGGCTCGGTGCCATGCCGGTCAGCGGTACCACGGCGAACTCCGCGGGCAGGTCGTGTCCGAGCGGGGCCAGGCCGATCGTGCCGTTCCACAGGACGGCCTGCAGGCATTCCTGGACGGAGCGCACCACCGGCCCCTCGCGTGGCCTGCCGCCGTTCCAGTACGACTGCCACAGGGGGTCGGTGCCCTGGGGGAACTGGAACCAGCGGCGGTCGTCCAGCTCGGCCGGCGTCAGCCGGTCGCGGCCGGCCAGCGGATCGTCGGCGCGCAGGACCACGCCGACCGGATCGCTCCGCAGCGTACGTACCGTCAGGGCGGTCTCGTCGAACGGCGCCCGGGTCAGGGCGACGTCGACCAGCCCGGCGCGCAGCCCGCAGGTCGGGTCGGTCAGGTCGGTGTCACGGACGCGGATGTCGATGCCTGGGTGGGTCCGGCGGTAGGCGGCGGCGAGCCTGGCCACTCCCGGGTCGGTGCCGTCGCCCAGGATGCCGACGGTGACGGCCGTGAGGCCGGCCGCCGTGCTCACACGTACCCGGACGCGGTCGGCATGGCCGAGCAGGGCGCGTGCCTCGTCGAGCAGCACCGCGCCCACCGCGGTGAGCGTGACCCCGGCGGGCGAGCGGGTGAACAGCGGGGCCCCGACGTCGGCCTCCAGCTGCTTGATCGCCCGGCTCAGCGGCGGCTGGCTCATGTGCAGTCGGGTGGCGGCCCGGCCGAAGTGGAGTTCCTCGGCGACCGCCACGAAGTAGCGCAAGGTCCGTAGCTCCACCCTGCAACGATACCCATCGGGTATCGGTGCCGTGAGATGGGTCTTGGACAGCCACGGGGTGTCGGCGGTGAACTCGTGACCATGACCGAAGAGGCGAAGGGCGGCGAACCGCAGGCCGCCTCGCCCGAAGCCGACGGACGGAACGAACGGGAACCATGAACACCGCCTACTGGATCGTCGCGGGACCGCTCGCCCTCTTCTACCTCTACGCAGGCGCGCTGAAGGCGACCCGCGGCCGCGATCGGCTCCGGCCGATGATGGCCTGGGTCGACCGCGTGCCCCTGCCCGCCCTCAGGGCGCTGGGAACGCTCGAAATACTCGGCGCGGCCGGCCTGGTCCTGCCCCCGCTGACCGGCATCGCCCCCTGGCCGGCGCCGGCCGCGGCCATCGGCTTCGTCCTCCTGCAGACCGGTGCGATCGCCGTCCACCTGACCGGCGAGGACCGCCGGATCACCCTCAACGCCGGGCTCCTCGCCGCCGCGGCCGTGACCGTCTGGCTGGCTGCCGTGTCATGACCGAGCGCGGCCCTCGACCGCCGGACGCGGCCGCACGGCCGCCGGGGGCGGTCACCCGCGTACCACCGGGGTCCGCAGGGCGAGGAGGGCGACGTCGTCGTCGTTGTCGGCGGGCCGGACCCGGCGCAGCAGCTGGTCGGTGAAGGAGGCCAGGGGGCGGTGGGCGAGGGCGGCGGCGTGCCGGCGCAGCCGCTCCAGGCCCTCGTCGAGGCTGTGGCCGAGTTCTTCGATGAGGCCGTCGGTGTAGAGCACGAGGGTGGATCCGGGCGGCAGCGGGGCGGTCGCGTCGGGGCGGGGGCCCGCTCCGACGCCCAGGAGGATGCCGTGGCCGTCGGTGAGGTAGTCGGCCAGGCCGTCGTGACTGATCAGCAGGGGCGGCGGGTGGCCCGCGTTGCTCCAGGACAGTTTCCACCAGCCGTCGTCCGCCTCCTCGAGGCGGGCGAGGATCACGGTGGCCATGGTGACGTCGGTGATGTGCCGGATCGCCTCGTCGAGCCGTTCGACGATCCGGCTGGGGGGCTCCGTCTGGGACCAGGCGTAGGCACGCAGCATGTTGCGGACCTGCGCCATGCCCGCCGCGGCCTCCAGGTCGTGTCCGACGACGTCACCGACGGCGAGGGCGGTGGCGCCGTCGGACAGCGGGAAGGCGTCGTACCAGTCGCCGCCGACCTGCGAGGCGTCGGGTGCGGGCAGGTAGCGGACGGTCATCTCCAGTCCCGGCACCCGCGGCATCTGGGGCAGCAGGTGGTTCTGCATGGTCTCGGCGACCTTGCGCTGGCGCTGGTAGAGACGGGCGTTGTCCAGGGCGAGGCCCGCACGGCGGGTGATGTCCTCGATCAGGGGCAGATCGGCGGGGGCGAAGTCTCCCGGATGCCCGGCGCGGCCCAGGGTGAGGGCGCCGAGGACCTCGCGGGCGCTGCGGATGGGCGCGATGGCCGCCGAGCGGATGCCGGTGGCGTCGAACAGGTTGCGCTGTTCCACCGCGATACCGGAATCCGGCTCCCGCCGGTAGGTCTCGGGTCCGGCCAGAGTGGAGGCCACTCCGCGCAGCGCCCGGGACAGCGGCATCGGGGACTCCTCCGGGATCGGCGGCATCGGGCCCTGGAGTTCCTCGTGGTACACCAGGGTGTCGCCCTCGGCGTGGACGACGGCCTTGCGCCACACCTCGTCGCGCTCGGTGATCAGGTCGATGACGGCCCAGTCCGCCAGGCGCGGCACCACCAGGGCCACCAGCCGGCGCAGCGCCTCCTCGACGTCCAGGGTGGAGGTCAGCCGCGTGGTGGTCTCCGCCAGGAGCGCTAGCCGTTCCAGCTCCGGCAGCGGCCCGGTCACCGCCTCCGGCCGCGGACCCGTGTCCGGCCCTCGGTCGGAGACGGTGAAGACCACCAGCGTGCCGCCGGCCCCGCCGCCGATGTCGTAGGGGGCGATCATCCAGGAGATCGGCAGTACGGAACCGTCCCCGCGGACGAAGTGGTCCTTCTCCGCCTGGGCGATGCGGCCGGCGTGGAAAGCCTGCCGCATGCGGCACCGGGTCCTCGGCAGGGGCTGGCCGTGGACGTCCCCGTGCAGCAGGTCGTGCGCGTCATGGCCGAGCAGATCACCGGCGGACCGCGCCAGCAGGTCCTCGGCGCTGGCGTTGACCGCGATGATGCGCCCCTGCTCGTCGACGACGTACGCTCCGGCCCTGATGGCTTCCAGCGCCTCGGCCAGCGCGGCGGCACATGCGTCCGGGGCGACTCTCCGGTCGGGCTCCGTCTGCTCCGGCACTGTCATCTCTCGTCCCCTTGCCCATAGGCCGCTTCCCGCCGGCTGGCAGCAAGTCCGCTGCGCGGCGTTCGCCTCCCGAGTGCCCCAGCTTCGCCGAATCGAGTCCCGCTCTCAAACGCGTCCGGGAACAGCGGCACGGTCGCCCCCGGCGTGACGGAGGGAAGGCGAGGGCGGCGGGTCACGGCGTGACGGAGAGGACGATCTTCCCGGTGGTACGGCCGGTCTCGCCCCGAGCGTGGGCGGCCGCGGCCTCCTCGAGCGGGAAGACCGCGTCGACGACCACCCGCAGGCGGCCGTCCTCGACCAGCTCGGTGATCTCGCGCAGGCCCTGCCGGTCGGGCTCGACGAGCATGAACCCCGCCCGCACCCCGGCCGCCCCGGCCTCCTCGTAGGGGAACGTGTCGTCCGGCGGAAGTACCGACACCAGGTTTCCCCCCGGACGCAACGTGCGCAGCGAGCGGGCCCAGTTGGCGCCGCCGACGGTCTCCAGGACCACGTCGACGTCACGGACGGCCTCGGCGAAGTCCTCGGTGCGGTAGTCGATCAGCTCGTCCGCGCCCAGGGAGCGCAGCAGGTCGTGCTTGGCGGCGCCGGCGGTGCCGATCACATGGGCTCCGCGGGCCTTGGCGATCTGCACGGCCAGGTGACCGACACCGCCCGCGGCGGCGTGGACGAGGACGCGCCGGCCCGGCCGGACGCCGGCGGTGTCGACGAGGGCCTGCCAGGCGGTGAGCGCGGCCAGGGGCAGGGCGCCCGACTCGTGGTGGCTCAGCCCCTGGGGGCGGGCGGCGAAGTGGCGGGCGGGGGCGGTGACGTACTCGGCGTAGGCGCCGGCCGGGTGGGGGAAGCGTGGCATCCCGAACACCTCGTCGCCCGGCCGGAAGAGGGTCACACCGTCGCCGGTCCCCTCGACCACCCCCGAGACGTCGAATCCCAGGACGAAGGGAAGCGGCGTACCGTCGGCGAACACCCCCCGCTCCCGGATCTTCCAGTCGGCCGGGTTCACTCCCGCCGCGTGCACCCGGACCAGGATCTCGCCCCGGCCCGGTTCCGGGCGCCCGGTCTCGACGGCCTTCAGGACTTCGGGGCCCCCGGCGGTGTCCTGGAGGACGGCACGCATGGTGGGGGTGGTGGTACGAGACATGGGGTGTTCTCTTTCCGGGGTGTTCGACGGGTCCGTTCGTGCCGGTCCTCCCGGGCACGTCCTCAGACTGCCGAAGCCCGACAGCCCCCAGTAGTGGCCCGATGGCCACGGCCTGAAAGGATCCGGCCATGCACCGCGTTGGCGTTCTGGCACTGGACGGCGTCGTCCCTTTCGAACTCGGCATCCCCGCCCGCATCTTCGGCGCCGCCCGTGACCGGGCGGGCAACCCGCTCTACACCGTGACCACGTGCAGCCTCGACGGCGGTCCGGTCCGGGCCGAGGCCGACTACGGCCTCACCGTCGCCCACGACGCCTCCTTACTGGCCGACGTCGACACCGTCGTCATCCCGCCCTCCCACTCTCTCGGCCCCGTCCGGGAGGAGGGCCGTCTGCCCGCCGAACTGCGCGACGCCCTGGCCGCCATCCGCCCCGGCACCCGGATCGTGGGCATCTGCACCGCCACGTACGTCCTGGCCGCCGCGGGGCTCCTCGACCACCGCCCCGCCACCACGCACTGGCGCGAGGCGGAGCGCCTGCAGCGGATGTTCACCACCGTCCGCGTCGACCCGGACGTACTGTTCGTCGACGACGGCGACGTCTTCACCTCCGCCGGCGTCGCCGCCGGGATCGACCTGTGTCTGCACCTCGTCCGGCGCGACCACGGCAGCCGGACCGCCAACGACGTCGCCCGCTCCTGCGTGGTGCCGCCCTGGCGGGAGGGCGGACAGGCCCAGTACATCCAGCGCCCCGTTCCCGACCCGACGGACACCGGCACCGCCCCCACCCGGGCATGGGCGGTGGAACGCCTGGCCGAATCCCTCACCCTGGCCGACCTGGCCGCCCACGCGAACATGAGCGTGCGCACCTTCACACGCCGCTTCCGCGAGGAGACCGGCACCACCCCCCGACGGTGGCTGATCCGCCAGCGCGTCGACATGGCGCGCCACTACCTGGAGACCACCGACTGGCCCGTCGACCTCGTCGCCGACCGTGCCGGGTTCGGTACCGGAGTCTCCCTGCGCCAGCACCTGCACGCCACCGTCGGCGTCACCCCTCAGACGTACCGCCGCACCTTCCGCCGAGACCTTCCGTGAAGCGCACGTGTTCCGGCGAGGCCATGCCGGCCGGTGCCGGAGCGCGGCGAGAGCGGACGACGGGAAGATGAGTACGACAGCTCATGTCCCGGCCGCGACCGGCACCGACGATGGAGATCGTCATCGTCGAGGCCGGGAGCCCGCCCATGCTCAGCCGTACCGCCAGCACCCTGGTATCCGCCGTCGGACGGCTGTCCGTGACCTGCGACCCCGGCGCGGAGCTCGCGCCGGGCAGCATCATCGCCGCGAACCACACGTCCCTGGCCGACCCCGCCGTCGTGGTCGCCGCCCTGTACCGCCTCGGCGTCACACCGGTCGTCATGGCCACCGCGGGCCTGTGGCACATCCCGCTGCTCGGCCGGTCCCTCACCCGCGAAGGGCACATCCCCGTCCACCGGGGCGACCGGCGAGCCGCCGGCGCACTCGACCTCGCGGAACGGGCCCTGCGGCAGGGACGGCTGGTCCTCATCTACGCCGAAGGCGGCCTGCCCCGTCGCAAGGACGCCGCGGAGGCGGCCCCCGGCGACTTCCGCACCGGCCTGGCCCGCCTGGCCGAGCGCACCGGCGCCCCTGTCGTGCCCGTCGGCCAGGCCGGCGCCCGCCGTGTCACCTCGGGCGGCGCGATCAAACAGATCGCGGGCCTCGTCACCGCGCCGCTGCGCCGGCCCGACCTGCACGTCCACGTGGGCGCCCCGCTCGTTCTGACCGGTGACAGCGCCGTACGCACGGCGCGGGCCCGTACCGCGGTGACCAGCGCGTGGAGGACGGCGGCCGCGCACCTCGGCGAGCCTGCCGCACTCGCGGCATAGCGCCTGCGGAGGCGGAGCCCGAGCACCGTTCCCGGAACCCCGTCGAACCGGCAGGTCGTCACGGACCAAGGCGTCAAGCGACCACGGCGACGATCATCGACAGGAACGGTGCCGTGCAGGTCGACCGGAATCTGCCCAACGGGGTCAGGACGGTGCTGCGGGTGGTCGGCGATCCACGTCCAAGCGGTCCACGTGTCGTGTCGCGGGCCGGTGGTGCCAGGCGTCTTCACGCCCGCCCCGGGGCACGTCATCCGCCCGTGGCATCCTCGGCCTCCCAACGCAGCAGGTCGCCCGGCTGGCATTCGAGCACCTCGCAGAGCGCGGCAAGCGTCGTGAAGCGCACGGCCTTGGCGCGGCCGTTCTTGAGCACCGCCAGGTTGGCGGGCGTGATCCCCACATGGTCCGCGAGCTCGCCCACGGACATCTTCCGCCTGGCCAGCATCACGTCGATGTCGACGACGATGGGCATCAGATCACCTCGTCCAACTCGGCCTGCATCTGCGCCGCTTCGCCGTCGCGCGCGACGGCCTGGGCGAGCAGCATCCGCAGCACGAGCACGATGAGCGCGACCCCCAGAATGGCCACGCCGACCCCGCCCATGATGACGGTGACGCCCGGGTCGTCCCGCTGGCCCGGCGCGTTGATGGCCGTGACCGCGAACCACAACAGGGCGGCCGCCACGATCGCGCCGATCACGCCGTCCACGTACCGGAAGGCGGCGTGGGAGAACACCGTTCCGCGTCGCACCATCGTCACCAGCCGCCATACGCAGACCAGGGCTACCTGGGCCGACGCCATGCCCAGGATCGTGATCACGCGCAGCGGGGTCAGCGGGAGCGACCCGTCCTCCGGGTCGTTCCCGGTGACCAACACCCACACCATTCCTGCCTGTACGCACACGGTGCCGGTGAGCACCACCACGAGTACGGCACGAAGCGCACGCACTGCCAGCTTTCCCATGACCCACCCTTCCATCGAATTGCGATGGGAATCTATCGAATATCGATAGACGGGGCAAGGGGTGGGGGTGAGGGATGGGCGGCGGTTTCGCGCCGTCGCGGGACGCCGCACCCCTCTCGCGGCACGACGTTCGTGCGAACTGTCCTGATCTCGTCAAACCGCTCGCGGCCTGGGCGTCGTGCGGTCACACTGATCCACATCGCATCACACCGCCGCGGGGGGATCATGGGATTCATCAACCAGGCCAAGGCGAACGAGGCCGAGCGCCAGGCCGCCGACGCCCATGCGGAAGGCCGCTCCGTCATCGTCTTCAAGATCATCGAAGCGAACGCCGGCTCACGCAACACCGGCATCATGCGCGGCGTCGGCGAGCAGATCGAGGCCGTCGAACGGCAGGGCTGGGCCCTCGACACCATGACGGCGGCCGAGGGCAAGGCGCTGTCCGGCGAACGTACGGCGCTGATCTGCCTCTTCCGCCGCCGCTGACCGGCACCCGGCACCGGGACCGGCCGCACCGCGTGCCGGGCCTCGGCGTGTCCCGGGGTCCTGTTGCCCTTCGTCGAGCCGTCGTGACGACGGCCCGGAACGGCGGGGTGCGGGTGGGTGTCCCGGACGAGCAGGGCAACATGCCTTTGCGGAAAGAGGTGTTCACATGCCGAGGTGAGGAAAGCGCCTTACCATCACCTCCCATGCTCACCATGATCTTCACCGTCGGGCTGGCGTTCCTCGGCTACCTGGCGACGTATGCCAACGGCCTGCGTCTCAATCAACGGCAGGCCCGACTGAGCCGGGTCAACGCACAGTTGAACGACTTCTACGGCCCCCTGTTCGCGCTGATGGAGTCCAACAGCCGGGTCTACGACACCTTCTCGGCCATGTACGCCCGCGAGGACGGCCGGGACCCGTTCGACCACGACGTACCGCCGACCGAGGAGGAACTCGCCCAGTGGCGCACATGGGCCACGAGCGTGTTCATCCCCAACATCCGGGCGATGCGGGACGTAGTGGTCACCAGGGCGGACCTGCTCGTCGAGGAGGAGATGCCCGAGGCGTTGCTGCAGCTGTGCGCGCACGTCTCCGGCTACGAGATCACCGCCGCGCGCTGGTCGCAGGGCGACTTCACGGAACATCTGTCGGTCGTGCCGTTCCCGGGCCGAGGACTGCGGGAGTACACCCGCGACCGGTTCACACAGTTGAAGAGCGAGCAGGCCGGGCTGCTGGGGAACACCGGCCGTCGTCCGCGTCGCTGACGAGATCCCGGATGCCCGGACGCGTGCTGGTGCCATGACGTGCCGGGCGGACATCGCCGCAGCGGTCGGCTGCGCCGGCCGGGCACGGTGGGGTGTCCCTCGTCCCCCTCGCCGCGCCCGTGAATATCCGGTTGGGCGCTCGGCGGGGAAATGACAAGGTGAGGCCCATGCCGTCGCCCACCGTCGAAGAACTCCTGCGGGAACTGCACGCCTCGCTCGCCCTGCGCAAGCGTCCGGAGGACGTGGCCCGGATCGTCCAGGACCTGTACGCGGCGCAGGGCGCCGAACTCGACGAGGCCACCGAGGCCGCACTCGCCAAGGCCGCCGAACACTCGCTGCGCAACCTCTGGCACGGCTACACCTCCATGCGGGAGGACTTCGCCCGCCCGGTCGGCGCACAGCGTCAACTGACCCGCATGGCAAGTCTGTTCACGGACATGCCAGAGCTTGCGGACGGCGCGGGCGACGACCCGGAGCGGATCGAGGCGGCGATCCGGCGCGCGGGCGAGTCCATAGGCCGTGCGTACGGCCGGAACGACTTCGGTCTGGACCGTCTCGACCGGGCCGGGCGAGAAGCCGCCGGCCTCGGCGAGGTCTCCAAACGCCAGTACAACAAGCGCTTCCGTCTCCTGCGCCGCATGGAGGCCAAACTGGCGCGGCTGATCCACGAACAGCAGCGCCGCGAGGTGACGATGACGGGCAAGGGCGCGCTCGCGCACGAGCTGCCGTACGACCTCTTCGCCGCGGACCCGGACACGGCGGCCTTCATCGCGTACATCACGGCGCGGGGCCACATGCGCAGCGTCTTCACCAACGGCCGCCAGCGCCAGGCTTACGACGAGGTCGCCGAGGCGCTGTTCCAGCGCCTGCGCGCGCGGCCCGAGCGGACCTGCTGGACCGCCCTCGCGCACGTGCATCCCACCCCGGAGGTGCTGGCCGAGGTCCCTGACCAGGACCTCACGCGACTGCTGGTCCGATGGAACGCCTTCCTGCGCCAGGTCGCCGACCTGCTGGAGGACGCGTGGAACCGGCACCCCCTGGAGCGCGAGACGATGATCGTGCGCCGCGGCGACGACTCCTCGACGTGGAACCAGGCCGCGCAGGCGTGGAACACCGCCCGGGCGCACTGGTTCGCGATCCTGTTCGAACTGGGCCAGGAACGGATCCTGGACCAGTTCTGCCCGGGCAAGGTCCCCCGCCTGATGGCCGCCGACGTGGCGTACTGGCACCGTATGAGCGGTGGCGGGCTGCACCCCGACACCTACATCTGGGCAGAGCTGCCGTTGCCCTGGGAAGTGCTCCGGGGAGAGAGGGAATGCCCGCGTTCGCTGGTCGAGGCGGTCTGCGCCCGGTACCGGAGGGATCCCGTCGCCGGCGCCTGGACCGCTCCCCGGCCGGCCGCCGAGGCCGTCGCCTTCCGCCGGACGCCCGAACTCGTCCATGGCGTCGCCGTGGCGGACCCTCTCATGGCCAGTGCCCTCCGGTCGGCGGGAGTGTTCTCCGGCAACGGCAAGCGCGCGGCGGCGAGCGAGTGGCTGTGACCGCCGAGCGGCCGTGACAGCGTTCCCCAGTGCCCCGAAGCCCCGTTTTCCCGGGTCCCCGGGAAAACGGGTTGCCCGGAACGGCGGCTCCGGCCATGATCGTTGTGGCGACGAGGAAGCTCTGTGGAGGAGCGCCCGGCTCTGATCCCGGGTGGACGTAGGTTCGAATCCTGCCCTCGTCGCCCTTTTGCGTACTGTCCTGCGTACTGTCGCTCGAGTCGGTCCCACGCGTGTCAGGGAGCGTCACGTTGCGCGAGACCACCTCGCCGATGTCCGTCGTCGCCGGCAGGACCGCCGCGGTGACGACGGGATCGAGTCTGCCGCGCACCCGGTCACGGGCCCGGTCGGGGGTACCGAACCGGTCGCTCCGCAGACTCGGGCCGTCCTCGAGCGTGACGAAGCCGACGCCGCCCGGGACGGCCGTGCGACCCCAGCCGAAATTACCGGAGGGGTTGGGTGGTTGATCCCTTCATGACTCAACGACCCGCGCCCCGCCCCCTGTCCGACGAAGCCCTGTCCGAACTGCTCGGCAGGCAGCAGTTCGGCACGCTCGCCACCGTCAAGCGCAGTGGCCACCCCCATCTGACGACCATGGTGTACAGCTGGGACCCCGAAGCCCGCATCCTGCGGTTCTCGACCACGGCCGACCGGGTCAAGGTCCAGCACCTGCGGCACGATCCACACGCGGCACTGCACGTCCAGGGCGGCGACGTGTGGTCGTTCGCCGTCGCCGAGGGCGAGGCCGTGGTCTCCGAGAGCACGACTGTTCCCGGGGACGCGGTCGGGCGGGAACTGCTCGGGATGATCCCGAAGGCCGGGAGGCCCGAGGACGAATCCGCGTTCCTGGAAGAACTGGTCGCCGAGCGCCGGGTGGTCATCCGGATGAAGGTGGACCGGCTGTACGGCACGGTGCTCGACATCGACGGCTAGCCGTACCGGGGCAGGGACGGCCGCTGTCACTCGCCGAGGACCGCGGCCGGCCTTGACCGACGCGGCACTGGACGTGGTTCACAGAGCGGTCTGTTCCCACTCCCAGGGACTGTCGTGGATCCCCCGCAGCAGTTCGGCGAAGGTGCCGCCGTCGAAGAGCAGGCCGTTGTATTCGTCCGGGATCCGCCTGTCGTTGATCACGGCGGTGGGCGTTCCCGGTCCTTGGGGGTCCTTCGCGCCCCCGGCCCGCTCGTACGCCTTCTCGGAGGCGGTGACGAAGGAGCGGTATTTCATGGTCTTGACGGCCGCGTCGAACTCCGGACCGCGCAACCCCTGCACCTGGTCGGCCAGTTCCAGCAGACGGGCATCCGTGAACTCGTCGAGGCTCTCCTCGGGCTGGTTGGCGTAGAGCACTTCGTGGTACTCCACGAACCTGCCCTTCTCCAGTGCCGCCCGCAGCGCGTTGACCGCCTTCTTCGAGCCGCTGCCGCCGAGCCGGTCGTCCAGGAAGGAGGCCAGGGTGTACTCGGCCGTCGCCCGCCGGGCGAGCATCGCTTGCCGCAACTGCGGGGAACCGCCGGTGGTTTCGAACTCCTTGCAGACCGGGCAGCGCGGATCCTCGTACAGGTGCACGGTCACGTTTGCGTCCGGATCACCCACCAGGATGGTGGTGCCGTCCTTCCCGAGCTTCTCCGGCAGCTGCTCCGCGTTCTCGAACGCGAATGTGACCTCGGCCGGCTGGTGCCCGCACCCCGCCAGCATCAACACGGTGGCCACGCACAGCACAGCCCACCGTTTCCCCCGCAGCACGCGTCGTCCCCTCCCTGAAGAACAGCGCGACCTTAGATCATCCGTACGGCATCGGCACAGTTCATTTCGGGTGCAGGTGATCGCGCAGGCCGCTGGGTCGCCCCGGTGCGATGGGGGATTCGTCCCGTACCGAAGGGGAGGAGAGGAGGGGAAGAGCTGCTGGGCCCGGCGGGGCCGGATGCGCCGGGCATCCGGCCCCGCCGGGCCTGTCGACGTGTGCGGGCGGGGTCAGGGGGTGGCGCCGAGGCGGTGGACGGTGGTGGGGACGGGGGTGCGGTTTCCGGTGGGGTCGATGCCGAAGCGGCCGGTGGCGGCCGGGACGGCGTGGTTGGCGAGGGCGTAGAGGTGGTCGCGGACGGCGTAGCGGTTGGGCAGGGGAGTGGCGGGGGTGGTGGCCTTGCGGATGGCGGTGGCGGCGGTCAGGACGGCGTCGTGGCCGAGGACGGGCCAGTGGCCGCGGGTGGCGTGATCGGCGGGGAACCTCTGTCCGTGGTGGTCGGCGGCGAAGGCCTCGGTGAACTCGGTGTACAGCTCGTGGTCGCTGTTGCCGCGGGCGCGCAGTGCGGCGGCGCCGGGCAGGGAGGCGTAGAGCACGGTGATGGGTGCCTCGCCCTGCTGGTTCAGCCCGCTGAGGGTTTTCGGGTCCAGGGCCGCCGTGTCGGATCCGGCGACGACGGTGATGTGCTGCCGGTGGCAGCCGCGCCGGCTGAGGGCCTGGAGGAAGTCGGGCAGGTACTTCTCCCGGGCGGCGAAGTACACGGTGTCGATGGGATGTCCCGCGTTGCAGATGTTCTGGCCGATGCTGTCCAGGATGGAGTCCGCTCCGCCGCGGGGGTCGAAGGAGAAGTCCGCGTCGGGGTCGAGGTGCTTCTTCAGCCCCTTGACGGTGCGGAAGTCCTGGTAGAGGGAGTTGGTGTAGAAGTCGGTGGAGCCGTTGGGCGTCACGGCCGTGCGCACCAGTGCCGCGGTGCGCGTGTCGTCGGCGAGTTCCTCACCGAGTGCTTCGAGCTGGGCCGCGTTGGTCAGGGTGACGCGGACCAGTCCGTTGATGGGCTCGGGGGTACGTCCCTGGCTGTCGATGGAGCCGGTGGTGTCGAACCCGTCGGCGGTGATGAGGTCGGCGACCATGGGGAGGTCCTGCCTGCTCAGCGCGCGGGCTGCGTCGACGGACTCCTGCTGGCTGAGCCCCATGCCCGTGACGGCGACCAGGCTCTTGTCGTCCTTCAGTGCCTCGACGGTGTCCTTCCAGTGCAGTTCCCCGCTGCCCATGTTGGCCAGGACCAGACGGATCTTCAGCGGGCTGTCGCCCTCGTTGGCGCGCTCCACGGCGGTGTAGGCGCCCTCGACCTCCCCGACGAACTGGTCCAGCGTCAGGTCCTTGCTCTTGCCCACCGAGGTCAGCGGTGCCAGGAAGGCGACGGTGACGTACCGGCCGCCGCGGGTCGCGTCGGCGTTCTCCTCGCCGATGGCGCTCAGCGCGGGGGCGAGGGCGGAACCGAACACGCCGGGGCCGTCGCCGCCGTCGGTCACCCCCGTGCACTCCCCGCCGACCACGGTCGTCAGCGCCGGGTTCGGGGTCCCGCAGTGCTTCTTCCTGAACTCCTTGCCCTTCCGGTCCGCCGGTGCCCGGTTCTTGCCCGCCCGCGCGCCCGGCCGGTCCTTCGGGGTGTGCACGGCCACCGCGTACGCGCAGACGGAGACCGTCAGCGCGAGCGCGGTGGTGATGGCCACGGCCGTACGGTGGCGCAGCAGTGCGGCGCGGACCTTGCTCCACCCCCGGCCGTCCGCGCTCTTCGGCGGGGAAGAGACCGGCGGAGGCGGCGGGGCCGGGATGCCGCCCTCTCTGTCCTGGGGCGGCGCGGCCAGTTTCTGCCAGACCTGCCGCCAAGGGACGCGTTCCGTCTCGTTCAGCCCGCAGGCGGTCAGGAAGTCGGCGACGAACTCCCACTCCGGCAGTCCGTCCCGCCCCAGCACACCGGAGACGGTGGCCGGCGGAAGCCGTTTGCCCAGTCGTCCGCCGGCCTGCTCGAGCTGGGCGAGCGAGAGACCGAGTTCGTCGCGCAGCCTCGTCAGGTCGTCCCGGAACTCTTTCTGGTTGCCGGTCCTGCCGGGTACCCGCGGCATCACGCACCCCCCGGCGTGAGACCCGCCTCGCACGGGGCCGGCGCGGAGAGCTCCGGCGGACGTTGCCCGAGGCGTGGACTGCATCGATGTGGCATGTACGAATTCCTGTCTTCCCGGGCGCGGCACGGAACACCGCCTGGAACACCCGTGTCCGCTTACCGGCCGGAACGCGGGGTGCTTTGGATTCCCCGGTCCTCGTGGTCCGCGTGGTCTACGGCGTTCCGTGAAAAGCCGCCCAGGGGAGCGGAACACGATCGGATCCAGGGAGTTCGCCCGAATCAATATTCCGCTTTTCAGCCACCACCTGCGGAATATTCCGATTTCTTTCTGAAGTCTTCGAATTTGCGCCGACCGGTGTCTTCCTGGGCTCGGCGGCACGGCCCGCCGGGGACAAGGGGGTTCCCGCCCTGGGGCGAAGGGCCCTGCGCCTATGATCAGCTCGTGCCGCCGTCTTCCTCCGACAGCAACGCCCCGTTGATCGCGGCGTTCCCGGCCGAGCTCGCGGATGATGTCCGGGCAGTGCTGGAGGTCATGCCCACTTCCCGGTTCGGGTCGCTCGTCGCCCCCTTCTCGGTCGAGGTGGAAGGCCGACGGGTCACCATCCCCGGACGCCTCTACAACGACGAGCCGTCGCCCGAGGCGGCACCCCGACCGCACGGAACTTCGTCAACGGCCTCGGCACCAACCGCGGAGTCGTCGTCGGCGACACCGACAAGTACGCCGACGTCGTGGTCGGCGCTCCCTGGGAGTCCCTGGGACCGGTCGAGGGCGCCGGACAGGCGACACTGCTGCGCGGATCGGCCGCCGGTCTCACCGCGACCGGCTCGCGCGCCTACGCTCAGGACACCGGCGGCGTGCCCGGAACCCCCGAGGGCGGCGACGCGTTCGCCATGACCGAGATCGGCTTCGGAGAAGCGCTCCCGGGTGCCCGCTCCACCGTCTGAGGGCTCCCGGAGGCCGTCGGCCGGTCCGTCGACGAGATCGCGCGCGAAAGCCGTCAGGCCGGCCCGCCCGGTGACACCCGGAGGGTCCGCTCACCCTCCGGACGTCCTCAGCACCGACCGGCCCTCCAGCAGAGCCGCGCGGACCTTGGCACGGTCGGCCCAGTGCCCCGACGCGTCGAGGAACTCCGGCAGGACGAGCCCGGCCTGGTCCGCGCCGGTGAGGTCGACCGGGCGGCCGGGGTCGCGCGGATGCGCCGGGGGAGTGCCGAAGAGGACCATCGGCTCGTGCACGGGCCCGGCGCACAGGCACGCCGAGGCGGTCGTGTCTCCCGCGACGGCCAGCATCCCGCCGTGGGAGAGCCCCGAGACCAGCAGCCCCTCGACCCGCAGGGAGCCCCCGACGTACAGGTGCGCCTCGTCCTCGATCAGCAGGCCGCGCGACCGCACGTCTCCCGTGACCACCAGAACGTTGGTCTGGTCCCACTCGGTGAAGACGAGCGTCCCGTCGACCGTGAGATCACCGTCCACGACGTGGACGCCGCAGTCGCCGCCGTGGCAGATGGGCTGATGGGTCTCCGACCCGATGACCAGGTCGCCGTCGTGGTGGACCGTACCGCGGTGGACGAGGACCTCTTCCAGGTCGCCGCCGAAACAGTCGCTGTTGGTGTCGGCGAGCCCGTCCGGGGCGTACGCGGCGTACCGGTCGGCGGCCTCGGCGAAGGGAACGCGGTCGATGGTGCCGAGGGCGGTGAACCAGGGCGTGAACGTCACGTCCGGGCCTCCTGTCTTCCGGGTGCGCGGCGGTCGGGAAGAAGGTAGCCGATCCCACCGACAGGGCCCGGCCCCGCCGCTACCGACCCCGACCCGACCCCGGTGCCGGGGGCGGTACGGGCGTCGGCGCGGCCGGCTCCGAGGGGTCAGCCGGCGGGCTCGCCGGCCGGCGTCAGGTTGGTCCCGGAGGCCGGGTCGAAGACGTGCATCTTGGTGGTGTCCACCCAGAGTTCGGCCCGGCCGCCCTCGCGCACCCGCGTGGAGGCGTCGAGACGGGTCACGATCTGGTGTCCGCCCGCACCGGTGTCGGTGATCCCCGAGTCGGCCGCGAGCTCGGCGAGTTCGGAGGTGGCGGTGGGCTGCCACTCGTCCCCGGTGAAGTACGCGTACACGTCGGATCCCAGGGATTCGACCACGTCGACGTCCACGCTGAAGGCCGTACCCGATCCGATCCTTCCCGGGTCCACCAGGGAGGCGTCCTCGAAGGCCTCCGGGCGCAACCCCACGATCAGGTCCCTGGGGGCGTCCTGCCGTTCGAGGGCGCGGCGCAGCCGGTCGCCGAGGTCGAGGTCGCCCACCGACGTGCGCAGGCGGCCGCCCTCCACGGTGGCGTGCAGGAAGTTCATCGCGGGCGAACCGATGAACCCGGCGACGAAGAGGTTCTTCGGCTGCTCGTACAGGTGTTGCGGGGTTCCGACCTGCTGCACGACCCCGCCGCGCATCACCACCACCCGGTCGCCCAGCGTCATGGCCTCGGTCTGGTCGTGGGTGACGTAGACCGTGGTGCTGCCCAGGCGTTGCTGGAGGCGGGAGATCTGGGTGCGCATCTGGACGCGGAGCTTCGCGTCCAGGTTGGAGAGCGGTTCGTCCATCAGGAACGCCTTGGGGTCGCGCACGATGGCCCGCCCCATGGCCACGCGCTGGCGCTGGCCTCCGGAGAGGTTGGCGGGCTTGCGTTCCAGGTGCTCCGTCAGGTCGAGGATGCGGGCGGCCTCCTCGACCTTCTCACGGATGGTCGCCTTGTCCACCTTGGCCAGCCGTAGCGCGAAACCCATGTTGTCGCGCACGCTCATGTGCGGGTAGAGGGCGTAGCTCTGGAAGACCATGGCGATGTCACGGTCCTTCGGAGTCCTGTCGTTGACGACCTGTCCGTCGATCAGGAGGTTTCCCTCGGTGATGTCCTCCAGCCCGGCGATCATGTTGAGGGTGGTGGACTTGCCGCAGCCGGAGGGCCCGACGAGGATGATGAACTCGCCGTCGGCGACACGGAGGTCGACGTCCTTCACCGCCACCGCACCATCGGGGTAGCGCTTGGTGATGCCTTCGAGAACGATCTCTGCCACGGTCGGTCCTTCTTGTCCTGACGAACGGCTGCCGCCGGTCAGCCCTTGACGGCCCCGGAGGTGAGCCCGGCCACGATGCGCCGCTGGAAGAGCAGCACGAAGACGATGATGGGGATGGTGATCACCACGGCGGCGGCGGCGATCGAACCGGTGGGCTGGGCGAACTGGCTGCTCCCGGTGAAGAAGGCGATGGCCGCCGGCACGGTCCGGGCCGCCGAGGTCGAGGTCAGCGAGATCGCGAAGAGGAAGTCGTTCCAGCAGAAGATGAACACCAGGATCGCCGTGGTGAACACCCCCGGCGCCGCGAGCGGGGCGATCACCAGCCGGAACGCCTGCGCCGGGGTGGCCCCGTCCACCTTGGCCGCCTTCTCCAGGTCCCAGGGGATCTCCCGGAAGAAGGCGGACAGGGTGTAGATGGCGAGCGGCAGGGAGAAGGTCATGTACGGGATGATCAGACCGGTCCAGGTGTCGAAGATGCCGATGATCCGCTCGATGTTGAACAACGGCGAGACCAGCGAGATCGGCGGGAACATGGCGATCAGCAGGGACATCCCGATCAGCAGGCTCTTGCCGGGGAACCGGAGCCGGGCGACGGCGTAGGCCGCCATGGTGCCCAGCACGACCGCGATCACCGTGGCGATGAGGGCGATGCCGATGGAGTTGATCAGCGCGCGGGTGAACTCGGAGGTCTGGAAGATCCCCCGGTAGTTCTCCCACGTCCACTTGGTCGGGACGAAGTTGCCGTCGGTGAGGGTGCTGGGGTCCTTGAAGGACAGGGCGATGATCCACCAGACCGGGAAGAGCGCGTAGGCGATCACCAGGATGTTGATCACGGTCCATGCCGACGTTCGTCGTCCGGTGGCGGACATCAGCGTCCCCCTTCCTGGGCACCGGGGGCGGCCGCCCCGAAGAGTTTGATGAAGGCGAAGGCGATCAGCGCCACGCACAGGAAGATCAGGACGGAGATCGCCGAGCCGATGCCGAGGTTGAGCGCGGTGAAGAGGTTGTCATATCCCAGGATGGACACCGAGCCGGTGTCGTGCGCGCCGGACGTCAGGATGTAGATGTTGTCGAAGATCCGGAAGGCGTCCAGGGTCCGGAAGAGCAGGGCGACCAGGATGGCCGGCTTCATCAGGGGCACGGTCACCAGGAAGAAGCGCTGCCAGGCTCCGGCGCCGTCCACCTGGGCCGCGCGCAGCGTCTCCTCCGGCACCAGGGCGAGACCGGCGAGCAGCAGCAGGGCCATGAAGGGGGTGGTCTTCCACACCTCGGCCAGGATGATCAGGCCGATGGCCGGCCAGTGTTCGGTCAGGGGCGCGTCACCGGAGGGCAGGAGGGCGGCCAGGTAGCCGGTGTCCGGGGTCCAGGCGTACTGCCAGGAGTAGGCGGCGACCACGGTGACGATGCCGTACGGGACCAGGATGGCGGTGCGGACCGTCCCGCGGCCGAAGATGGTGCGGTGCATGACCAGCGCCAGGGCGAACCCGAGGACGAGTTCGACGGCCACGGAGACCACGGTGATGAACACCGTCACCCACAGGGCCTGCCACCAGAACTCGGAGGACAGGACGGCGCCGTAGTTGCTGAGGCCGACGAATTCCGCCTGCTGCGGGAAGCGCAGGTCGTACCGCTGGAGCGAGAGGTAGACCGCGTAGACGATGGGGTAGGCGGTGACGGCGAGCATGACGATCACGGCGGGCGCGCAGAGCAGCCAGCCCAGCCGGCGCTCTTGGCGGGCTCCTTCGGACAGCGCGCGGCCGTCCTTGGGCGCCGGTGCGTCCTGAGGGGTGGTCGGAGCCGACTGGGTCACGGGATCAGCCCCTTCGAGGCGAGGGCGTCCTCGATCTGGTCACCGATCTCCTGCACGTCCGGTCTCGGGTCGATCCCGTTCGGCGGCGACAGGGTGTGCGAGATCGCGATGGACACGTTCTGGTAGGCGGGGGTCTTGGGCCGGATGCTGGCGTTCTCCAGGGCCGCCAGAACGGTGGAGGCGAAGGGGTAGTCCTTGACCAGTGCGGGATCCGAGTAGAGCGGGCGCAGCGTGGGCGGCAGTCCGCCTTTGAGTGCCGCGGTCAACTGGTTCTCCCGGTTCCGCAGGCACAGGGCCGCCTCGAAGGCGGACGCGGAGTGACGGGAGTAGGCGCCGACGGCCAGGTCGATGCCGCCGATGGTGGGCTTGGCCGGCTTTCCCTTCTCGACCCCCGGGTAGGGCGCCCACCGGAACTGCTTGAAGAGTTCGGGGTTGTTGGCCTTCATCGAGGGATACACGAAGGGGTAGTTGATCTCGAAGGCCGCACTGCCGGACTCCATGGCCAGCCGGTTCTGGTCCTCCATCTGGTTGGACAGGGACGGGTCGGCCGCGGCCGAGGTGGCCAGCGTCTTCATGACGGTGGCCGCGCGCACGGCGGGCGGGCCCAGCCTGGGAGCCGTGGCGGTCGCGTTGAGGATGGAGCCGCCGGCGCTCTCCACCAGCGTGTTGAACCAGACCGTGAGCCCTTCGTACTGCGCGCCCTGGATCTCCACGTAGTGCGGCTTGCCCTGCTTGGCCAGGCGTTCGGCCATCAGGATCATCTCGGCCCAGGTCCCGGGCGGCGTCGGGACCAGGTCCTTGCGGTACCAGAGCAGCTGGGTGTTCGTGTTGTACGGGACGGCGTACAGACGGCCCTTCCACGTGGCCGTCTGCAGCGGGACCTCCAGGGTGTCCCGGACGGCCGCGGCGCGGTTCTTCCCGGTCCACGGCAGGATCCATTTGGCCTCCGCGAACTCGGCGGGCCAGGTGACGTCCAGTCCGATGATGTCGACCGTGTCGTCCTTGGCGGCCAGCCGGCGCACCAGTTGCTGGCGCTGGCCGTCCGCGGTGCGGGGCAGTTTGTTGTAACTGATGCGGTAGCGCCCGCCGGACTGCTTGGAGCAGGCGTCGGCGGCACTGGCCAGCGCACCGGAATCATCGGGGAAGTTGTACCAGTTGAGTGTCACCGGCCCGCCGCCCCCGCTGTCGCAGCCGGCCAGCAGGGCCGCCGACAGGGACAGAGCGAGCAGGACCCGAGGGAGGCCACGAGTGCCGGACGAAAGCGCCATTCTCACTCCTTCCGGACCCGTGCGGGGAGATCCGGGACAGAGTGGAGGGGACCCGGACGTGCGAAAGGCTAGGTCCGCGCCCGGCTTCACCCCGCGCGCCGCACCGGCCGGTCATCCGATCGGACGCGCGGAACGCCGGGCGAAGCGGCGGTCGTGTCCTGCGGAGCGAGGCCGCCGAGGGCGCGTACGGCATCGTCGCGGGCCGGGGCCGTACGCGACCGCCCCTCTCGCGGCGGTGTCCGCCCCCGGCTTCAAGTCCCCCGGCTGTATGGGTGACAGTACGATCAACGTCCTGATCGGCTCCCGTACGACCCGACAGACCACCGGACGGAAGGCGGCGAGTTCGTGAAGGCCCTGCGACTGCTGACCATGAACACCCTCTTCACCGGCGACGTCCCGGCCCGGCTGCGTGCCCTCGGCGCGGCGCTCGAGCGGTCCGACCACGACATCGTCTGTCTGCAGGAGGTCATGTTCCGCCGCAACGTCCGGCTGATCCGCCGTGCCGCTCCCTCGTACCGGCACTTCGCCTGCTCGGGCACGGTCCTGCTCAAGGGCGGCCTGGTGCTGCTGTCCCGGTGGCCGATCAGCCGGTCGCGGTTCGTGCGGTACCCGATGACGGGTCCGGTGCGCGGCGAGTTCTTCATGCGCAAGGGCGCCCAGGTGGCGTCCGTCGCCACCCCGGACGGGGAACTGGTGGTCGTGAACACCCATCTGTCGGCCAACCGCGATGACGACTGGTCACCCGCGAACCGGTACACGCGGATCGCGGAGGCCGAGCTGGCCCGGCTCACCGAACTCGTCGCGGGCGTCGGCCCGTCCCTGCCCGTCGCCGTGGTCGGTGACCTGAACCTCCCGCGCGGCTCTGCCCCGTTCGACGCCTTCCTCGCCGCGGCGGGGCTGCGCGACGTCCTCGCGGGCGACACGCGTCCGACCTACCGGCCCACCCCCCGGTGGCCCTCGCCGCCGGCCCTGGACCACGTACTGGTCCGGGCCGCGGCCGGGGAGACGCTGACCGGCGGCGCCGACCTGGTGTTCCAGGACGAGGTGACCCTGGACGACGGCCGCCGGGCCTACCTGTCCGACCACTACGGAGTGCGGGCCCGGCTGATCCGGTCGACGTGACACGCGGACCGGCCCGGCCGGGGCGGTGGGCGCCGGGCCATCGCGCTGAACCGACGGTCCCGCGCATACGTAAAGGGGGAGGGACGGGCCCTCGTACAATGCGCGGTCCCTCATACCAGCCGGGCACGCGCCCGGCCGATCCAAGGAGTACGCACCCATGAGCGACGCACGCCTGAGCGGCAGGCTGTCGAGTCACCAGCCCCTCGTCCTCGGTCTGTTCCGCATCGTCCTCGGCCTGCTCTTCGCCAGCGAGGGCGCCGCCACGCTCTTCGGGATACTGGGGCGGGAGAGCAGCCCCGTGGGCGACTGGCCGTTCTGGTACGCCGGGGTCATCGAGCTGGTCTGCGGCGTCCTCATACTCCTGGGGGTCGTGACGCGCGGCGCCGCGTTCCTCAGCTCGGGGGCCATGGCCTTCGCCTACTTCACCGAGCACCAGAAGGACGGCCTCTTCCCCCTGCAGAACGGCGGCCTGTCGCCCGCGCTGTTCTGCTGGGGCTTCCTGCTCCTGGTCTTCTTCGGACCCGGCGCCCTGTCCCTGTCCGCCCTGGCCCGGCGCGGGGGAACCGCCCAGGACACCGCCAGACCGCCGGTGGCCGGTCGGGCTCTCTGATCACGACGCCGGGGGAGCCACCGGTTCCCCCGGCGCCCGCCGCTCCGGACACTCCGCCGGCGCACCGGCTTCAGGCGGCCGCCGGATGGCGTGCCGCGTCCGCGGCCCGGGCGTAGCGCCGCGCCACCAGGCGGGCGATGCGCGGGTGGGCCCCGAGCGGTTCGGCGACCGTCCAGGCTCCGGCGTCGCGCAGTTCCCCGCTGAAGCGGCCCGGTGCCAGCAGATGGGTGGCGACGGCGACGCGCCGGTGGCCCGCCGCGCGCAGCCCGGCCACGGCCTCCGGCACGGTGGGCCGTGCGGCCGAGCAGTAGGCGGGCAGCACGGGCACGGCGGGCTCACCGCCGTGAGCCGCCGTCAGCAGGGCGCGCAGCTGTCCGGCCGCGATCCTGGCCCCGGCGGTGCCGTCCGGGCGGCGCGAGCCGGCGGAGGCCAGGACCACGGCGTCGGCCCGTCCGCCCGCCGCCGACTCGGCGGCGCGCAGCCTGTCGTACAGGGCCAGGGCCACGTCCGGCTCGCCGCTCAGTCCCCGCGTGAGGGCGCAGCGCAGCGTCCGGGGCTTCGCCAGCACGGCCGGCACGTCGACCCTGCGGTGGAAACCGTCCCCGAGCAGCAGGGGCACGACCACGGCGTGCCCGTGCCCCCGTGCGGCGAGCCGGTCCAGCAGCCCGTCGAGCGAGGGCCACCGCAGGTCGGGGCCGACGCCGGGGGAGGGCTTTCGTTCGTCGAGGCAGCCGACCTGAGGCCGGACACCGTCCAGCGCCGCCACGGCATCGGAGAGGAGACCGGTCACCGCCGCGGCCGCGGGGTCGGCGCTGCCGTGGACGGCGAGTACGAGGGCGGGGGAGCTGGTGGCCATGCTCCCGACGCTACGGAGCCCGCCGACGCGCCGGTACGGCCGTCCGGTCACGACCCGTCGGGACTTTCGGGCCCCGGGCCCACCGGCCGAAGGTCCCGCAGATGGGGACGTTTGCGCGTCGGTTCCGCCCCGGAGGCGGCCTACGGTCGAAAGGACGTACAGACCCGCAGACGTCACTGCGCCCCCCGCCCAGGAGTGTGACCCTCATGCCGCAGCCGCAGCCCCTCGTCCTGATCGGCCACGGCATGGTCGGCCAGCGCCTGCTCGAGGTCCTCGCGGACCGCGGGGCGCTGGGAGGCGACGGCACCGCCGGACGGCCGGTCGTGGTCCTCGCCGAGGAGGACCGCCCCGCCTACGACCGGGTCCACCTGACCTCGGTCTTCACCGGCACCGACCCCGCCGACCTCGCCCTGACCACCCAGGACTTCCTCGACCGGCACGGCATCGAGCTGCGCCTGGGCGACCCCGCCGAGCACCTGGACACCGCCGCCCGCACGGTCACCACGGCCTCCGGCCACGTCCAGCCCTACGACACCCTGGTCCTGGCCACCGGCTCGGACCCCTACGTCCCGCCCGTCGAGGGCACCGACGCCCCCGGCGCCTTCACCTACCGCACGCTGGACGACGTCGCCGCCCTCACCGCGTACGCGCGGGGCAAGCGGACCGGCGTGGTGGTCGGCGGCGGCCTGCTCGGTCTGGAGGCGGCCGGAGCGCTGCGCACCCTCGGACTGGAGGCGCACGTCGTCGAGTTCGCGCCCCGGCTGATGCCGATGCAGGTCGACGACGGCGGCGCGGCGGTGCTGCGGACCACCATCGAGGAGATGGGCGTCACCGTGCACACCGGCGTCGCCGCGAGCCGGGTGGAGACGGACACGGACGGTGTCACCCGCGGGCTCCAGCTCTCCGACGGCCGCACGATCGACGCGGACGTGGTGGTCTTCTCCGTGGGCGTGAGGCCCCGCGACGGCCTCGCCCGGGAGGCGGGCCTCGCCGTCGGCGACCGCGGCGGAGTCGTGGTCGACGAGCACTGCCGCACGAGCGACCCGCACGTGTACGCCGTCGGCGAGTGCGCGCAGACCGTCGACGGCCGGGTGTACGGCCTGGTCGCACCCGGCTACCAGATGGCCGAGGCCGCGGCCGACGCCCTCACCGGCACCGGCACCGCCCGCTTCACCGGCGCGGACACCTCCACCAAGCTCAAGCTGATGGGCGCCGACGTGGCCTCCTTCGGCGACCCCTTCGAGGCGGGGGCGACCGCGGTCGTCTTCTCCGACGAGAGCGAGGGCGTCTACAAGAAGCTGCTCCTGGCCCCCGACGGGCGGCTGCTCGGCGGCATCCTCGTCGGCGACGCGCAGGCGTACGGCACCCTCAGGCCGCACACCGGCCGCTCGCTGCCCGCCCCGCCCGCCGCCTACGTGGGCCCGTCGGAGTCCGCCGAACTGCCGGGTGCCGACACGCTCCCCGACGAGGCCGTGGTCTGCTCCTGCCACAACGTCACCAAGGGCATGGTCCGCGCGGCCATCGCCACCGAGGGCCTGACCGACGTGGCCGGGGTGAAGAAGTGCACCAAGGCCGGCACGGGCTGCGGCGGCTGCCTCGGTACGCTCCAGGCGATCCTGGACGCGGAGGGCGTCGTACGCAGCACGGCCCTGTGCGAACACTTCACCCTCTCCCGCTCCGAGATCTACGCCGTCGTACGCGACGAACGCATCGGCTCCTTCAGTGAGTTGATGAACCGTCACGGCAAGGGCGGAGAGGGCTGCACGGTCTGCAAGCCGGTGGTCGCCAACGTCCTCGGCACCCTGTCCCCGGAGCTGGGCCTCACCCACATCCTCGACGGCGAACAGGCCACGCTTCAGGACTCCAACGACCTCCACCTCGCCAACCTCCAGAAGGACGGCACCTATTCGGTCGTCCCGCGCATCCCCGGCGGCGAGATCACCCCCGCACAGCTCGTGGCCATCGGCCAGGTGGCCGACGACTTCGGCCTCTACACGAAGATCACCGGCGGCCAGCGGATCGACATGTTCGGCGCCCGCAGGGAACAACTCCCCGACATCTGGCGCAGGCTGGTGGCGGCCGGCCTCGAGTCCGGCCACGCGTACGGCAAGTCGCTGCGCACCGTGAAGTCCTGCATCGGCTCCCGCTTCTGCCGCTTCGGCCAGGGCGACTCCGTACAGCTCGCCGTCGACATCGAGCTGCGCTACCGCGGCCTGCGCTCCCCGCACAAGCTCAAGGGCGGCGTCTCCGGCTGCCTGCGCGAGTGCGCCGAAGCTCGCGGCAAGGACTTCGGGGTCATCGCCACCGCGGGCGGCTGGAACCTCTACGTCGGCGGCAACGGCGGCACCCGTCCCCGCCATGCCGAACTCCTGGCCGCCGACCTGGACCGGGAGGCGCTGCTGAAGCTGATCGACCGCTTCCTCATGTACTACGTCCGCACCGCCGAACGCCTGGAACGCACCTCCACCTGGCTGGAACGCCTGGACGGTGGCGTCGAGCACCTGAAGGAGGTCCTGATCGAGGACTCGCTGGGCCTGTGCGCGGAACTGGAGGCGCAGATGGACCGGCACGTCGCCGGCTACCAGGACGAATGGGCCGCGGTCCTCGCCGACCCGGCCAAGCTCAGCCGCTTCGGACACCTGACCGGTGAGCCCGACGCCGAGGACCTGGAACCGGGCCGCGGCAGGGTGGCCGTCCTCCCCGACGGCACCGAGGCGGCGGTCTTCAAGGACAGCGAGGGCAACCTGTACACGGTCGGCAACCACGACCCCTACTCCGGCGCCGACGTCATGGCCCACGGCATCATGGGCACCCGCGACGGCCGCCCCGTCATCGCCTCCCCGATGTACAAGCAGGAGTTCGACCTGCGTACGGGAGTCAGCCTCGACGACCCGGAGGTGCGGCTGCCGGTGCACGAGCCGAGCGCCCCCGCGCACTGAGCCCCGCCGCGCCGGTCCCCGGGGGCACGCCTTCGGGCGGCGGTGCCGGAAGACCGCGGAGCTCCTGGACGTTGATTCCGGGTATGAAGATCGGGGAGGCGTCCAGGGTCAGTGGCGTGAGCGCGCGTTCGTTGCGGTACTACGAGGACGAGGGCCTGATCGTCCCCGGGCGTCTCGGCAACGGGTTCCGCGACTACTGCCGGTCCACCGTCGACCGGGTGCTCGTCATCCGCTCGCTGCTGGAGTCCGGGCTGCCCGTGCGGCTGATCAGGGACGTTCTGCCCGGCCTCACCGACGGACCCGGTGCCGGCACGGACGCGGTGCGTGCGGAGTTCCTGCGCGAGGTGCAGAGCCACCGCGACCGGCTCGCCGCGCGCATCGCCGTTCTCAGCGATCAGCGGGACGCACTCGACGCCTATCTGCGGGAGGCCCGCCGCGCCGGTTCCTGACGGTCGCTCGGATGGCCGCTCGACGACAGCCGCTTGACCTTGACACAAGTGTCAGGCTCCTACGTTCGGAGCATGGAGATCGACGAGCGGCGGCACGCCGCCGAGCAGACGGTACGAGCACTGGTCCAGCGGTCGCACCGGGGACCGGAGGACCTGACCCTCACGACCGGTCACCGCCGCCCTGTCCCGGGACCCGGCGAGTACCTGATCCGCGTCGGCGCCGCCGGGGTCAATTTCGCGGACGTCATGCAGGCCCGCGGAGCTTACGGCGGAGGCCCGCGGGCGCCCTACGTGGCGGGCTTCGAGGCCGCGGGCGAGATCGTGGGCGTCGGCCCGGAGACCGAGCGCCCACTGCCGGTCGGTACACACGTCGTCGGGGTCGGGCCGGGCGCCTTCGCGCAGTACATGACGATGCCGGCCGCGGGCGCGCTTCCCGTGCCGTCCGGCTGGAGCGACGCCGAAGCCCTCGGCCTGGTGCTGAACTGGGCGACCGCGCTGGCGGCACTGAAGCCGTTGGGCGAGATCGCGACGGGCGACGTGGTGCTCGTCCACGCCGCGGCCGGAGGGGTGGGGCAGGCCGCCGTCCGTCTCGCCCGCCACTACGGCGCGCGCGTGATCGCCACGGCGTCACCGGCCAAGCACGGCATCGTCGAAGCGCTCGGCGCCGACGAGGTCCTGGACGGCCGCCGCCCCGACCTGGCCGCCGAGATCACCCGCCTGACCGGCGGCGTCGACCTGGTCCTGGAATCGGTGGGACGAGCCACGTTCGAGGTCAGCCTGTCGGTCACCAAACCCTTCACCGGACGCGTCGTCGTGTTCGGCGCCGCCTCCGGCGACGCCACGCTCGACACGCACGACCTGGTCTTCGCTCATCAGGTCCAGATCAAGGGCCTGCACATCGGCGCGCTGGCCACCGCGGCCCCGTCCCTCTACGAGTCGCTCCTCGTAGAGCTCGGGGCACTCATCGCCCACGGCGTCTACCCGCCAGGCACCCCTCGGATCCACCCCCTGGCCGAGGGGCCGGAGGTGCTGCGGCAACTCGAGGCGGGCCGGACCCACGGCAAGCACGCCCTCGATCCCTGGCGCCCGGCGCGCGGCCAGGACGCCGAGGAGCGGTCACACGGGTCGTCCTCTGTCGCGGACCCGGCTCGCACTCGTACAATCCCAGCCCGGGTAGTTCTCAACTCCCGTACGAAACAGGGGGATTGATGGCCCGAAGTGACGCCGGGGACAGGGCCGGCGCCGGTGCGGGAGAGGGCTCGCAGCTGCTCGCGTTGCGTGCCGAGGTCGAGAAGATCATCTCTGAGGCGCACATCGGCGCGCGCCGGGCGCAGCGCCGTGCCAAACTCTGGCACGCCGTGTACCTCAGTCTCGGATTTCCGGCCGCCGTCCTGGCCGGCGTCTCCGGCGCGGCCGGTCTGGCTTCCGAGGGCGCCCGCATCCCCGCCGCCGTTCTCGCCCTGTTGTCGGCGGGCTTCTCCGCCGGTGCGACCTTCCTGCGCTCCGACGCCCGCCACATGACGAACCTCCGCCGCCGCTACGCCTGGCAGAACCTGGAGGGCCGCGCCCGCCTGGTGCTCGCGTACGACGCCTACGAGGGCACGGACCGGCTGCACGCCGCCCTGGTCGTTCTGCACGAGTTGCGCGCCATGGTGCCTTCGAGCGCGCTGATCTTCGAGGAACAGCAGGGGGCGTACCAGGTGACGGCGACGGGTCCGATGCCGCCGGCCGGCCGGCCGACGGCGCTGCCGCCGACGCCGGAGGCGTGAGGACCGGGTTCAGCGGTTGTCACATGTGCGGACCGGCCGGTGTCTTCATGCCGAACAGCCCACGAAGACGCGTTCGAGGAGAGACGTCATGACGCTGCGCCTGCCGAAGGCCGAGCTTCCCGCCGAGCTGAAGGAGAACATGATCGAGCAGTTGGGTGTCGTGCCCGAGAACGTCGAGGTGCTGTGGCACAGCCCCCGGGTGACCCGGGACAACCTGGAGTTCGGCGCCAAGGTGGGTGCGTGGGACGGGGTGGACCCGAGCCTGAAGTCGTTCGCGCACATGGCCGTCGCGTCGCAGGTCGGTTGCAGCTGGTGCCTGGACGTCGGCTACTTCCAGGCCCGCAACGAGAACCTGGACCTGGCCAGGGCGAGCCAGGTGCCGTGCTGGCGGGAGTCGGACGTGTTCACGGCGCTGGAGCGCGACGTCATGGAGTATGCCGAGGCGATGACGAACACGCCGCCGACCGTCACCGACGGGCAGTACGCCGCGCTCCTGGAACGGCTCGGAACGCCGGCGATGGTGGAGCTCACCGCCTTCATCGCCTTCGTCAACCTGGCGACCAGGGCGAACGTGGCCAACGGGGTCACCTCGCAGGGCTTCTCCGACGCCTGCGAGATCCCGCTGGCAGAGCGCCCGGCGACGTCCCGTGCCGTAGGGCGCACGGCATGACCGAGGACCCGTTCGTCGCCCACCGCGGCCTGCTGTTCACCGTCGCCTACGAGATGCTCGGCTCCGCGGCCGACGCGGAGGACGTGCTGCAGGAGACCTGGCTGCGCTGGGCCGACGCCGACCGGTCGCAGGTCCACGACCCGCGGGCGTACCTCGTCCGGGCCGTCACCCGCCAGGCACTCAACCGCATACGCACGCTCGCGCGCCGCCGCGAGGACTACGTGGGCGAGTGGCTGCCGGAACCCCTGCTGACCCACCCCGACGTCGCCGACGACGTCGAACTCGCGGAGAACGTCTCCATCGCCATGCTGACCGTCCTGGAGACGCTCGGACCGGTGGAACGCGCGGTGTTCGTGCTCCGCGAGGTCTTCGACGTGCCGCACGGCGAGGTGGCCGAGGCCGTGGGCAGGACCCCGGCCGCGGTTCGGCAGATCGCCAGACGGGCCCGGAACCACGTCACCGCCCGCCGGCCGCGCGTCAGCGTGAGCCCGACGGAACACAAGGCCGTGATGGACCGGTTCCTCGCCGCGCTGCACACCGGTCGTGTCCAGGACCTCATGGAGATCATGGCGCCGGACGTGGTCCTCGTTGCCGACGGGGGCGGGCTCACGGCCGCCGCACTGGCCCCCGTCCACGGGGCCGAGCTCGTGGCGAAGCTGCTCGCCGGCACGGAACGGGCCGGGGCCGAGACCGTGCCGGTGTGGCTCAACGGCGCTCCCTCGATCCGGATCGAATCCGTCGGCGGACGGGCCGCGGTCAGCCTCCTGATCGAGAACGGGCTCATCACCCGGATCTTCGCGACGTCCAACCCGCGGAAGCTGACACGACTCGACGAACCGACCGGTCTCACCAGGTAGGACACCGGCGGTGTTCCGGGCGTGACGCGCCGGGAACACCGCCGCCGGTCGAGGAGCGGCGCCGGTTTGCCGCCCGTGCGGGCCGGGACGCCCGGCGAACGCCAATACATCAACTGCTGTGCCCTGCAATGGGGTTCCCGATGTTCTCCGGCCGGAGCGGCGCGGCCCGGCCCGGGTTGCCCGCCGCCGAAAGCGCACAACCGGTCGCCAAAGGGTTTGAATCCCGTGAATGGGTCTACGCGGATGACATGGCTCGTTCGACGCGAGAGACAGAACGCACATACGCGGCGCCCGACGCCGACGTCTCCTGGCTGTCCGACCTGGCCGGTACGGGACCCGTCGCCTCCGTCGCGGACCAGGGGATGCAGGAACTCGACGCCGTCTACTACGACAGTGACGACCTGCGACTGACCGGCACCCGCGCGTCCCTGGGGCGCAGGACGGGCGGCACCGATCCCGGCTGGCACCTGAAACTCCCCCTCCCCGGCGACAGCCGCGAGGAGATCGAGTCCCCCCTGGCCTCGAAGGACGTCCCTGACGAACTGCGGGACCTCACCCTCTCCCGCACCCACGGCACGGCGCTGCGACCCGTGGTACGCGTCCGCTCCAGCCGCTCACTGCACCACCTCCTCGACGCGGAAGGCGACGTCCTGGCGGAGCTGAGCATGGACGAGGTGTCCGCCGAGGCGCTCCTCGACGACGAAGGACGCGCGGTCTGGACGGAGATGGAGGTCGAACTCGTCGAGGACGGCGACCCGGCCCTCCTGGACGATGTCGAGAAGGTGCTGCACCGGCACGGTCTCGACCGGGCGCAGAGCCCGTCCAAGGTGGTCCGGGCCTTGACGGAGACCACGTCGCTCCTGAAGGACACACCTGGCGCGCACCCCGACGTCGCCCAGGGATCGGCCGGTGCGTACGTGCTCGCCTACGTGGACCGACTCGTCGGCGCTCTCACGGACCTCGACCCCGCGGTCCGCCGCGACGCACCCGACTCCGTCCACCGGATGCGCACCACGACGCGCCGTCTGCGCGGCTGCCTGCGCTCCTACCGCTCCGTCCTCGACAGGGAGGCCACCGACCCCGTCCGGCGCGATCTGAAGTGGCTCGCCAACGAACTCGGCGTGGAACGCGACCACGAAGTGCTTCGCGAGAGGCTCACCTCGGGCGTGCGGGAGCTGCCCGGCGAACTGGTCCTGGGCCCGGTCGAGGCACGGCTCAAGGCCTGGGACGTGGCGCGGCGGACCGAGGCCCGCCGCCGCACGCTCGACGCGCTCGCCTCGCCCCGCTACCTGAGCCTGCTGGAGGACCTGAAGTCCCTCACCGAAGCGCCACCGCTGCGCTCCGCCAAGGCGGCCGGAAAACCCGGGAAGGTCCTCGGCAAGGCACTCCGGAAGGAATACCGCCGCCTCGCCCGGCGCATGGACCCGGCGCTCGACATGGCACCGGGCCCCGAGCGCGACACCGCGATCCACGACGCCCGCAAGACCGCCAAGAGGCTCCGCTACGCCGCGGAGGCGGCCCGTCCGGCCCTGGGCGGGCCCGTACGGCGCCTCGGCAAGCGCGCCAAGGCCGTGCAGCGGGTGAGCGGGGCCCAGCACGACAGCGTGGTGACGCGTGAGGCCCTGCGCCGACTCGCGGTCTCCGCCCAGGCGTCGGGGGAGCCCGGCTTCACCTGGGGCGTCCTGCACGGCCAGGAGGGGGCCGCGGCCGGCACCCGGGAGCGACAGCTTCCGCAGGCCTGGGCCAAGGCCCGCGCGGCGGCGCGGAGCAAGGCCCTCCGGTCCTGAGGAGACCGGACGGCGCCCCGGGGCACCCCGGCCGCGGGCCTGGCCGGCGGCCGGTGGCGCTCGTTGTGCAGCGCATGAAGAACGTGAGGACCCCGGCTCCGGCGGGCGTGCGCAGTGCGGCAGGATCGGGCCGGGAGCCGGGAGCCGGGAGCCGGGAGCCGTCAGGCGTCGAAGCGGTGGCGGGCGGCCTCGATGTGCCCGAAGTAGCGGTGCGTCCAGTCGCACATTCCGTCGACGGTCGCGCGTAGGCCCTGGCCCGGCTCGGTGAGGGTGTATTCGACACGCGGCGGGACGGTGGGGTGCACGTTCCTGTCGACCAGGCCGTTGCGCTCCAGCATGCGCAGGTTCTGGGTGAGCATCTTGTGGCTGATGCCCTCGATCTCGTTCCGCAGTTCGCTGAAGCGCAGGGTGCGTTCACCGAGAGTCTCGATGATCAGGAACGCCCACTTGTTGGCGATGTCGGAGAAGATCTCCCGCGCCAACGAGTCCGCGCGCCTGAGGTCCGCTTCCTCGGACGGGCCCTTGATCTGGTTGGTCACCATCGGGTTCCCCAGTCACTGGAAAGTGCGTTCTTCCATGTCGGCGCCCACTCTCCTACGGTTCCTGAGTAACCACAAGAGACCGAGGGCGCCTTGGCCGGGTGGACACGAGCCCCCAGGCGCTCAGGACGAGGAGGCAGGCAGCATGGCCGTCAACCTGGTGAACCCGAGTGGACTGCCCACGATCGACGTCTACCGGCAGGTGTCGATCGCGACGGGGTCGAAGCTGGTCTTCATCGCCGGCCAGGTCGCCTGGGACGCCGAGGGGATCACGGTCGGCGAAGGCGACCTCGCCGCGCAGGTCGAGCAGTGCTACCTCAATATCGGCACCGCTCTGGCCGAGGCCGGCGGCTCCTTCGACGACGTGGCGAAACTGACCTGCTACGTCGTCGACTGGACCCCCGACAAGATGCCCGCGCTCCTGGAGGGCATCTCCCGGGCGTCCGTGAAGCTGGGCGTCACCCCGGTCCCGCCGGCCACGCTGCTGGGTGTTGCGGCCCTGGACGTCCCCGACCATCTGGTCGAGATAGAGGCCACCGCGATCCTCGACTGAACAGATGCCCTTCGCCCACTGGGCACGGAAGTGCCGACGAGTGTGCTCAGTGACCGGCCGGATCGTCGTCCCGCGCCGTGGTCCTCCCGGCGCCCGGCGCCGGCCGTCCTTCCCTGGGGGAAATTCCGTTGGACTCCCCGTGCGCTTTGTGCTGCAATGCGCGCCATGACCCTTGGAGATCTTGTACGTCTGCGGGCTCTGGCGCCGTCCGACGCGGAAGCGCTGTGGCGATGGAACAACGACCGCGAGGTGATGCGCTGGATGGACGCCCACTATGACCAGCACCTCGACGGAGTGCGCAAGCGTCTCGAAGAGCGGGGGCCGAACAGCTACGGGGACACGCTGTACGGCATCGAAGTGCAGGGCGACGGGACCCTTGTCGGACTCGTGCGTCTGCGAGACGCCGAACCTGAGACGGGCTGTGCCGAGCTGGACATCTATCTGGGCGAGAAGGACCACTGGGGTCGCGGCTACGCCACCGACGCGCTTCGCACCATGTGCCGGTACGGGTTCGACACCATGCGACTGCACAAGATTTCGTTGACCGTTGTCACGGAGAACCACGCGGCGCGTCACGTCTACAAGAAGATCGGCTTCGTGGAAGAGGGGCGGCTTCGGCAGGTCTTCTACCGGGACGGCCAGTGGTACGACCAGTACACGATGGGCCTGCTGCGAGAAGAGCTGCGCTGAAGCGACACTTGGGCGACCGAGGTCGGTGGAGTTCTGATGGCCGGTTCAAGAGTCCGGTGATTTTGAGCTTGGTCGTTCTGCGCTAGTCCGTGATCCTGTGGTGGACGGCCTGCTTCCCTGTCGCTTCGCCGAGTTGGGCGGCCATCTCGTTCACCATCTGATCGGCGGCTTCCAACGACGGCGCGCCTTCGACGTAGACGTACCAAGTGCCGGCCAGTTCCCAGGACGCTTCGACGTCGGTGCCTTCGGTGCGGAGTCTGAGCAGGGCGTCGTCCTGCAGAATCTCGCACTGGCGGGATCTGGGCTGGAGAACCGCGGCAAGGCCGGCGCCAAGGGCCGGCCAGGCGTCGCCGTCTGCTGTGCTGATCGTGTACTCGGGCATGGACGCATCATGTCATCCTCGTCGGATGCGTCAGGCCGGTGCTGATGTGCGTGCGGGCGAGCGAACCGGCTGTTGTGCATGGGCGGTTCGTGCACCGGTTCAGCCGGTCGGAGCCGCAGGAGTCGGCACTGGTCCATAGACGGGGTCTGATCGCTCCGTTGCGGCGCAAGAACGGCTGGATTCCGGCCGAGGAGGCGGGTCATGGCGGCCCGGACCGTGTCCGGCGGATGCTGAACCGGATCGAGGCGGCCGTCGACGACGGCCCAGGACGTGCACGTACCTGCCGAACGGACCGAGCGGTGCCGGCCGCAGGCGGACGGCCGCCTCACCGGCCGTCTGCCGGGTCCCGGCCCCCCGGGGGCGGACGATGGCGGGGGCGGGAGGGGAGAGCGGTGCACGGTGCGGCGGGAGCCGCGGCTGCGCGCCCCTTCCTCGCGCCTACGAATCGGTTTCGATCCCGGCCGGTGCTTGGGCGCCGATCGCCGTCGGGCAATCATGTGGACATGCGCCGGCCGCTCCACCTCCACAGCCCAGAGTGGTTGACGGTCGACGGCTCGACCCTGAACGTCGCGCTCGTGTACCCGATGCAAGGGCCCGCCGGCATCTTCGGTCCCGCCTGCGAGACGTGCGCGCGGCTGGCCGCCGAAGAGATCAACGAGGCCGGCGGCGTACTCGGCAGGGAGCTGCGGCTGCTGGAGGTCGACGGCGGAGCCCGGCCGGAGAAGGTCGCCGAGGAGGTCGAGGCCCTGGTGGTGACCGGCGCGGTGCACGGGGTGACAGGCTGGCACATCTCCTCGGTCCGGCAGGCGGTGGCGCCGCGCATCGCGCACCGGGTGCCGTACGTGTACACCGCCCTCTACGAGGGCGGGGAACGCACGGACGGCGTCTTCATGACCAGCGAGACGCCGGACTGGCAACTGCAGCCCGCCATGCGGCTGCTCGCCGAGACACGGCGGGTACGCAGGTGGTTCGTCGTCGGCAACAATTACGTCTGGCCCCGGCGCACCGCCCGGGCCGCCCGCCGCTACGCCCGCGCGCTGCGGGGCGGACGGGTCTGCGGCGAGGCGTATCTGCCGCTGGGCACCGAGGACTTCGCCGACGTGCTGCGGCGCATCGAGCACACGGACGCGGACGGTGTGCTGATGCTGCTCGTCGGCAGCGACGCGGTCCGCTTCAACCGGGCCTTCGCCGCCTCGGGCATCGATCAGCGGTGTCTGCGGCTGAGCACGCTGATGGACGAGAACATGCTGATGGCCAGTGGCCCGGAGGCGACCGTCGACCTGTTCAGCACGGCCGGTTTCTTCGCCTCACTGGCCAACCAGGACACCTTGGACTTCCACGGCCGCTACACCGGCCGCTTCGGCTTCGAGGCACCGGCCCCCGGAAGCCTCGGCGAGTCGTGCTACGAGGGGGTGCTGCTGCTCGCCTCGCTCATCGAGCGGGCCCGCACCCTGGACGTCTCCGCGATCTCGGCCGCCGCCGAGACCGTCTCCTACGAGGGTCCGCGCGGCCTGCTCCACCTTCATGACCGGCATGTCCGCCAGCGCATCTACCTGGCGGAGGCGGCCGGGTCCGACTTCAACGTGCTCGCCCAACTGCCTTCCCCGCACGACCTGTCGTGACATGCGCCGGATCGGGTACGGGCCGTCCTTCCAGGGCCTCGGCCAGCTGTGCGAGCAGGTGGCCCAGCTCCTCGCTCTCGGGCAGATGCTCCAAGTCCCCCCAGTCGGCCCGCACTTCACGCGCCAGCAACTGCCACCGCTGCTTGCCCCGTGGGGTGAGGTGGGCCAGGACGCGGCGCCGGTCGGCCGGGTCGATGCGACGGTAGACCAGGTTCTGGTCGACGAGTTGGTCCATCAGTTTGGTCAGGCTCGGGGCCGGCAGGAAGGCGTGGTCGGCGATGGCCGTCATGTTGTGACCCCCTCCGTCGGAGAGCAGGTCGAGTACCCGCCAGGCATCCACGGAGCAGTCGAACTCGTCGAGGACGGACTGCACTCGGCGCACGGCGAGCCGTTCGGCCCGCGTGAGCAGGCGGAGCAGTTCCTGGGGCCGTCTCGCCATCGTGCTCCTCCACTCGTGCTCGCCGACCGGTGCTCGAGCCTACCGCCGATCACCGGCCTCTCGGAAAAGGGGGAATCAGAATAACTGATCCTTTCTGTGGGAAGCATTGATCGCCTTGCTTTCATGCTCTCGGCCGAGAGTATTCGGCGGCGGCTTCCTCGGTTTTGGTCGACCGCGTTACTTTCACTGGAAACTTTTCATCAATTGCTCCGAAACGCGGTTGAAACAGTTTCCCCGCAGGCTGTGGTCGCACTTCAGCGACCGGCCCAAACGCACCCCGGAACGGCTGGGGAACCCATGCGTCGACACCGCCGCCCCTGAAGCGCCGCCCCCTCATTCCCTCCCCAGAGTCTTCCGCTCTCTTCGTACCGCCCTTCGGGGCAAGGAGGTTGTGCATGTCCGGGCTCAGCATCAGCAGACGCGCTCTCCTGGCCGCTCTGTCGGCCGCCGGCGCGTCCGCCGCCGTCGGCGCGTGCGGCGCCAAGACGGGCGACACCACGTCCACCGGCTCCGGCGCCAAGGCCGACACGTCCGGCGACACCGTCAGGGTCGGTCTGCTGAACTCGCTCTCGGGCACCATGGCGATCAGCGAAGTCACCGTCCACGACGCGCTGTTGCTCGCGGTCAAGGAGATCAACGCCGCCGGTGGCGTGCTGGGCAAGAAGCTCGGGGCCGTCAGCCAGGACGGCGCCTCCGACTGGCCCACCTTCGCCGAGAAGGCGGAGACCCTCATCAAGGACGACAAGGTCGTGGCCACCTTCGGCTGCTGGACCTCGGCCAGCCGAAAGGCCGTCAAGCCGGTCTTCGAGCGGTACAAGTCCCTGTTGTTCTACCCCGTGCAGTACGAAGGACTCGAGCAGTCGCCGTACATCTTCTACATCGGCGCCACCACCAACCAGCAGATCGTGCCCGCACTGGACTACCTCAAGAAGCAGGGCCTGACCAAGCTCTACCTGGTCGGCAGCGACTACGTCTTCCCCCGCACCGCCAACAAGATCATCAAGGCGTACGCGAAGGCCAACGGCATGCAGGTCGTCGGCGAGGACTACGCCCCGCTCGGCTCCACCGAGTTCGGCACCATCGTCAACAAGGTCAAGGACGCCGGCGCCGACGCCGTGTTCAACACCCTCAACGGTGACTCCAACGTCGCCTTCTTCAAGGAGTACAAGTCCGCGGGCCTGACCGCGAAAAGCCTGCCGGTGCTCTCGGTCTCCATCGCCGAGGAAGAGGTCAAGAGCATCGGCACCCAGTACCTGGACGGCCAGCTCACGGCCTGGAACTACTACGAGACCACCCCGGGCGCGGCCAACACGAAGTTCGTGGCCGCCTACCAAGCGGCGTACGGCAAGGGCAAGCCGACCTCCGACCCGATGGAGGCCGCCTACATCTCCGTCCACCTGTGGAAGGCGATGGTCGAGAAAGCCGGGTCCTTCGACGTGGCGAAGGTCAAAGCCGCCTGTGACGGCATCGAACTCGACGCTCCCGAAGGCGAGGTCACCGTGGACGGCGCCACCCAGCACGTCTACAAGACCGCCCGGATCGGCAAGGTCGGCTCCGACGGTCTGATCACCGAGGTGTGGAACTCCGGCAAACCGATCAAGCCGGATCCCTACCTCAAGGGTTACCCCTGGGCCTCCCGGCTCTCCTGAGCCCCACCCGCCCGTCACCGGCCCCGGCCCCTCTCCAGGGGCCGGGCCGAGCCCACGGCACCCGCGCACACCCGCACCCGCGTCCCCGACCCGGAGCCGACCCATGACGGTCATCCTCAACCAGTCCCTCACCGGCATCAGCATCGGTGCCGTCCTGCTGCTCATCGCCCTCGGCCTGACCCTGACCTTCGGTCAGATGGGCGTGATCAACATGGCGCACGGCGAGTTCATCATGGCCGGCGCCTACACCACGTACGTGCTGCAGAAGTCCATCAGCGGCGCGGGCGTCTCGCTGCTCGTCGCCCTGCCGATCGCCTTCCTCGCCGCCGGAGCCATGGGCGCCCTGCTCGAATGGCTGCTCATCCGCCGCCTCTACACGCGTCCCTTGGACACGCTGCTCGTGACCTGGGGCGTCTCGCTGATGCTCCAGCAACTCGCCCGCGACATCTTCGGCGCCCCCAACGTGCAGACCGCCGCGCCCGACGTCCTCACCGGCAACATCTCGCTGGGCGGCGGCATCACCTTCGCCAACAACCGCCTGTTCATCCTCGGCCTGGCCCTGCTGAGCGTCCTCGCACTCGCCCTCACCCTGAAACTCACGCCACTGGGCCGCCGTATCCGGGCCGTCGTCCAGAACCGCGACCTGGCCGAGGCCTCCGGGATCGCCACCGGGCGGGTCGACCGCATCACCTTCTTCATCGGCTCGGGCCTCGCGGGCGTGGCCGGCGTCGCCCTCACCCTGGTCGGCCCGATCGGCCCGACGACGGGCACCAACTACATCGTCGACGCCTTCCTGGTCGTCGTCGTGGGCGGCATCGGACAGCTCAAGGGCAGCGTCATCACCGCCTTCGCGCTGGGCATCCTCCAATCGGTCCTCGAATACTCGACGACCCTCAGCGTCGCCAAGGTCATCGTGCTCGTGGCGATCGTCGCCTTCCTGCAGTGGCGACCCCAGGGCCTGTACACGCTGCGCACCCGGAGCCTGGCATGACGACAACGACCACCCCCACCCCCGCCACGGCGAAGCCGCCGTCCCCCTCCTTGCCGAAGCGGCTGCGCGTCCCCGCCGCCTTCGTGTCCGGCGCCGTACTCCTCCTCGGCGTCGCGCCAGCCGCACTCTCCGACTTCCGCCTCAACCTCCTGGCCAAATACCTGTGTTACGCGATCGTCGCGGTGGGCGTCAGCCTCGCCTGGGGCCGCGGCGGGCTCATGGTGCTCGGGCAGGGCGTCTTCTTCGGCCTCGGCGGCTACGCCATGGCCATGCACCTCAAACTCACCGACGCGGCTGCCACCGGCGAGACCCTGCCCGACTTCATGCAGCTCTACGGCACCGGCGACACCCTGCCCTGGTGGTGGAAGCCGTTCGCCGATCCGGCCTTCGCGCTCGCCATGACCGTGCTGCTGCCGATGGCGGTCGCCGCGCTGCTCGGCTTCTTCGTCTTCCGCCGCCGGGTCAGGGGCGCCTACTTCGCGATCCTCAGCCAGGCCCTGGCCGCCGCCCTGTCCATCTGGCTGATCGGCCAGCAGGCCACCACCGGCGGCACCAACGGCCTCACCGACATCCACGGCTTCTTCGGCTACTCCCTCGACGACCCCGTCAACCAGCGGATGGTGTACTTCGTCATCGCCGCCGTCCTGCTGCTCCTGATGGCCGGCACCCGCCAGCTGTTCGTCAGCCGGTTCGGTGAACTCCTCGTCGCCGCACGGGACTCCGAGGAGCGGGTGCGCTTCCTCGGCTACGACCCGGCCAACGTCAAGCTCCTCGCGTACGTCCTCGCGGCCGGAACGGCGGGCCTGGCCGGCGCCCTTTTCGTCCCGGCGGTCGGGATCATCTCCCCGGCGCTGATCGGGATCGTGCCCTCCATCGGCTTCGTCATCGGCGCGGCGGTCGGCGGCCGGGCCTCGCTGGTGGGCGCGGTGCTCGGCGCGATCGCGGTGGCCTGGGCGCAGAGCACGCTGTCCGACGCCTTCCCCGCCGCGTGGACCTACCTCCAGGGCCTGCTGTTCGTGGTCGTGGTCGGCTTCCTGCCCGGCGGTCTGGCCTCCCTGGGCGTCGTCCTGCGCAGACGCCGTACCGCCACCACTGCTCGTACGACGGGAGAGACGGCATGAACGGCGAGCAACTGACCGTCCGCGACCTGCGGGTGACCTTCGACGGCTTCACCGCCGTCGGCGGTGTCGACCTGAACGTCCGCCCCGGCGACCTGCGCTTCCTCATAGGCCCCAACGGCGCCGGCAAGACCACCTTGGTCGATGCCGTCACCGGCCTGGTGAAGGCGACGGGTTCGGTGCGCTTCGGCGACCAGGACCTGCTGGGCAGGCCGGTCCACAAGATCGCCCGCATGGGGATCGGGCGTACGTTCCAGACGGCCACGGTCTTCGAGGAACTGACCGTCCTGCAGAACCTCGACATCGCCTCGGGCGCGGGGCGCAGCCCGTGGACGATGCTCAGGCGCCGAAAGGACATCCCCGAGCCGGTCGCGAAGGCCTTGGAGACCACCGGACTGACCCACCTGCGCGACCGCCCCGCCGGCGTCCTCGCCCACGGGCAGAAGCAGTGGCTGGAGATCGGCATGCTGCTCGTCCAGGACGTGAGGCTGCTGCTGCTCGACGAGCCGGTCGCCGGCATGAGCCACGACGAGCGCGAGGCCACCGGTGCGCTGCTCCAGCGGATCAGCGCGGACCGCACGGTCGTCGTCATCGAACACGACATGGACTTCATGCGCTCCTACGCCCGCAGCGTCACTGTCCTGCACGCCGGCAAGGTCCTCAGCGAGGGCACCGTCGCCGAGGTCCAGGCCGACGCCAAGGTCCAGGAGGTCTACCTCGGCCGCGCCGCGGAACCAGGGTCTGCTCCCGCCACTGCCGTGGCCGTCGCCGAGGAGGCGTGAGCCAGATGCTGGAGATCAGCTCCGTCCAGGCCGGCTACGACCGCACCACGGTCCTGCACGATGTCACCCTCACCGTCCCGAACGACGCTGTCGCCACCGTCCTCGGCCACAACGGCGCCGGCAAGAGCACGCTGCTGCGCACCGCCATGGGCCTGATCAAGCCCAGGAGCGGCACCGTCCGGCTCGACGGCGAGGACATCACCCACCTCGCCCCGCACCAGCGGGTCGCCCGCGGGATGGCGTACGTCCCCCAGGGCCAGCAGTCCTTCCCCCACCTCACCACCGCCGAGAACCTCCAACTCGTCGCCGACGGCCGCCCCGACGGCAGAGCGGCGACCGCCGAGGCACTGGACCTCTTCCCGGCCCTGCGCGCACTGTCCGGCCGCCGCGCCGGCCTGCTCTCCGGCGGCCAGCGCCAGCAACTCGCCATCGCCCGCGCGCTGATCACCCGCCCCGGGCTCCTGCTGCTCGACGAGCCGACGGAGGGCATCCAGCCGTCGGTCGTCACCGAGATCGAGGAGACGATCCTCGCGCTCACCCGGCGCGGCGGCCTTGGCGTCCTCCTCGTCGAACAGCACGTCGGCTTCGCCATGCGCGCCGCCCAGCGGTACTACGTACTGGAGGCCGGGCGGGTGACGTCCTCGGGTGAGGGCGGAACAGCCGCCGAGCAGACCGTACGGGCGGCACTCAGCGTGTGAGCCGTGGCCGCGGACGGGTCCGGCGAGGGCGGTCGCCCCGCACGGCCGTCGCGCCGTCGTCCTGTCCTCCTCCCGTGTACCCGTGCCGCCAACGGCCGGGCACTTGTGGTGCGTTCGAGCCCGAGGCGGCGCAGGGGAGGGAACACCCGGTGAGCCGCACCACCTGGCACCGCCGCCGGACGCGACAAGACCGCTGCCTCCTGCGAGGCGGCGGTCAGCCGTCCCTGCGGCCCGCCCCCTTCGCCCGAAGAGGGAAGAACCCACCAACTGATCACGACATCACACAGCCCCTGGAGCCCGTGCCATCGGGGTGGCCATCAGGCCGGTGACTGCGGTGATTTAACATCATCGGGGCATGTATGCGAATCGGTGCCGGGGGGTACGACGTGGCCGTCTACGAACTCAAGAACCGCCTGGTCGTCGGTGTCGCCTCCAGCGCGCTGTTCGACCTGGCGGAGGCGGACGCCGTCTTCCGCGATCAGGGAGAAGAGGCCTACCGCGCCTACCAGGAGCGGCACCTGGACGACACGCTGGACAAAGGGGCGGCCTTCCCCTTCATCCGCAGGCTGCTGTCCCTGAACGACCTCTCACCCGACGATCCTCTGGTCGAGGTCATCATCCTGTCCCGCAACGATCCCGACACCGGCCTGCGGGTCATGCGGTCCATCCAGTCCCACGGCCTGCCGATCAGCCGGGCCGTCTTCATGCAGGGCCGCTCGCCCCACCGCTTCATGCCCGCCCTGAACATGTCCCTGTTCCTCTCCGCGAACGAGGACGACGTCCGCGAGGCCGTCGCGCTCGGCCTGCCCGCCGGCCGCGTCCTCGGCCCGGCGGTGGCCGACGAGGACGACGACCAGGACCTGCGGATCGCCTTCGACTTCGACGGAGTCCTCGCCGACGACGCCTCGGAACAGGTCTACCAGGCCGGCGGCCTCGAGGACTTCCGCTTCCACGAAGCGGCGAACGCCGCCACCCCGCACGACCCGGGCCCTCTGCGTGACTTCCTCGCGGGCGTCAACCGGCTCCAGCGGCGCGAAGAAGAACGGCGGGCGCAGGACGCCGGCTACAAGATCCGCGTCCACGTCTCCCTCGTCACCGCCCGCAACGCACCCGCTCACGAACGCCCGGTGCGCAGCCTGAAGAACTGGGGCGTGGCCGTCAACGACGCCTTCTTCCTCGGCGGCATAGACAAGAGCGCGATCATGGAGGTCCTCAGACCCCACATCTTCTTCGACGACCAGGTCGGCCACCTGACCGGAACCGCCCGCAGCACGCCCAGCGTGCACATCCCCTTCGGGAAGATAAACGAACCGGACCACCCGGCGAGTGAGCAGGCACGGCAGTGAGACCCGCCCCGGACCGGATCCGGTGGTGGGGCCGGTGTCCGCGAGCCGGTGGGCGCACCGCACCGGAACGGCGCGCGAGGCGAATCGATTCGACATGATCTATTCGGCATATTTGCCTGAAAGTCGCACAAGTCGCGGTGTCTGGACGGCAATATGGCCTGATCTTCCCCGAACCACGCACCAGAGGCCGCGCCATGACCAGACCACAGTCCCCGCCGGATCCCTACGCGAGGCCGCAGCGCCCGGTCCGTCAGGCCCCCGGTGAATCCCACCGCAGCGCGCTCGTCGTGGCCCTGATCGGCGCCGCGGCCACGATCGTCGCGGCCCTGATCGGACTGTTCGTGCAACTGAGCGGCGATACCGAGCAACGCGCCTCAGGCCCGTCGCTCGGCGGCGCGCCACCCGCCTCCGAGACCCCTGGCGCGCCCGACACCTCCACCGCTCCCGGCTCCCTCCCGCCGAGCGCACTCGCGGCCTCCGGAGCGTCCGGCGGAGCCGACGGGACCCCGGCCGCCCCGACCCCCACCGCTCCGACGTCCGTCGGCCTGCCGGAGAAGTTCCTCGGACGCTGGCAGGGCTACGCCGAGGAGGTCGACGCCACCCGCACCGACCACTACCGCGTCACCGTGGAACTCGACCAGGGCACACTGCGAGAGCAGGTCGGCAGCGTCCACTACGCGATGGAGTCCTCCGACTGCTACGGCACCGCGACCCTGACCTCGGTCGACGGCACGGACCGGGTGACCCTCGGGGAGAGCATCCAGTCCGGCGACTGCGTCACGAACGGCCGTATCGTCCTGACGCTGCGCCCCGGCGGCACGGTGGACTTCGCCTACGAGACGATCAAACGGGACGGCACCCGGCAGTCGGTGAGGGCGGGCCTGGAACGCGTCGCCTGACCGGCACCGCGCGCCTCGCACGTCCATGCCGTCGAAGACGGGTGCACCGCCCGGCCCCTGAACCGGAGCGCTCCGGCCGACCGGACCGGCCAATTGGACAAGCGTCCGAGGACCGGGCCGTGAGAGGGTGCGGTTCCACCGGGGACAGGGGGGAAGCGTGGGGCTCATCTACAGCTACGACATCCATCTGCGTCGCCGGAACGTCGCCAGGGCGCTGAACGGTCTGGCCGGGCTGGCGCCACCGGCCCGTGCCGTGCCGCCGCTCGAGATCACCCTGCCCGGCGGCGACCGGCTCGTCCTGCCGTTCACGTCCGATTTCAAGAGCGAGCCGGTCGACTGCTCCACGAGCGGCACGTTCGAGCTCGACACCTCCCTCATGTTCGACGCCGATGACGCGCTGCGGGAGTACGCGCAGACGAACGGCCTCGAACCCGGGACGGACGGGCGCGTCCAGATCGGGTATGTCTACGCGACGATCCGGTTCGAGTCCTCTTGGCACCCCGGTTACGCGTCGATCGAGTGCTGGGCGGCGACATCGGAGATGAGCCGCTTGTTCGCGCGGTCGGCCAGTATCAGGAAGGCGTTCACCGGCCTCACCGCCGACAGCGCGGGAGTGTGCTGCCTGTTCGACACGGGCGACGGTGCCCCGGAGCAAGTGTGCTGGCTCGACGGCGAACCCACCCAGGAGACAGTCCCCGGCCCCCGCTTCCCGGACCGGCGGGCACTCGCCGCGACGTGGCCCGACTCCGATGAGTGAGACTCGGTGCTCCTTCTCCCGGGCCGCATGACCGCAACGGCCGCGCACGACGCCTCCGCCGCCGCTGTCAGTGGCCGTCGGTAGCATCCGTGGCCAGGTTGGTGATCCGGCCGCCCGTCTAGGGAGGGCACGGAGTCGTGAACGGGCTGCGAGGAGCGTGGGGCGATGGCGAACAGCGACGGGGCCGGCGGGCCGGTGCCGGATTCCGGTGACGAAGCCGCGCTGCTGCGGCCGTTGGCGTTCGCCGAAGGCGCGGGTCTGCCCCTCGCCCTGTGGGCGGTCCTGGCACGCGCCCTGTCGGGCCGCCCGTGGACGGCTCAGGACGTGAGCGCGTTCCGGGACCGGGCGGGCGAACTCCTGGCCGAGACGCGGACACCGGCGGGCGTGGTCTACCGGCTGCGTGCCGGGGGAGACCGGCCGGACGAGCGGCGGACGCAACGGACCATCACGAACGCCCTGCTGGCCGAGGTTCCCCGTGACGGGGCCGGCGGGCACCGCGACTGGTCGGCCGCCGCACCGTACATCGTCGACCACCTCGCCGCCCACGCCGCCGCGGCCGGTGTCCTGGACGACGTACTGGAGGACGCCGAATACCTGGTGCACGCGGCCCCGCGGGGGCTGCTCCGCGCGCTCAACGTCCCCGGCTCCGCCCAGGGGCGGGTGCGGCGCGGCGTCTACCGGGCATCCGTCCACGTCCACGCCACCGCGACCCTGCCCGAAAGACGGGACATCCTCGCCGTCGACGCCGCACGCCACGGCGAGAGCGGCCTCGCCCGGGAGCTGTCCCGCGGCCGCCCGTGGCGACCGCGCTGGGCGACCGGCGCGATGGTCCATCCCGCACTGCGCTTCACCCGGACGGGACTTGGCGTGGACGCCGCCGCGTGCACCGTCATCGACGGGCGCCCCCACGCGGTGACCGGCTGTTACGACTCGAGCGTCCGCGTGTGGGACCTGGTGGACGGTACCGAACGCCTCGTCATCACCGAGGACGACGGGGTCTACGCACTGGACTGCGCCGAGATCGACGGGCGCCCCCATGTCGTCACCGGAACCTGCTCCGGCGGCGTACGGGTGTGGGACCTGGAGACCGGGGCCGAGCGGTTCACCCTCAAGGGCCACAAGGGCTGGATACGCGCGGTGGGCTGCACGGTGATCGACGGCCGGCCGTACGCGGTCACCGCGGGAGAGGACTGTCTGGTCCGGGTGTGGGACCTGGTCGACGGGTCGGAACGGGCGCGGATGCCCGGCCACACCGAGGAGGTACGAGCGGTGGCGTTCGCCGAGGTCGCCGGCCGCCCCGTGGCCGTGACCGGGGGCTGTGACGACACAGTGAGGCTGTGGGACCTGGAGGACGGCGTCGAGCGGGCCGTGCTCACCGGTCACACCTCTGCCGTCTACTCGGTGGCCTGCACGGTGATCGACGGCATCCCCCATGCCGTCACCGGGGGCGGCGGGGAGTGCGCGGCACGGGTCTGGTGCCTGACCGACGGTTCGGAGCGCGCCGTGCTGGGCGGGCACGCCTCGTGGACGTCCGCCATGAGCTGCGTCGACCTCGACGGACGCCCCCACGTGCTGACCGCCGGCGGTGACTGCGCGATTCGCGTGTGGGACCTGACCGAGGGCACGGAGTGCGCGGTCCTGACCGGACACCAGGGCTATGTGGACGTGCTGGCCTGCACGGAGATCGACGGGCGCCCGTACGCCGTGAGCGGTGGGCACTCCGCGAGCCCGCGCGTGTGGGACCTGGGTGACGCCGCCCTGCCCGCCCCGCGCGAGGGCCACACCGAAACCGTACGGGCCGTGGGCGCCGTGGAGATCGACGGACGTCCGCACGCCGTCACCGGGGGCGACGACACCACGATCCGGCTCTGGGACCTGGCCGACGGGACGGAGCGACGCACCCTGTCCCACGGACACCGCGTGGAGGCGCTGGCGTGCACGACGGTCGACGGCAGCCCGTACGCCGTCGTCGGAGGCTGCTGCGGTGCCGCCCGGGTCTGGGACCTCGCCGCGGGCACCGGACTTCGGGCCCTTCCCGGCCCCGACCACCGGGTGCAGAGCGTGGCGTGGGCGGACGTCGAGGGCCGCCCCCACGCGGTCACCTCCGACCAGGACCGCACCGTTCGCGTGTGGGACCTGGACGAGGACGGGGAACGCCCGCTCCTCACCGACCGCACCCGCTCGGCGGTACGGGCCATGGAACCCGTCACCGTCGACGGCCGCCCGCACCTCCTCACGGGCAGCGAGGACGCCGCACTGCGGCTGTGGAGGCTCACCGGGAAGGGCCGGCGCGTCACCGCCACCGTCCGCACGGGGCACTACTGGATACGGGCACTCGCCGTCACCGACCTGGACGGCCGCCCGCACGCGCTGACCGTCGGCGCGAACGACACCGCGGTACAGGTGTGGGACCTGACGGACGGCACCCTGCGATCCACCCTCCCCGGACACCCCTCGGGAGTCCTCGCGGTGGCCTGCACCGCACGGGACGACCGCACGGACGCCGTCACCGTGGACGGCAGCGGCACGCTCCACGTCTGGGACCTCGCCCCGGCCCGGCTCCGGGAGAAGATCGCACTGCCGGCGAGGGCCCAGTGCGTGACCGCCGCCGGCCAGGCCCTCGTCATCGGCATGGGCGACGACGTGGTCGTACTCGACCGCAACCACTGAAGCCCCGGGCACGGCCGGACCGGTCCGCCGCACACCCCGGCCGGCAGCCGCGGCAGGCCCCGATCCCGCTCGTCGAACCGACCGGCGGGGACAACGGCGCGGTGCCCCCGCTCCTCCCGGCCGGTACGACACGGCCCGGCGCATGCAGCCGGGCCGTGTCGTACCGGGCCCTTTCGCGCCCCCGCGCAAATTGAGGCGAGGCGATCCGCCTTGCTTGCTACGGTAGGGGGCATGGCTTTCCTCTTCTTCGTCTGAGTCCGGGCACGGCTCCCGCCGCCGTTTCTGCCGCCCGTAGACCCTTCACACGCCCAGGGAAAGCCACATGCGCGACCGCGCCCATACCGCCCTGCCCGCCACCGCCACCGCCGTGGCGCAGCTGTCCGTCAAGTCCGTCACCAAGTCGTACGGCACCCGCACGGTCCTCGACCAGGTCTCCTTCACCGTCCGGCCCGGCGAGAAGGCCGCCGTCATCGGTGAGAACGGCTCCGGCAAGTCCACCCTGCTGCGGCTGCTCGCCACGGCCGAGACGCCGGACGCCGGAGAGGTCACCGTCCGCTTCCCCGGCGGAACCGGCCACCTCGCCCAGACCCTCGGCCTCGACGCGGACCGCACCGTGCAGGACGCCGTCGACCTCGCCCTGGGCGAACTGCGCGACATGGAGCGAGAACTCCGTGCGGCGGAGGAGTCCCTCGCGGACGCCTCGGGGGAGGAACTCGCCGCGTACGGCGAACTGCTGACCGCCTACGAGGAACGCGGCGGATACGAGGCGGACGCCCGGGTGGACGCCGCCATGCACGGGCTCGGGCTCGCCGGGACCACCCGGCAGCGCCCGCTCGGCTCGCTGTCCGGCGGCGAGCAGTCCCGGCTCGCGCTCGCCTGCGTCCTGGCCGCCGCCCCCGAACTGCTGCTCCTGGACGAACCGACGAACCACCTCGACGCGACGGCCGTGCGCTGGCTGGAGGAACACCTGCGCGCACACCGCGGCACCGTCGTCGCGGTCACCCACGACCGCGGTTTCCTGGAGCGCATCGCCACCACGATCCTCGAGGTCGACCGGGACGAGCACACCGTGCGCCGGTACGGCGACGGCTGGGCCGGCTACCGCGCCGCGAAGGCCGCCGCCCGGCGCGCGGCGCAGCAGCGGTACGAGGACTGGACCGAGGAAGTGGCCCTCACGCAGGAACTGCTGGAGGCCGCGGGCAGGCGGCTGTCCACCACCGGCCGCGATCCCGGTCAGGGCTTCGGCAAGCACCGCCGCTCCAGCGAGGCCAAGCTCGGCGGACAGGTGCGCTCGGTGCGCGAGCGCCTGGAGCGGTTGCGGCGCGACCCCGTGGCGAAGCCGCCGGTACCGCTCCGGTTCACGACGGCCCTGCCCTCGGCAGCCGACGCCCCGGCCCAGGGCACACTCGCCGAACTCGACGACGTACGGGTCGGGCAACGGCTGTGCCTGGACGGACGCCTGGCGATCGAGCCCGGCGGCCGCCTCCTCGTCACGGGCGAGAACGGCGCGGGCAAGACGACACTGCTCCGCGTCCTCGCGGGCGACCTGCGGCCGGACGCCGGCACGGTGCGCCGCCCCGCCCGCATCGGCTACCTCGCCCAGGAACTGTCCGCGCGCACCACTCGGCTGCCGCTGCTCGCCGCGTTCGCCGCCGGACGGCCCGGGCCGCCGGAGGAGCACGCCGAACAGCTCCTGTCCCTGGGCCTGTTCCGCGAACAGGACCTGCACGTCCCGGTCGCCGCCCTGTCCGTGGGACAGCGGCGGCGGCTCCAGATCGCGACCCTGGTGACCCGGCCCGCGGACCTCCTCGTCCTCGACGAGCCGACCAACCACATCGCACTCGACCTGGTCGAGGACCTTCAGGCGGCGCTCGCGGCGTACCCGGGGGCGGTGGTCGCGGTCTCGCACGACCGCGGCTTCCGCGCGCGCTTCGAAGCCGAGCGGCTGGAACTGCACGCCGGCCGCAGACGCTGACCCGGTCGCGGCACCGAACCCGCCGCACCCGCCAGGGAACCGAAGACCGGCGACGCCGGCCGGGCCAGTTCCCACAAGGACTTGTCCAAGAGGCCACGTGGACAGGGAAATCGCAACTTCGACAGGGCTCGCACAGGCGGCTACCTTCAGCGGTCTTCGGTGGCCGCCCACGGCCGCACAGGGGTTCCTCCGGGCCGGGCCGGCCGCGACGGGACGAGCCGGTCACGCCCCACGCACCCTCGCCCCCTGCGCAAGCCACCGACCGGGTCCACGCCAGACAGCCCCGACCAGGGAGAGACGCATGCCCCATCTTGCTCTGTACACGTTCGGCGTCCTGAAGTCACCTCTCGCCGGTCCCGCACCCCTCACGCGCGAGTTCTACGACACCGGCGAGACCGTCTACCGGAACATCGGCCGGCACCCCGGACACCTCGCGCACGCCGAGGCGGCGGACGGCGACCGGGGCGCGCTCTTCGAGGCGGACTGGGGCGCGTGGGGAGAGTTCGCCGTACCCACCTGGTACGGCGAGGGCCGCACCCCGCAGACCACCGCCCTGGCCGCGAGCCTCTCGCTGTGGACCGGCCTGCGCCCCGCCTCCGACGCCGTCTACACCGGTCCGCACCGCGAGGCGCTGAACAGGCGTCACGACTGGTTAGAGAGGACAGCGCACCCCAATCACGTGTCCTGGTGGGTCCCCGACGGCGTGACACCCACCTGGCGGGACGGGGTCTCCCGGCTGGAGCACCTCCACGACCACGGCCCCGCGCCGCACGCCTTCACCTTCCGCCACGCGTTCGCCCCGGACGGAACCCCGGCCAGGACCAGTGGCACCGGGCCGAAGAGCGGCCGGGCCCACTGACGGGGAAGCCCGGCCCGGGTGACACCGAGCCGGTCGCGGAGGCCGGCGAAGGCCCGGGATCCGTATTGCGCTCCGTGCTCGGAGTGGAACACCGCCCCGTCGAGGCCGCCGCGGGTCGCGGCTGCCATCCGGAGGGCGTCGGCGACCAGGCCGGTGAGCATGTGGTCGGTGACGGACCAGCCGGCGACCTTGCGGCTGAAGCAGTCCAGCACGGTTGCGAGACAGCGGAACTCCCCGCCCGCGAGCGGGAGGTATGTGATTCACCTCACGGCTGTCGGCCCGCTCGTACGTACCGCCCTGCGGCCCGCCGGGCACCGTGGCCCGGCGGCCGGACTCCTGAAGCGGTGGCTGTTCGTCCGCCCGGCCGTGCCGAAGCAGGGCCACCGACGCGGCGGCATCCTCGACCGCTACCCCTGGACGGGAAGATCGGGATGGGTGGCCAGAAAGACCATGTAGGCGATCGCCGCTGCCGCCCCCAGGAGGGACAACACACCCCCCACCACGGCGCGCGTCCCGTTCGCCCGCCCCGACTTCGACGCGTGGTACTCGACGAAGGCCCGCACGACACCGGCGAGTGCCAGAGGCAGCGTGACGAAACTGACCAGTACCCAGAACGGGCAGCACAACCAGCACGCCAAGGACGCTCCACCGAACCAGACCGCGAGCTCTGCTCTCTCTCGTCCCTCGTCCGGCGTATCGACAGAAATCATGGACCGATCCAAGCAGACCCCTTCCCGCCGTACACCCGTCGGCGGCGGCACGCACGGCGTGCCCGAGTACACCCCCCGAGGAGTCGTGCGGGGCCATGGCCCGCCTCTTCGCCGCCACCCCGGGACGACGACGGCGCCGCCCGCACCCGGTCCGTCCCGCGCCGATGCCCGAAAGACGGGCGGCCCCGCCCGCAGGACCCCGGTGCGCGGCCCGGGCTCCCGGCCGAGTTGATCTAGATTGGCCGGTCATGGGACAAAGTGGAGGAATCGGTCGCCGACTGATGCTCAAGGCCATCCCCGCCGTCGGCCTCGCGGCGGCGATCGACAGGAGCCCGGCCGGGCACCGCGCGACGACGGGGGCGACGCCCTTTCTCCAGCCGGCGGTGTCGGCCCGGCGGCCGACGCCCGGCTCGCCGTCGCCGGTCGTGGCACAGACACTCGACGTCCGGTTCACAAACGTCTCCGTCCCCGGGTACGGACCGGTACGGACACGGGCCTGCAACGGGACGATCCCCGGGCCGACGCTGCGCGTACGCGGCGGTGACACCCTGCGGCTGACGCACGTCAACGGCGTGCCGCCCAACACGCCCCACAGCGGCGGTCACAACACGCCGCACCACGCCAACAGTTTCAACCTGCACACCCACGGAATGCACGTCTGCCCGTCCGGGCACGCCGACAACGTGCTGCGCGAGTTCGCGCCACGCACGGCGGAGGAGGCCGCCGCCGGCGCCGCGGAGCCGCGGTACGTGACGATCGTCCACGCCCCGGCCGACCATCCGGCCGGCACCTACTGGTACCACCCGCACCTGCACGGATCCATCGCCGAGCAGATGGTGGGAGGCATGGCAGGGGTGATCATCGTCGAAGGCGACGTCGACGAGGTCCCTCAGGTCAAGGCGGCCGCCGACATCGTCGTCTGCATCAACGAACTCAAATTCAAGGACGGGAGGGTTCCCGCCTTCACCTCGGGCGGCTGGGTGACCGGCGTCCCCTCCACCTTCACGGTCAACGGCACGCTCAACCCCACCCTCCACCTGCGCCCGGGCGAGGTCCAGCGCTGGCGCCTGGTCGCCGCGACCGCCTTCACCGCACTGCGGCTCCAGATCACGGGGGAGCGCGGAAGCCTGACGATGCACCAGATCGCGCAGGACGGCGTCACCTTCACCGAGCCCGTAGCCCTGGACCGGATGGACCTGGCCATGGGCAACCGCACCGACGTCCTGATCCGCGGCGGCACGGCAGGCCGGGGGATGGCCGGCCGGTGAGTGGCCGCAGCGGACGGGGCGAGCAGGCCCGGCAGCCGCGCCCCGGCGGGCAGGGCGGCAGCATCCGGCGGTGTCGACATCGACATCGCCGGGCCCGGCGCCGCGGTACGCCGGTCCTGGACAATGCCTCCCATGCGTATTCGAGCCGTACGTCCGGACGAGCTGCCCCTCCTGCAGGACATCGAACGGGCCGCCGGGAAGAGCTTCCACGACATCGGCATGCCGGAGATCGCCGACGACGAACCGCTCCCGCTCGGACAACTCACCCGCTGCCAAGAGGCCGGGCTCGCCTGGGTCGCGGTCGACGACACTGACTTCCCGGTCGCCTACCTGATCGCCGAACGGGTCGACGGCAACCTTCATGTCGAACAGGTCTCGGTGCACCCGGGCAGCGCACGCCGCGGAGTCGGCCGGCTGCTGCTGGACCGTCTGGCGGATCAAGCCACGAGCCAAGGGGCAGCCGCCCTGACTCTCACCACGTTCACCGAAGTCCCCTGGAACGCCCCCTACTACGCGCGCTGTGGCTTCCGGCTCCTGGACGACGACCAGCTCACGCCCGGGCTGCGGAGAATCCGTGAACGCGAGGCCGCACACGGCCTGGACCGATGGTCTCGGTGCTGCATGCTCCGGACGCTGTGACACCGCGGTGCAGTTCCTGTGCCGGACGTTCCGGACCCACCCTCGCCGTCGAGGCGACAGGACGGTTGCTGCCCGATGGAGGGCTACGGATCCGCAGCCAAGGCATGTCCGGCGGATCATGAGTGTTCCACCGTCCGTTGCCCGTGGCCGTGCAGTCGGCGCGTCCGGCTCCGGACCTGAGCGGGACGCGCCGACGACGCCTCAACCCGTGAAGGGATCCTCCACCGTCGGGACGCACGGAGACAGCAACCCCTCCGTCGACGGTCCGCCGCAGCCTGTGCTCGTCGTCCTCGGCCGCGGACTCCCCGACCGTGATCCATCCGTGGTACTCGAACACCCCGCGATCGTAGTGAGACAGCCTGCAGGGAGGTGAAACGATGCCCACCGCACTGTGCGGACCCGCTTCGCACCTGGCGGCTACTTCCATACGACCGCCACGACGGCCGCAGCGGCCGTGAAGGTCGCCACGGCGAAGAAGGCCCACGGCTGCTTGTTCCGCATGCCCACCAGCGCTGTCACCGCCACCAGGACGTCCAGGGCCAGTTTCACTCCCGTTTTCGCGTGAGCCACCGGCAGATCCAGGGATATGCGGGTCCAGACGAGTCCGGCGCCCGTGACCAGCTGAACGATCGCGCTGGTCACCATGTAACCGCCGGTCACCAGGTCCTTGCCGCGCAGCTGGTAGAAGACGCCACCCAGGAGCGCGGCGAACCCGAAGAGGTGGAAGACGAGGAACACGTACCTGAGGATCTCCATGCCAGTGATCTTTCTATAGAGACAGAACAACCTGACGGTCTTTTCGAGCGGAACTCGGCCGTCCCCGTGTCACCTTGACGGGTGCCGTCCGCGCTCAGCCGGTGCGAGCGTGGGCCGAGAAGGCCCCGGTGGAGAAGACGGCAAGAACAGCGGTCAGCGGTTTGCCGGCGACGGTCGTTCCGGGAGCTGCCCATGGGGCAGAGGGACGCGAGAACTCCGGCGGTGATCCACAGCGCACTGCTCATCGGCAACTCCGTGATCGAGGACTTCCGCACCTGAGACGAAGCAACGGCTCGGTCCGTGACATCCGTGCAGCCGTGCATCGAGAAGGGGCGCGGTCCGGCTCAGGCGTTTCAGCCCGTGCTCGACGTCTTGACCGCGGCGTTCGACGAGCCCGTCGCGTTCCAACGACGCTTGCAGCGGGCGAAGACGGGGTCCCGTCACCACCGCCGTCTTCGGCGGCACCTGCGGCGACCTGATCCAGATCGCCACCCGGCCGAAGCGGCCTGCGCGCCGGACCGCTGCCCCGGCACGTGGTGGCCGCTGCTGGGCCGGACGCAGAAGTTGTGTCCGGAGCCGCCGTCATCGGCGTTCGTGCCTGCGGCACCGTCGAGGAGAGGACCCGGCTCACTACGACAGGCCGGGGCGAGCCGTCGAGAGCACGTCGGCTCGGGAGCGTCAGTCCGGCAGGGGGCTCTTGTGACGAACCGATTCAGCCGGCCGTTGGCCGTGCGGTGAGGGCGACCAGAGCGATGACGCGTTTGCCGATCGGTGTCCGCGGGCGCGGAATGCCGGCGCGCAGGTCCACCCCGAGGTGCCTGCCGACGGCGGCGGGCCCGCGCCTGCCGGCGGGCCGGAAGAGGTGTGCACGACGGAACCCGGTAGAACGGCCGCTGCCCGGGAAGACGCGAATCGATCTTCGTTGACGTCCCAGGGGAGGAAACATCACCATGGCCGTTCCCGCACGCCCCCGGCGTACCGCGCGCCGCCCCCGCCGGTTCGAACTCCGGTCGACGGCCGTCTATTTCGCCCTCCTCGCCATCATCCTCGCTCTGGCGGGCGCGGCCGTCCGCACCGTGGTCGCGGCCGCGGCGCACCGTCCCGCCTGGGCTGCGGCGCTCGCCCTCATGGGCGTCGGCGCCGTCATGGCCGGCTGCCGCGGGAAGCGCCGCATATCGGCGGCCAGGATCGCGCGCCGCTCGGCCGAAGCGCTGGACGAAGCCACACGGACGGCGGTCGAAGCGCTCGACGCGGCGTCACCGGCTCCCGCCGTCGGCCTGGTCCCCGCCGGGGCCGGCGCCTGCGGCGGCACGGAACCCACCGTCCTGCTTCCCGGGACCGTGCCCGAGGCGCCCGCGGACACGGTGGAGACCGCCTACGAGGCCCTGGACCCGGACGAGTTCGAACAGGCGGTGGCCGAACTGTGCCGACGCGACGGCTGTCTCGACGTGGACGTCGTGGGCGGGGCCGGCGACCTGGGCGCCGACGTCGTGGCGAGGACGCCCGACGGGCGCTCGGTCGTCATCCAGTGCAAGCGGTACTGCGACGGCAACCGGGTCGGCTCACAGGACCTGCAGCGCTTCGGCGGCACCTGCTTCACCGTTCACGGCGCCGACGTCGCCGCCGTGGTCACCACCAGCGACTTCACCGCCCCCGCGCTCGACTACGCGGAGCAGTGCGGCATCGTGTGCGTCGACGGTCCGCAGCTGCGGTGCTGGCAGGAGGGTACGGGACCGCGGCCCTGGGAGGCGCGGTCGCCGACGGGCTGAGGCGGGTCGTGGGCGGCACGCCGCCGGACTCGAGGACCGTCGGCCGAAGAGGGACGCCGTCCGCGCGCGGTCGTCGTGAGACCGTCTTCGAGGCCGGCCGGCTCCTCCGCCCGGTCACGTGAATCACCGGCCTCCGCCCCGCCCCGCCCCACCCCGGCCCGTCCGCCGTGCCCGCGAGGCCCGGGGGCGGAGAAGCCGGTGCCGGGATCGGGGTTTCGCCGACGTCGCCGACAGGCTGTCTGCCCGCAGGACCCCGGCCGCCTGCCCGCAGGGCGCGTCAGACCATGGCGAGCCGGTCCACCAGCAGCCGCACCCTCTGCTCGGCTTCCCCGGGCAGCAGGCGGCCCGCTCGGGTCAGGGTGGCGAGCCCGTGCAGGGACGCCCAGAACACCTCGGTGAACAGCCCCGGGTCGATGCCGTCCCCGGCGACCTCGGCAAGGCACTCGAGCAGGGCGGCGAAGGCGTCCTTCAGCGGCTCGGGGGTGTCCTCCTGCGCGTATGCCAGGCCGCCGTCGAGCTGGAACAAGGCGTCGTAGACCGCCGGGTTGCGTTCGGCGAAGTCGAGGTAGGCGCGGGCCAGGGCGGTGACCCTGCCGCGCGGGCCTTCCTCGGCGGAGGTCGCGGCCCGCACCGCCGCGGCCATCTCGGTGGCGCCCTCGAGGGCGACGGCGCCGATGATTTCCCGCTTGCCGCGGAAGTGGCTGTAGAGGACGGGCTGGCTGTACTCGATGCGCTCGGCGAGCCGGCGGGTGGTGACCGCGTCCCAGCCCTGCTGCTCGGCGAGTTCGCGGGCCGTCGCCACGATGAGGCGTTCGCGCTCCGCCCGTTCGCGCTGCTTGCGTTCCTGTACCGACATGAATGGATCCTAGCACTGCTAGACAAACAAGCAGTAGCAGCGCTAGCGTTGCATCATCAGCTAGCAATGCTAGATTCCGGAAGGGGTCGTCATGCTCAACGCACTCGAGGTCATCACCACCGTGGTCGTCGGCGTGATGGTGGGGGTGGAGTTCTCCGTCGCCTTCATCATGAACCGGATCCTGGACGCGCTCCCCGAAGACAGCGGCCAGCTCGGCCACGCCCACGGCGGCCGGATGCTCGGCGCCCTGATGCCGTTCTGGTACATCGGCTCACTCGTCCTCAGCGCGATCTGGGCCGCCGCCGAACGGCACCACCACGATGCCGGACTCGTCACCGCCGCCGTCGGCCTGCTGATCGTCAGCGTGGTCATGTCGATCCTGCTGCTCGTCCCGATCAACAACCGGAACAAGACCTGGACCCCCGACAACCGGCCCGCCGACTGGAAGCAGCAACTGAACCGCTGGAACCGCTACCACTACATCCGCGTCGCCGTCATCATCGCCGCCTTCACCCTGCTGGCCGCCGCCCTCGCCTGAACCCGCGAGCGAGGACCGCACCGGTGACACCGTCTTCCCCCGCGGTGCGACGGACTGACCACCCCACCGACCTCGCCGCCCACACGCACACCCCCGCCGACCGGGCCGCCGCACAGCGCCCCCGGCGCGCCGGCCGCCACCGTCCTCGCCGGCGCCGTCAGCCGGCCCCTCGGCAAATGATCTACGGCATGAGGGGTGACCGGTGCCGTTGTCCGTCACCCGGCGAGTACGAGGCTGTGCGGGCGCGCGATGCCGGGCATCGCGTGACGGACGCCGTCGCTCCTGAGCCGGCGGTCACGGGGACCTGCTCGGGCTTCAGGCCGATCGGCGCCAACTGGTCGCCCGGCGGGCGGGACGCGGACGCGCTCACTGCGTGACTTCGAGATGCGGATGGCCGAACGACGTCGGGCAGACGTAGATCTGCATGTCGTAGCCCCTGCCGATCTTCGCCATCGGCGCATCGGCGGGAGTGCGCAGCCCGGTGGGACCTGACGGCTCCTCGAGGTCTTTCAGAGGGGTCCAGCCGTCGCTCCAGCAGTTGCCTTCGCCGGAGGCGATGGTGAGCAGGGGCTCGTACCGGGCGTTGCAGGTGTCGCAGTGCAGAGGCTTGGGATCGCAGAAGCTCCACGGGCTCCAGCCGCCGACCTTCCAGCCAGGAGCGACCGAGAGCTCGTACGGGTAGTAGGCGGACGGCTTGCCTGGCCGACGGCGCCAGCTCCGGGAACACGGACGCGATGTCGACAGGCCGGGGTGGGGTGGTTCTCGGCGCCTGCGCTCCTTCAGTAGCCGCCTGGGAGTTCCGGGCGGATTGTGCATGCGGGATGCGACAGTCCTGTCGGCTGCCGGCCGATTGATCTCTTACGAGAGCGACAGCTCACGACCCGCTAATTTTGGGGGCACCCCAAAGCGGAGGAGAGCCCCATGGGCAAGGTGGTCATGTACAGCTCGGTGTCGGTGGACGGCTTCGTCGCCGACGAGAACGACCGGCCCGGCCCGCTGTTCGACTGGTTGTCCAGCGGTGACGTCCCGTTGGACGAGAGCGGCGGGTTGAAGGTGTCGCGGACGTCCTACGACTACACCCGGCCGTACTGGGACCAGATCGGAGTCACGATCGTCGGCCGCCACGTCTTCGACATGACGGACGGATGGGACGGGAAGCCGCCGGGCGGGATCGACCACGTGGTCGTCGTGACGCACCGGCCGGAACCCGAGGGCTGGGACCCCGAGGCGCCGTTCCACTTCGTCGACGGCGTCGAGGCGGCCGTGGCCAAGGCACAGGAGCTCGCGGGGGAGCGCACGGTCGAGGTCGCCGCCGGAGACGTCGGTGGCCAGGTGCTTGCCGCGGGCTTGGTCGACGAGGTGCGCATGGACGTCGTACCCGTCGTGTTCGGGTCCGGCAAGCGCTACTTCGGGTCGGTCCACGCACAGCACCTGCTGGAGGATCCTGACGCGGTGATCCAGGGCGACCGGGTGCTTCACCTGCGCTATCGGGTGCGCCGTTGACCGATCCGAGCGGACACGGGAGGAGCGTCACGAAACCCCTCGTCGGCCATCCCTCAAGGCAATGACCTGCGGAGACGGGCGCCCCACCACGACGTGGGCGAAACCGTCCGCCGCAAAAGTACGCGGATTATCGAGGGCCACAAACCCAAGCTGTCGCTTGGGGGTTCATAGAGAATTGCAGGATTGACTTGGGCGCCGGCGGTCGCGACGATCGGCGCAGGGTCCGGGCGGCAACCCGTCTGAGTCTTCGCGGCGGTCCGGACCCCATGTGAGGACAGGGGCGGGTGCCGACCCGCCAAGACCGAAAGGGAGAACAACCCCGTGTCCCTGCCGACCGACGCCACCGCCCAGGCCGTCGCGCTCCTGCGCAAGCTCGGTGCCGAAGACCTGCCCCACCCCGGCGGTACTCTCCTCGCCCACCTTCAGCGCGTACAGGCACACCTCTCTGAATGGGGAGCGCGCCCCGCCCTCCAACTCGCAGGCTTGTGCCACGCGTTCTACGGCACCGACGGCTTCGCCACCGCTTTGCTCTCCCACCGCCACCGCGCCGAACTCGCGGCGGTGATCGGCGCCGAGGCCGAGGCCGTCGTGTACCTCTACGCCAGTTGTGACCGCAAAGCCTCCCATCCCACGCTCACGGACACCGACGCGGCCTTCCGCGACCGGTTCACCGACCGCGTCTACACCCCGACCCTGCAACTGCGACGGGACTTCGCTGAGCTGTCCGCGGCGAACGAACTCGACATCGCCCGCGTCGACAGTGCTTTCCGCGAGAAATGGGGCCCTGGCCTCCTCCGCCTGTTCGGCCGCTTCCGCCCGCTGCTGAGCGAAGATGCCTGGCGGGAGTGCCGGACAGTGCTGTCCTGAAGGCCGGCCATGTGGCGAATCCGGTAGTGATCACTGGGCAGGTGACGTGCCGGTCGGGGGATTCTGCGGTCTGGGCAGGGGTGTCGTACTGCACAGGAGCCAGGCGAAGGACCGTTCGGCGCCCCAGCGGCGGGGCAGTGCTGGAAGCCGTGAACGTTCTCGCGGCGCCGGACGCAAGGCGCGTAGGAGCAGGCGTTCCGGTTCCTGCGGGAGCGCGACAGCGAAGAACCGGGCTGCGGCACGGACCCGCGCCCCTTCAGGAGCACGGACGGGAAGATCACGGCGACAGCACGTGCGAGACGGCCGGAGCGGGGACGGCACCGATACGGGTGAAGTATTCGGTGGCCAGGATCCGGTCGCGCGTTGCCTCGTCGAGGCGGGCCAGCAGTGCGGGCAGGGGCCGCTCGCCTTCGAGCTGGCTGATGTGTGAGCAGATCGCGGCCCACTTCTGCGCCAGCCAGGGCGTCACGTCCACGGTCGCGGCCACGTCCTCGTCCGCCACGGCGAGCAGCGTCTTGCCGACGCCCGCCAGCAGCGGCCCGAGGTCGCCGATCGCGGAGTGCGGGTGCGTGGCTCCGTACAGAGCGCCGGTCCGCCACGGCTCACCCGCCCCGTCGTGGAGCCGACCGGTTCCGGCGGCCTCCACGGCGAGCAGGACCACCTGGTGGGTCCGACGGTGGTCCGGGTGGCCGGTGAGCTGGCCGAGCGCGTCGTGCGTGACGACGACATCGGGACGGAACCGCCGGATGTGCGCCACGATCTGAGCGACGGCGTCGTCCAGGTCCACCTCGCACCAACGGGGCCGGCCGGGCGCCGAGGACGGGTTACGGGTGTCACCGTATCCGAGCAGGCGTGGCTCGCCCGCGCCCAGAACCCTCAACGCCGCGGCCAGCTCGGCCGCCCGCGCGGTGCCTTGGTCCCAGGTCGTGGTGACGACGGCCGTGCGGGCGCCGGCTGCGGCATGCCGGGCGAGCACACCGCCGGCGAGCAGACTTTCGTCGTCGGGGTGGGCGAAAACACCGAGCAGCGACGGCAGAGCGGACCCGGTCGTGGAAGCGGACGCAGCCAAAGCAGAAACCTCGTTCCTTACCGTGAGCGGATCGGCGACACGGGCTCGGGCGACTGTGCGACACAGAGGAAGCCGGCCGGTACACGGCCCTCCCTCCCCGCCGGACATCGCGGTCGTGACGGCTTTCTCGTCGGGTGAGCCGCACCGATCTGGACCGGTGTCGGGGCCGTTCCGAGTGTCTCGCGAACGAAGGTCTTCGTTCGATAGCTCTTGACCAGCTCTCGGGCTCGACCGCGAAAACACACGTCTCAGGTGCCGTCACGGCTGCTCGGTACCGGATGCCCTCAGCGGGCGCAGGCCGGAGCCGACGAATGCGAGTACCAGGAACAGGACGCCGCCGCCAGGAGCAGGATGCCGAGCAGGCCGCGCAGAAGGCCGGCGGCCGGCTTCCCGCTTTCGTGTCCGGTCCGGGCGGTCCGCGGCGACCGGTCACGCGGGCGGCCCGCAGTGGCTCTGGGCGGGCCGGCGTTGTCGGTGGTGGCTGCGAAGCTGATCGGATGAACGGTGACGAGCAGCTGCTGAACGGCCGGGTCTACGGTGCGGACCACGAGGACCCCAATCCCGGCCCGCTTCCGCAGCGGACCTATGCCGAACTGGTCGGCGGGCCGCTGGACGGTCTGCTGCTGGACATCCACGGGTGGCGGACCGAGGAGGTCGACGACGGAGTGGCCCTGCCCACCGAGTTGTCGCGGTGGCCCGGCGGCCGCGCCCTGTACGACCCCCGCCCCGGCGAACCCCGCACACAGGGGCCCGGCGTCGCGTGCCGCTTCTACCACTCCGGCGACACACCCTGACCACAGGACCGGCCATGAACCCGGCCACAGCACCGGATCGCCCCGACCGCAGCCCGACCGCGATCTCCGAGATCCCCGACAGCGTCACCTGCTCAGCACCTCGTTTGTCCGCAACGAGGTGGGCTCCCGTCACAACACCACGAGCAGCACCCCAAGGCCGAGGGTCAAAACGGCGAAGAGCTGTGAGACGAAGGCGTAGAGGAGCAGCTTCGACTTGCTGCGCCAGGCATCGAATGTCGTCTGCCATGTGTGGAGTTGAGCCGTGGCTATCACCTTCTGCGCCTCGTTCGCACTGGCTGACCAGTAGGGCTCGGCCAAGTGCCCGTGGAGAGAATCGGGCCGGGGTTCCTGCCCCTTGCGCGGCACGTTGACGAGGACTCCGAATGTCGACGACAGCGTGAAGCCGAGCAGGGACAGGGCGACAAGAATTTTCGCCCCCGTGTTGTGCTCCATTTTGCCGGGAGACACGACGAGGAACGCCAGGAGCAGGGTGACCAGGGTTCCTGACGAAGTGATGACCGTTACGCCCCGGCCTTCGACCGCGGCTTTCCTGGCCTGCATTCCAGCGAGCCCCTTTTCTATGTAGGCGGTCATCACTTCGCCTGCGGTCACGCGACTTCCTAACTACTCGGGATCCAGGTCGGGGTCGTAGTCGGGAAACGGATTCATGCCGTCATAGACGTCTTCCATGACGATCCCTGGATAGTTTCGCTTCCTTGGCTTCTCTTCTTGGGATTGCATCCGAGAACTGGAGTTTTCTTCAGCCTCCGCGCCGGCCGCCGCCTGGGCGCTTTCGCGGTTCCTTTTCTTTTTCGACACATGGACTCCGAACAAATCGCGGGAGTCCATGCTCCACGGTCCCACCCTTGATCGGTAGAGGGCTGCAGTGGATCCCCTTGTCCCACCAATACCCACCGGCAGCCCTTTCCTCGTCCGACTCGTTCGGGCCGACGGCAGAGGGACCGCCCGCTGACGTCCGGAAGGCGGTGAGCCGGCATGAGCGGAGACGGTGGCGACGGGGGAGAGGGCCTGCTTCCCCCGTAGTGGGCCAGATGCTGGACGACATCACCCGGCTCCGCGACACCATGCGCGAGGCCCGCGCCCAGGCGAACGGCACCACTGCCGGAATGAAGACAGAGGGCGCCACGGCCTTCGCGGGCATGGCCCGCACGGGCAAGTCCACCTCCCTGACCGGCCTCGGCGCCACCTCCATCCCTGATCTTGCAGGGTATCCCCGGCTTTAGCAGGGGAGGGAATGCATCCTTGGCCCGGAGCCGCGAAGCGGCGGGGTTCTCTGTGGCT
>NZ_JBHYPZ010000029.1:98594-123404 GCF_042746485.1 Streptomyces sp. NPDC058751 | reverse complement strand
CTTACGTCGGCCGCGTCACCTGTGTATCCGCGTCAGGAGGAGCGCCGGTCGCTCGAGTTCCCACCCCCCACGGCCCCCCGAGCACCGCCGCCCGGCTCCCGCACCGCGGCCCAGCCACCCGGATCGCGTCGGCCCGCCGCGGCCCTGCCCGCTGTCCCTCGCCCCCTCCGCCCCTGCCCTTCCCACCCCTGGCGGACCCCGCTCCTCAAACGCCGGAGGGGCTGAATCCTTGTCCCCGGCCGGAGCTTCGCCGGGGGCGCCGGCTGGCTGTACGGGGCGTTCGGGGGTGTGCGGGTCGAGGAAAGGTCCGCGTGGCTGTTTCGGCGGCTCCTGGGCCCCGTACAGCCCCTTCGCGGGCACGCAAAAGGGCGGGGCCCCCGGATCTCTCCGGGGGCCCCGCCCTGAATGCTGCCGACGACGCCTAAGGCGCGCTTGCGGCCGTCAGTTGTCGTCCTCGTCGATGAGGAACCCGCGCATCGGCGAGGGCGCCTGCTGCATCGGCGACGGGCCCTGGGGCCGTACCGGAGCCATCGGCTGGGTCATCGCGGGCGACATCTGCTGCTGACCGCCGTAGGACGGTCCGGCCTGCGACGGTCCGCCCATGCCCGGGTTGCCGCCGTAGGACGGCGCACCGGCACCCGCGGGAGCCATCGAGGGCGCGGACGCAGCGGGCAGCGACGCGGCGGCCGGGGTGCGCGGCGGAGCGAGCGAGTCGTCCGCCTGCGTCTCCAGCTGGCGCAGCTGCGACTCCAGGTAGGACTTCAGACGCGTGCGGTACTCGCGCTCGAAGCCGCGCAGGTCCTCGACCTTGCGCTCCAGCGTGGCGCGGGCGGACTCCAGGGAGCCCATCGCGACGCGGTGCTTCTCCTGCGCGTCCCGCTCCAGGGCGTCGGCCTTGGCACGGGCGTCGCGCTCCAGACCCTCGGCGCGGCTACGGGCCTCACCGACGATCTTGTTGGCCTCGGAACGCGCCTCGGCGATCGCCTGGTCGGCGGTCTGCTGAGCCAGCGAGAGGACACGGGCGGCGCTGTCGCCTCCGGGACCCTGCTGCGGCATCTGCTGACCGGGGCCGCCCATGGGGCCACCCATGGGACCGCCCATCGGACCGCCCATGGGGCCACCCATGGGACCGCCCATGGGACCGCCCATGGGGCCACCCATCTGCTGCATCTGGCCGGGACCCTGGCCCATCGGGCCACCCTGGCCCATCGGACCCTGACCCATGGGACCGCCCTGGCCCATGGGACCCTGGCCCATCGGACCGCCCTGGCCCATCGGACCCTGGCCCATCGGGCCACCCTGGCCCATGGGACCGCCCTGACCCATCGGACCCTGACCCATGGGGCCCTGGCCCTGCGGGCCGCCCTGACCGCTGGGGCCCGCGGGCAGCGCGGGAGCACCGCTCGGCAGCTGAGGCGGACCACCCATGGGGCCGCCCATGCCCTGCGGCGGACCTGATATCCCGGCGGGCACAGGAGCGCCGGGCCCTCGCATGCCCTGCGGCGGGCCCTGTGGCGGTCCCTGCTGCTGATCCTGCTGCTCGGGCGGTTTGCGCATACCCTGCTGCTGCTGGTTCTGGGCGGCCGCGCGCGTGGCGGCGGCCAGCTTGGCGCGCAGGTCCTCGTTCTCGCGGAGCAGGCGGGTCAGTTCGGCTTCGACCTCGTCGAGGAAGGCATCGACCTCGTCCTCGTCATAGCCTTCTCGGAGGCGGACGGTCGTGAACTGCTTGTTCCGCACGTCCTCGGGGGTCAACGGCATCTCTTCACCTCAACGTAGTCGTCGGCATTCGGCAAGACCGTATCGTTCACATCGCTCACATCATGTTCTGCGTAAGTCTGATCAAGATGAAGACGATGATCATCAGCACGAAGAAGGACAGGTCAAGCGCCACGCCCCCGAGACGCAGCGGCGGAATGAACCGCCGCAGAAGCTTGAGCGGTGGATCGGTGACAGTGTAGGTGGCCTCCAGAACGACCACCATCGCCTTGCCGGGTTGCCATGAGCGGGCGAACTGGAAGACGTAGTCCATGACCAACCGGAAAATCAGCACGATGAGGAAGCACATCAGCGCGATGTAGAAGACCTGCCCGACCACGCTCATGATCCGTGCTTCCCTCTCCCCTGTTTTCCATACGGTGTTCCCGGTCCTGCGTCTCAGCTCTGGTTGAAGAACCCGCCCTCTGCGATGCGGGCCTTGTCCTCCGCCGTGACATCGACGTTAGCAGGCGACAACAGGAACACCTTCTGCGTCACCCGCTCGATGCTGCCGTGGAGACCGAACACCAAACCTGCGGCGAAGTCGACAAGTCGCTTCGCGTCGGTGTCGTCCATCTCCGTCAGGTTCATGATCACGGGGGTGCCCTCGCGGAAGTGTTCCCCGATGGTACGGGCCTCGTTGTACGTCCGGGGGTGCAGCGTGGTGATCCGGTACGGCTCTCGTTCCGACACGACCTTGGGCATGATCACCGGGGCGTTCTTCTCCAGGCTCTGACGTTCTTGTGTGATGGACGCCACGGGGGCGATGCGTGCCGGACGCCCGGACTCCGCGGCGAGCGAGGCGGAATGCGGCACCGGGTCGCGGGGCGCCGGCGGCTGCACCACGCGTACCGGCTCGTCCCTCTGGGAGGAGTGCGCCTGATGCGACTGGTGCGGCGGTTCGTGCCGTCGTCGGTCGCGCTCGGGCTCCGGGTCGAGCTCGGGCTCGAAGTCGTCGTCGGGGTCGAACCCCCTGCCGTCGTACCCATCGTCCTCCACGAGGCCGAGGTAGACCGCCATCTTGCGCATCGCGCCGGCCATGCTCTGAGTCCTCCGCTCTGTGGTGGATCGGCTGACGAATTGCCAAGTGCCCGCGATCCACGAGGTCGTTATGCCCGCATTTGGCGGTAATGACCATATTTTCTGCTGTGGTCCGACTTCTTGGCGACGTTACCGGAGGGCGGGTCGGACTCCGAGTACCGCAGTACCGACGCGCACATGTGTCGCTCCGGCCGCCACGGCCTGTTCGAGGTCCGAGCTCATCCCTGCCGAGACCATGTTCGCAGCCGGATGGGCCCGGCGCACGGCAGTCGACAAATCCATCAGCCGCTCGAACGCCTCCTGTTGACGCCCCGCGTACGCGCCGGTGAGCGGAGCGACGGTCATCAGCCCGTCGAACCGGAGCCCCGGGGACTGCGCCACCAGATCGGCCAACTCCTCGACCCCGCCGACCCCCACGCCCCCGCGCTCGCCCCGGCCGCCCTCCTGCGCGTCCAGTGCGACCTGGACGAGGCATCCGACCTCGCGCCCCGCCCGCACCGCCTCCTTCGAGAGGGCCGTGACGAGCCGGGAACGGTCGACGGACTGCACGAAATCCGCATATCCGACCACAGAGCGCACCTTGTTGGTCTGCAATTGACCGACGAAATGCCACGACAGGGGCAGATCCGAGCAGTCCGCGCTTTTGGGCGCGGCGTCCTGGTCCCGGTTCTCGGCCACGTGACGCACACCGAGTTCCGACAGGATCCGCACATCACCGGCGGGGTAGGTCTTGGTGACCACGATCAGGGTCACCTCTTCGCGCTCGCGCCCGGCGGCCGTGCACGCCGCCGCGATGCGCTCTTCCACTTTCGCCAGGTTTGCGGCGAGTTGAGCCTTACGTTCCGTCATGTCCCATCAGTCCAGCCAGACATAACCCGCGAGCCGCCCGGTGGTGCGGTCCCGCCGGTACGAGAAGTGGTCCCCCGATTCGAGCGTGCACACCGGTGACTGCTCGCGGTCGCGCACTCCGAGCCGTTCGAGCTGGGCGTGCACCCCGGCGGTCACGTCGACCGCGGGAGTCCCCCAGCGGGTCTCGGCGTACGCCGCGGGCTCCACGGCGGCGACCTCGGCGCGCATCGCGTCCGGCACCTCGTAGCACCGTCCGCAGACGGCGGGGCCGGTGCGGGCGACGATCCTGGCCGGGTCGGCGCCGAGCTCCACCATGGCCCGCACGGCCGCGGGGACCACTCCGGCGACCATGCCGGGCCGTCCCGCGTGCGCGGCGGCCGCCACACCGGCGACGGGGTCGGCCAGCAGGACGGGCGTGCAGTCGGCGGTCAGGACGGCGAGCGCGAGCCCCCGCCGCGCCGTGACGACCGCGTCGACGGCGGGGATCTCCGAGGCGCCCCAGGGCTCCTCGACGACGGCCACGTCGGACCCGTGCACCTGGTTCATCCAGACGACGCGGGCCGGGTCGAGCCCGAGCGCCTTGGCGGCCAGTTCCCGGTTGGCGTGCACGGCGCCGGGGTCGTCGCCGACCGCCCCGCCGAGGTTGAGCTCCTCGTACGGAACGGCGCTCACCCCGCCCCACCTGTCGGTGAAGGCGAAGTGGGCGCCGCTCACGGTGCTCGCGGCGGAGCGCTGTCCTATCACTTCAGGAAGTCCGGCACGTCCAGCTCCTCGGCCGCGCTGTCCGAGTAGGAGCGCGACGGCGGGACCGGCGGGGACACCGGCAGCTCGCTGACCGGCTCCGGAGCGGGCTCCGGGGCGGGCTGCTCCTTGGGCGTGACGCTGCCGAGCGTCCCGAAGGACGGGCGGCTCTCGGCGGGACGCGACGGGACGGGCTCCTCGCGCCGGGCCGTGGCCGAGCCGAGGACGTTCTCGCGCTTGGCCGGCGGCTGTCCGCCGTCGAAGCCGGCGGCGATGACGGTGACCCGCACCTCGTCGCCGAGGGCGTCGTCGATGACCGCGCCGAAGATGATGTTGGCCTCGGGGTGCGCCGCCTCGCTGACCAGCTGGGCCGCCTCGTTGATCTCGAACAGGCCGAGGTCGGAGCCGCCGGAGATGGAGAGCAGGACACCGCGGGCGCCGTCGATGGAGGCTTCCAGCAGCGGCGAGGAGATGGCCATCTCGGCCGCCGCCACCGCGCGGTCGTCGCCGCGGGCGGAGCCGATGCCCATGAGCGCCGAACCGGCCTCGGACATGACGGACTTGACGTCGGCGAAGTCGAGGTTGATCAGACCGGGCGTGGTGATCAGGTCGGTGATGCCCTGGACACCGGAGAGCAGGACCTGGTCGGCCGACTTGAAGGCGTCGAGGACGGAGACCTGGCGGTCCGAGATGGACAGCAGCCGGTCGTTCGGGATGACGATGAGGGTGTCGACCTCTTCGCGGAGCTCCGCGATGCCGTCCTCGGCCTGGTTGGCGCGGCGCCGGCCCTCGAAGGTGAACGGGCGGGTGACCACGCCGATGGTGAGGGCGCCCAGCGAGCGGGCGATGTTGGCCACGACGGGCGCGCCGCCGGTGCCGGTGCCGCCGCCCTCTCCGGCCGTCACGAAGACCATGTCGGCCCCCTTGAGGACCTCCTCGATCTCCTCGCGGTGGTCCTCGGCGGCCTTGCGGCCGACCGCCGGGTTCGCTCCGGCCCCGAGGCCGCGCGTGAGTTCCCGGCCGACGTCGAGCTTGACGTCGGCGTCGCTCATCAACAGCGCCTGCGCGTCGGTGTTGATGGCGATGAACTCGACGCCCTTGAGACCGACCTCGATCATCCGGTTGATGGCATTGACACCACCGCCGCCGACACCGATGACTTTGATGACTGCGAGGTAGTTCTGCGGTGCTGCCACGTCGAAGGCCTCTCGCCTCGAGTTACGTGTCGCCGCTTCGCACGCTCGCGATCCGACGACTGATGCCGAATGGGACGGTCCGAACGCCGACCCGAACCCTAACGCTGAAGTTTAGGGTTACCAGTGTGCCCGTTCCCTGGACTCTTCCGAACAGGACACTAAGTCGACGAGCGGCGCGCGTTCAACGAACACGCCGAACCTCCCGTTTTTCTTTTCACCCTATGTGATCAGGCCCAGCACTGCCCAACCAGGGTGCTGGCCTGCGTTGATGCGAGTCAACTGCCCGACGAGGCGGGTGCGCTGGGGGCACTCACGTCGAAGTGCCGGGCACCTGGATCGGCTTTCATGAGAGCAAGGAGCGTCCTGGCCTTCGCCCGGCCCTGCTCGGCGCTGCCCCACTCGACGGTGCGGCCGCCCCCCAGTTCCAGCGAGACGGCGTCGTAGGAACGGACCTTGACGGTACGGGCGTCGCGGGCGACTTCTTCCGGGACGTCCCCGGCGATCCGCACCGCCTCGCGCACGAGCCGGTCGGCGGGGAAGCGGCGGGCCGAAACACCCTTCGGCGCCGCCAGTTCAAGGAGGGGCACACCCTTCGGAGCCTCGGAAACGGTGGCGAACCGGACACCACCGGCGTCCACTTCGACGAATTTCGCACCTTTTCCGATGATCAGGACCGGAGTCCGTTCGGTCACCCTCAGGGCGATTCCGTGCGGCCAGGACCGGACGGCCTCGACCGAGTCGATCCGGGGCAGTTCCCCGAGCAGCCGGGCCTCGATGGCGTCCGTGTCGACGGAGACCAGCGGGGACCCGACCGGCACGCCGGCCGCCTGGCGCACCTGCGCCGGGGTGAGTACCCGTGTTCCGGAGACGGACACCTGTTCCGTGCGCAGCCAGGAGGAGCCGTAGAGGACCCACACCGCGGCGGCCCCGGCCAACACCACCGCGAACAAAAGGATGATGAGCCTACGAAGGCGGCGGATCCGCCCGCCGAGGGGCGGCCGGGGCGGGCCGGACTCCAGCTTCTGCCGTTCACCGCGCTCGGCGGTACTCGGTCCGGCCACGCTCCCTGCCTTCCCTCATGCGGTCCTAGTGATGGCGCGAGGCGATCGCCTCGTACACCATGCCGACGAGCAGGTCGTCGGCGTCACGGCGGCCGAACTCGCTGGCGGCGACCGACATCTCGTACAGCTTGTGCGGGTCGGCGAGCACGGGCAGCACGTTCTGCTGCACCCACTGCGGGGTCAGCTCCGCGTCGTCGACCAGCAGGCCGCCACCCGCCTTGACCACCGGCTGGGCGTTCAGCCGCTGTTCGCCGTTGCCGATGGGCAGCGGGACGTAGGCGGCGGGCAGTCCGACGGCGGAGAGCTCCGCGACGGTCATCGCGCCCGAGCGGCAGAGCATCATGTCGGCCGCGGCGTACGCGAGATCCATCCGGTCCACGTACGATACCGGGACGTACGGGGGCATTCCTGGCATCTGGTGCACCTGCGGCAGTTCGTTCTTCGGACCCACCACGTGCAGGATCTGGATCCCGGCCTGCTGGAGGTACGGAGCCGCCTGCTGGACCACCTCGTTGAGGCGGCGGGCGCCCTGCGAGCCGCCCGACACCAGCAGCGTCGGCAGGTTCGGGTCGAGCCCGAACGCGGCGCGCGCCTCGGGCCGCACGGCGGCCCGGTCCAGGGTGGCGATGGAGCGGCGCAGCGGGATGCCGATGTAACGGGACCCCCGGAGCTTGCTGTCGGGCGTGGAGACGGCGACCTGGGCCGCGTACCTCGAACCGATCTTGTTGGCGAGTCCGGGCCGGGCGTTGGCCTCGTGGATGACGATCGGCACGCCGAGGCGCTTGGCCGCCAGATAGCCGGGCAGGGCCACGTAACCGCCGAAGCCGACGACCGCGTCCGCCTTGGTCCGCTCCAGGATCTGCTCGACGGCCTTGATCGTGCCGCGCAGCCGCCCGGGGACGGTGATCAGCTCCGGGGTGGGCTTGCGCGGCAGCGGCACCGCCGGGATCAGCGCGAGTTCGTAGCCGCGCTCGGGTACGAGCCGGGTCTCGAGCCCCCGTTCCGTGCCCAGGGCCGTGATCCCCACGGTGGGGTCCTGCCTGCGCAGGGCATCCGCGAGGGCGAGCGCGGGCTCGATGTGGCCGGCGGTCCCCCCGCCGGCGAGTACGACATGCACCGAAATTCACCGCTCTCCGGACGACCGCGCCGCAGAGGCACGTCGTCTCATCGTGTTCCATCTCCGGGGCCCCGCGGCCCTTGCGGACTCTCTCACCGCACCCCGCTTTCTGCCAAAGCGGGGTTGCCGCATCGCGAGAGCCGCCCGCGCAGCGGGATCCTCACGCGCGAACGCGATCAGCAGCCCGATGGCGAACATGGTCGGCAACAGGGCGGAACCCCCGTAGGAGAACAGCGGGAGCGGGACTCCGGCGATCGGCAGCAGACCGAGCACCGCACCGATGTTGATCACGGCCTGGGCCGTGATCCAGGTGGTCACGCCTCCCGCGGCATACCTCACGAAGGGGTCCTCCGTGCGTCCGGCCACGCGGATACCCGCATAGCCTAGAGCCGCGAACAGGGCGAGCACCGACAGCGTCCCCGCGAGGCCCAGTTCCTCCCCAGTGATGGCGAAGATGAAGTCGGTGTGCGCTTCGGGCAGTTGGCCCCATTTCTCCACGCTGGCGCCGAGTCCCGAGCCGAAGAGTCCGCCGGAGGCGAGGGCGTAGATGCCGTGCACGGCCTGCCAGCAGGTGTCGTTCGGCCCCGGCTCGGTGGCACCGATGCAGGCCAGCCTGGACATGCGGTTGGGGCTCGTCCTGATGAGGAGGAAGCCGATCGCCAGGGCGACGGACAGCACGCCCACGAACAGCCGGGTGGGCGCCCCCGCCAGCCACAGCAGCCCGAACAGGATGGCCGTGAGGATGATCGCCGTCCCCATGTCGCCACCGAGCATGATCAGGCCGAGCAGCATGAAGGCTGCGGGCACGAGCGGCACCAGCATGTGCTTCCACTGGGTCAGCAGCCGCTTGTCCTGCTTGCGGGCGAGCAGGTCGGCCCCCCAGAGCACGAGCGCGAGCTTCCCGAACTCGCTGGGCTGGATCTGGAACGAGCCGCCCAGGGAGATCCAGTTCTGGTTGCCGTTGACCGAGAGCCCTATCCCGGGCACCTGCACCAGGACCATCATGAAGACGGCGCCCGCCAGGATCGGGTAGGCCAGCGCCCGGTGCAGCTTCACCGGCATCCGGGAGGCGGCGAACAGCAGCACCCCGCCGATCAGGGCGGCCAGGAACTGCTTGCGGAAGAAGTAGGACCCGGGCAGCGAGAGCTGGAGCGCCGTGATCTGCGAGGCCGAGTAGACCATCACGAGGCCCAGCACGGTGATCAGCAGACTGCCGCCGAGGATCAGGTAGTACGCGGTCAGCGGCCGGTCCCAGGCCTTGCGGGCCCGCAGGTACAGACGGCGTACGGGGTTGTCGCGGAGCACCCCGGCGGCGGCGGGCCGGCCGGCCCGCCGCACGGGAGGGCGGCCGGTGCGGCTAGCCGGCATCGGAGTCTTCGGTCCACAGCGATGTCACGCGTCCGTCCCTCCCTGGTTCGCCCGGCCAGGCAACCGGGTCAGGCGCCGAGTCCGCGGACCGCCTCCGCGAACGCGTCACCGCGCTTGTTGTAGTTGGCGAACATGTCCATGGACGCGCAGGCCGGGGCCAGCAGCACCGTGTCCCCGGGCTCGGCGAGCCTCCTGGCCTCCTGGACAGCCGCGAGCATCGCCCCAGTGTCGGTCCGGTCGAGGTCGACGACCGGTACCTCGGGGGCGTGTCGCGCGAGGGCTTCGCGGATCAGCGCGCGGTCCGCGCCGATCAGGACGACGCCCCTCAGCCGCTTCGCCGAGCGGGCGACGAGCTCGTCGAAGGTCGCGCCCTTGGCGAGTCCTCCGGCGATCCACACGATCGACTCGTAGGCCGCCAAGGAGGCTTCCGCCGCGTGTGTGTTGGTGGCCTTGGAGTCGTCGACGTAGGCGACCTGGTCCACGTCGGCCACGTGCGCGATGCGGTGCGCGTCCGGGGTGAAGGCCCGCAGTCCGTCCCGTACGGCCTTGGGGGGCACCCCGAAGGCGCGCGCGAGGGCCGCCGCGGCAAGGGCGTTGGCGACGTTGTGCGGGGCGGGCGGAGTGACGTCGGAGACCTCCGCCAGCTCCTGGGCGTTCTTCTGCCGGTTCTCGACGAAGGCGCGGTCGACCAGGATGCCGTCCACGACGCCGAGTTGGGAGGGTGCGGGAGCGCCGAGGGTGAAGCCGACTGCGCGGCAGCCCTCCTCGACGTCCGCGGCGCGCACGAGGTCCTCGGTGGCCTTGTCGGCCACGTTGTAGACGCACGCGACCCGATTGCCCTCGTAGATACGGCCCTTGTCGGCGGCGTACGCCTCCATGGAGCCGTGCCAGTCGAGGTGGTCGGGCGCGAGGTTCAGCACGGCCCCGGAGTGGGCGCGCAGCGAGGGCGCCCAGTGGAGCTGGTAGCTGGAGAGTTCGACCGCGAGGACGTCGTACTCCTCCTCGCCGAGGACGGCGTCGAGGAGGGAGACGCCGATGTTGCCGACCGCCGCGGTGCGCAGACCCGCCGCCTTCAGGATGGAGGCGAGCATCTGGACGGTCGTGGTCTTGCCGTTGGTGCCGGTGACCGCGAGCCAGGGGGCCGGCTTCCTGCCGCCCAGTTCCCGCAGCCGCCAGGCGAGTTCGACGTCGCCCCAGATGGGGACGCCCGCCGCGGCGGCCGCGGTGAACAGCGGCTTGTCCGGCTTCCAGCCGGGCGCGGTCACGATGAGCTCGGTGCCCTCGGGCAGGGTCGCGCCGTCACCGAGGCGCACGGTGACGCCGAGTGCCTCCAGGTCCGCGGCCTGCGCCCGGGCCCGTTCGTCGTCACCGTCGTTGACGACGGTGACGACCGCGCCGAGGCCGTGCAGGACCTTGGCCGCCGGGATCCCTGAGACGCCGAGGCCGGCGACGGTGACGTGCTTTCCCTGCCAGTCGGTCACTTCTTGGCTGCCCATCCTGCGTAGAAGAGGCCGAGTCCGACGATCACGCAGATGCCCTGGATGATCCAGAAACGGACCACCACGAGGACCTCGGACCAGCCCTTGAGTTCGAAGTGGTGCTGGAGCGGTGCCATCCGGAAGACGCGCTTCCCGGTGAGCCGGAACGATCCGACCTGGATGACGACCGACATGGTGATGAGGACGAACAGGCCGCCCATGATGGCCACCAGCAGCTCCGTGCGGGAGAGGATGGCCAGGCCGGTGAGGACACCGCCGAGGGCGAGCGAACCGGTGTCGCCCATGAAGATCTTGGCGGGTGACGTGTTCCACCACAGGAAGCCCAGGCAGGCACCCATCAGCGCGGAGGCCACCACGGCCAGGTCGAGCGGGTCGCGCACCTCGTAGCAGGCGCCCGGGTTGGTCAGGGTCGTCGCGTTGGCGCAGGACTCCTGGAACTGCCAGACACCGATGAACGTGTAGGCGCCGAAGACGAGCACGGAGGCGCCGGTGGCGAGACCGTCGAGGCCGTCGGTGAGGTTCACGCCGTTCGACATCGCGAGGATCATGAACAGCGCCCAGAGCACGAACAGCACCGGGCCGATCTTCCAGCCGAAGTCGGTGATGAACGACAGCTTGTCCGAGGCCGGGGTGTTGCCGCGGTTGTCGGGGAACATCAGGGCCAGCACCGCGAAGCCGATGCCGACGATGAGCTGCCCGGCCATCTTCGCCTTGGCCCGCAGACCCAGCGAACGCCGCTTGACGATCTTGATGTAGTCGTCGAGGAAGCCGACCAGGCCCATGCCGAACATCAGGCCGAGGACCAGCAGACCCGAGTAGGTCGGCGGGTAACCGGTGATGAGCTTGCTCAGGAAGTACGCGGCGATCGTCGCCAGGATGAAGGCGATACCGCCCATGGTCGGCGTACCGCGCTTGCTGGCGTGCTCACGCGGGCCGTCGTCGCGGATGTACTGGCCGTAGCCCTTGCGGGCCAGCAGCTTGATCAGCAGCGGCGTGCCGGCCAGGGTCAGGAACAGACCGAGGACTCCCGCGAACAGGATCTGCTTCATCATCGGGCGGAAACCTCACCCTCGGTACCGTCGGCGAGCAGCGCGAGCGCCACCCGTTCCAGCCCGACGGACCTGGACGCCTTCACGAGCACGACGTCCCCTGGGCGCAGCTCGCTGCGCAACAGGTCGACAGCCGCCTGTGCGTCGGACACGTGCACCGACTCCTCACCCCACGAACCCTCGTTATATGCGCCCAGTTGCAGCCAGGACGCTTCCCTGCCCCCGACCGCGACGAGCTTGCCGACATTGAGCCGGACGGCAAGCCGTCCGACCGCGTCGTGCTCGGCGAGCGCCTCGTCCCCGAGCTCGGCCATCTGACCGAGCACCGCCCACGTACGACGCCCCTTGCCCATGGCCGCGAGCGCGCGCAGGGCGGCCCGCATGGACTCGGGGTTCGCGTTGTAGGCGTCGTTGACGACCGTCACGCCGTCCGGACGCTCGGTGACCTCCATCCGCCAGCGGGAGAGGGAGCCCGCCTCGGAGAGCGCACGGGCGATCTCGTCTGCGGACATGCCCAGCTCATGGGCGACGGCGGCCGCGGCGAGCGCGTTCGACACGTGGTGCTCACCGTACAGGCGCATGGTCACATCACTGCACCCGGAGGGTGTGCGAAGGCTGAAGGAAGGCTGTCCGGTCTCCGTGAGCCGGACGTTCTCGGCACGTACGTCCGCTTCGCCGGACTCTCCGAAGAGGATCACGCGCGCCTTCGTGCGCGACGCCATGGCGCGTACGAGGGGGTCGTCGGCGTTGAGGATCGCGGCGCCGTCCTCGGGGAGGCTCTCGACGAGCTCGCCCTTTGCTCGCGCGATCTGTTCGCGGCCGCCGAACTCGCCGATGTGGGCGGTGCCGACGTTGAGGACGAGACCGATCCGCGGCGGGGTGAGTTCCGTCAGGTAGCGGATGTGGCCGATGCCGCGGGCGCCCATCTCCAGCACGAGGAACTTCGTCTCCTCGGTGGCGCTGAGCGCGGTGAGCGGCAGCCCGATCTCGTTGTTGAGGGAGCCGGGGGTGAAGACGGTCGGCGCCTTGCTCCGCAGGACCTGGGCGATCAGGTCCTTGGTACTGGTCTTGCCCGCGGAGCCGGTGAGGCCCACGAGGGTCGCGCCGAGCCGTTCGACGACGTGGCGGGCGAGGGCGCCGAGGGCCGTCTGCACGTCGTCGACGACGATGGCGGGCACGCCGACGGGGCGGGACGCCAGGACGGCGGCAGCGCCGGCCCCGATCACCGCCTCCGCGTAGTCGTGGCCGTCCACGCGTTCGCCGACGAAGGCGACGAAGAGGCTGCCGGACTCCACCTCACGGGAGTCCCTGACGACCGGTCCGGTGACCTGCACCGCCGGATCCGGTATGTCGTACGTCTGCCCGCCGACGACTGCTGCGATCTCGGCGAGGGAGAGGGCGATCACAAGTTCATCCCTGGGTCTGCTGGATAGCTTCGCGGAGCACCTGGCGGTCGTCGAAGGGACGCACCACCCCGGCGATGTCCTGGCCCTGCTCGTGGCCCTTGCCGGCGACCAGTACGGTGTCCCCCGGCTTTGCGCGTGCGACGGCCGCGGCGATGGCGGCGGCCCGGTCCTCGAAGACCTGGACCTCGCCCCGCTCGTGGGCCGGCACCTCGGCGGCGCCCGCGAGCATCGTGGCGAGGATCGCGAGCGGGTCCTCGGAGCGGGGGTTGTCGGAGGTGAGGACGGCGGTGTCGGCGAGCCGGGCCACGGCCGCGCCCATCGGCTTCCGCTTGGTCCTGTCCCTGTCGCCGCCGCAGCCGAGCACGACGTGCAGCCGGCCCTCGGTCACCTTGCGCAGGGCGCGCAGGACGGATTCGACGGCGTCCGTCTTGTGGGCGTAGTCGACGACGGCGAGGTACGGCTGGCCCTCGTCCACGCGCTCCAGCCGGCCCGGGACCCCGGGGACGGCGGCGATGCCGTCGGCCGCGGTCTGCGGGTCGATCCCGGCGGCGGCGAGGGCGACGATCGCGGCGAGGGCGTTCGCCACGTTGAAGGGGCCCGCGAGCGGGGAGCGGGCGGTGATCCGCTCGCCCTTGGGGCCGACCGCGGTGAACGTCGAGTCCATCGGACCGATCTCGACCTCCTCGGCGCGCCAGTCGGCGTCCGGGTGGCCCGCGGCGGAGAAGGTGACGACGGGGACGGTGGCCTCCCCGGCGAGCCTGCGGCCGTACTCGTCGTCGAGGTTCACGACGCCGAGCCGGCTGCGCCTGGCCGTGAAGAGCTGGGCCTTGGCCTGGAAGTAGTCCTCCATGCCCGTGTGGAACTCCATGTGTTCCGGGCTGAGGTTGTTGAAGACGGCGACGTCGAAGACGCAGCCGTCGACCCGGCCGAGGACCAGCGCGTGGCTGGAGACCTCCATCGCGACCGAGTCGACCCCGCGCTCGCGCATGACGGCGAACAGGGCCTGGAGGTCGGTGGCCTCGGGCGTGGTGCGCTCGGACTTGATGCGCTCGTCGCCGATGCGCATCTCGACCGTGCCGATCAGGCCGGTGGAACGGACGCTCTTCAGGCCGCCCTCGACGAGGTAGGCCGTCGTGGTCTTGCCCGAGGTGCCGGTGATGCCGATCTGGAGGAGATCGCGGCCCGGGTGGCCGTAGACGGTGGCCGCGAGCTCGCCCATCGATCCGCGGGGGTCCTCGACGACGAGGACCGGCAGTCCGGTGGCCGCGGCGCGCTCGGCACCGGTCGGGTCGGTGAGCACGGCGACGGCGCCGAGGCCGGCCGCCTGGGTCACGAAGTCGGCGCCGTGCAGACGGGCGCCCGGCAGAGCGGCGTACACGTCGCCGGGGCGCACCGCCCGGGAGTCATGGGTGATGCCCGTGACCCCGGCGTCGCTCTCCGGCCTCTCGGCACCCAGCTGATCGGCCAGCTCCGCGACGGGGGTGGCGGAGACGTGAACCGGACGCGGCGGCCCCGGATAGGTCACAGGGACGTCCTTCTGGGTGGTTTGGGACTGATCAGCTTGTGGCACGGCGGTGAGCGTACCGGGCTCACCCCCGCCGGGGCGAAGCGAGGGCGCGGACGGGGTCTGCTGGGGGTTCTGGTTCCCGGGGTCCGGGGTGATCGTTGTCACGAGTGGTTCCTGGTCCGTTGTGCGTGGGTGCTGATCACGGAGTGCGGTCGGGGGCGGTCACGGCGTGAACTCGACGGGCAGCCGGGCCGCGGGGGCGCCGGTGGGCGGGACCTGAAGGGTCTTCAGGGCGAACTCCATCACCTGCTTGAAGACGGGTCCGCAGATCTGGCCGCCGAAGTAGTTGCCCTTGGTGGCGTTCTGGATCGCGCAGTAGACGGTGACGCGGGGCTTGTCGGCGGGGGCGAAGCCTGCGAAGGACGAGGTGTAGCCGTGGTACTTCCCGGTGGCCGGATCCACGCGGTTGGCCGTACCCGTCTTGCCCGCGACCCGGTACCCCGGGATGCGTGCCTTGACACCGGTGCCCTGCTCGTCGTCCACCACGGACTCCAGCATCTGTGCGAGTGTCCTCGCCGTCTTCCCGCTCACGACCCGGGTCTTCCTCGGCTCGGCGGCGGGGGTGAACCGGCCGTCGGGCCCCTTCGTGCCGCGCACCAGGGTCGGCTCGACGCGGACGCCGCCGTTGGCGATCGTCGAGTAGACGGAGGCGGCCTGCATCGCGTTGATCGACACGCCCTGACCGAAAGGGATCGTGTACTGCTGGGAGGTCGACCACTTGTCGGGGGACGCGAGGATGCCCGCCGTCTCACCGGGGAAGCCGAGCCCGGTGTGGCTGCCGATGCCGAACTTGCGCAGATACGAGTAGAGGACCTGGTTGGCCTGTTTCTGGGTCTTGCCGAGCTGGCCGGTCGCCAGGATGGTGCCGATGTTGCTGGACCTCGCGAGCACGCCGTTGAGCGTGAGGTTCCAGGTCTTGTGGTCGATGTCGTCCTGGAAGAGCCGGTCGCCGCGGTGCAGCCGGTTGGGCACGACGACGCGGGTCCCGGGCGTCGCCGCGTTCTCCTGGAGGACGGCGGCCATCGACATCAGCTTGGCGGTGGAACCGGGCTCATAGGCGTCCTGGAGGGCCGCGTTGCCCATGGCCGCCGCGTCGGCCCGGCCGAGGTCGTTGGGGTCGAAGCCCGGAGCGTTGGCCATGGCGAGGACCTGGCCGGTCCTCGTGTCCTGCACTATCACGTAGCCGCGGTCCGCCCTGGACTTCTTCACCTGCTGGGTGATGGCGTCCTGTGCGGCCCACTGGATGTCCCGGTCGATGGTGAGCTCGACGTCGGAGCCGGCCACGGCCGGTGTCTCGGTGGAGCCCACGGTCGGCACCTGGCGGCCTCCGGACTGGGCGTAGCGGATCTTGCCGTCCTTGCCGGTGAGCTCCTTGTCCAGCTGCTGCTCGATGCCGCCGCCGCCCTTGCCCTCGGCGTTCACCCAGCCCAGTATCCCGGCGGCGAGATCGCCGTTCGGGTACACGCGCTTGCTGGCCGGTACGGCGAGGACGCCCGCGAGGACGTTGACCGTGCTCCGGTCGGTCCCGGCCTTGGTCGCGAGCGTGCCCTTGAGGTCCTTGATCTGCTGCCAGACCTGGGGGGTGCGGCGGTGCGCGAGCAGGACGTAGCGGGTGTTCTCCGTCCGCAGCTTCCTGGCGACGGTGTCCACGTCCTGGTCGATGATCGGGCCGAGGAGTGCCGCGGCCTGCTCGGGGGCGTCCCCCACCTCGGTGGCCTCGCGCGTGAACATCGTCGGGTCCGCGGTGATGTCGTACGCGTCCACGCTCGTCGCCAGCTCGACGCCGTCGCGGTCGGTGATCCCGCCGCGCTCGGCGGCCAGGGTGCGCCCGACGTACCGGTTCTGTTCCGCCTTGGCGGCGTAGGCGCCCGCGTCCACGGCCTGGACCTGCAGCAGCCGCACGACGAACGCGATCATCACCAGCGTCAGGGCGAGGCTGACCATGCGCAGACGGGGGCGCGGGCTGCCGAGCCGGATGAGGCGCGGGCCCCCGGAGCGGTTCGCGGCCGGGCGGCGGACGGGGCGGGCGCCCGGTCCCGGGCGGCTCCGGCCGACGGGGCGGGCGGGCCTGGCGGGGCGGGCGGGCCTGGCGGGGCCGGGGACGCGGCGGCGCGGCGGTTCCCTGTCGGACACTTCCGTCACCTGCCGGGGGTCGTGGAGGGCTGTGTGGACGCTTCCGCGGAGGGCTGCCGCGAGCCGGTGGGCGGGGCCGCGCTCCGGGTGCGGGCCGGAGCGGGGGCGAGGACCTCGGGCGGGGGGACCATCGGGGACCGCGCGGCGGACTCGGCGGCCCGGGGAACGCCCTTGACGGTGCCGTCGGGGCCGAGGAAGGCCGGGTCGCCGCCGGGGACCATGCCGAGTTCGCGGGCGCGGCGCTGGAGGGCGTCGGGGGCCGAGTAGGCGTCCACGTCCCGCTGGAGTGCCTGTTCCTCGTCGGTCAGGCCCTTGGTCTCCTTCTGGAGGTCGTCGAGGCGGAACGCGCCTTCGCTGAGCGCCGAGTTCAGCACGAGGAGCCCGATGAGGCCGCCGCCGAGGAGGAGGACGACCAGGAGGACGAAGGGGGTGCGGGCGGCCTGTCCGGCTCCGGCCGGAAGAAGCCGCGCGAGCCGGGCGGCCCGCCCCCTGAGTTCGGGTCTGCCGCTCACGCGCCCTCCCTGTGGCTCTGGTGTGCCGACGTCACGGCCGCTCCATGGGTCCGGTGCCCCGACTCACGCAGCCGGCGTGGGTACGGTTCCCGGCCCCGGGGAGCCGCCGCGGGTCCGGACGCCCGGTCCCGGAGGTCAGGCGGGTCCGGGAGACGGGCCCGCGGCGTCGCGCGGACCCGGGTTTCCGCCTCACGGCCCCTCCTTCTCCCCGCGCCTCACTCGGCGGACTCCTCGCGGATGCGCTCCGCTCCCCGCAGCCGGGCGGGAGCGGCTCGCCGGTTCTCGGCGACCTCTTCCTCGGTGGGAAGTTCGGCACCGCGGGTGAGGAGCTTGAGCCGGGGCTGGTAGCGCTCGGGGACGACCGGCAGTCCGGGCGGCGCGGTGTTGGCGGCACCGGCCGCGAACACCTGCTTGACCAGGCGGTCCTCCAGCGAGTGGTACGACAGGACGGCGATGCGCCCGCCGACCGCGAGCGCGTCCACGGCCGCGGGGACCGCCCTCTCCAGGACGCTGAGCTCGCCGTTGACCTCGATGCGCAGCGCCTGGAAGGTGCGCTTGGCGGGATTGCCCCCGGTGCGCTTGGCGGCCTGGGGCAGCGCGTCGCGGATCAGCTCGACGAGCCGCGCGCTGTTGGTGAAGGGCTCCTTCTCGCGCTCGCGCACGACCGCGGAGACGATCCGCTTGGCCTGCTTCTCCTCGCCGTACGCCCGCAGGATCCGCACCAGTTCACCCGGCGGGTAGGTGTTGAGCACCTCGGCGGCGCTCATGCCGGTCGTCTGGTCCATGCGCATGTCGAGCGGGGCGTCCTGCGCGTACGCGAACCCCCGGTCGGCCTCGTCGAGCTGCATGGAGGAGACGCCGAGGTCGAACAGGACGCCCTGGACGCGCGGGGTGCCCAGGCGGTCGAGGACGTCGGGGAGTTCGTCGTAGACGGCGTGCACCAGGTCGGCGCGGCCGGCGTAGGGGGCGAGCCGCTCTCCGGAGAGGCGCAGCGCCTCCTTGTCGCGGTCCAGGGCGACGAGCCGCACTCCGGGGAACCGGGTGAGCAGCGCCTCGCTGTGACCGCCGAGTCCGAGCGTGCAGTCGACGACGACGGCTCCCGGCTCGGTGAGCGCCGGGGCCAGCATGTCCAGGCACCGCTGGAGCATGACCGGGACGTGTCGGCTCCGCCCCTCCGGTCGCCCGCCGTCGCCCTCGTCGGGAAGCGCTTCGCGCCCTTTCATTCCGGGCCCTCTCAGGTCCGGCGCGGCCATACGCACCGCCGGGTCCCCACCCGCTCGGGAAGGGGAGGCCTGCCGGCGCCGGATGAGTGGCGTCGGCCGACCGGGAGCAGGAGGAGGCCGAGCCGTACGTACGCGCCGCGCACGCGGGGAAACTCCGGAAAGTCGCCGGGTCTCCTGGGGAAAACAGTCCAGCGGGGAGAGCCTCGCCTCCCGCTTCGCGTCACTTTAGTCCACGGTGTCTCGCGGTCAACCAACCGGCATGCGCGTCGCGGGCGGCGCCCGGACCGAAGCCGCGGATCCGAAGAATCACCCGAACGCGCACGTCGTCACCGCCCGTGTGGATTACCTCACAACAAACCGCGATGACATTCTTTGTCCCCTCTCACAACGGGCCCAGTCCGAGCGTGACCAGTAACGTCACGGGTATGACGACTTCCGCATCTGTTCCCTCCCAGCCCGAAGACGCCATAGACGCGGAGCGCTCGGTCACCGACCGCCTCGTGGACGCGAACGGGAAGTACGCCGCCGCCTTCACCGACCCGGGGATGGACGCCCGCCCCGTGCAGCGGGTCGCCGTGGTCGCGTGCATGGACGCCCGCCTCGACCTGCACGCCGCGCTCGGCCTGAAACTGGGCGACTGCCACACCATCCGCAACGCGGGCGGCGTGGTCACCGACGACGTGATCCGCTCCCTCACCATCAGCCAGCGCGCCCTCGGCACCCGCAGCGTGGCCCTCATCCACCACACCGGCTGCGGCCTGGAGTCCCTCACCGAGGAGTTCCGGCACGACCTGGAGATGGAGGTCGGCCAGCGCCCCGCGTGGGCGGTCGAGGCGTTCCGGGACGTCGACCAGGACGTGAGGCAGTCGATGCAGCGCGTGCGCACCTCCCCGTTCCTGGTGCACACCGACGACGTGCGCGGCTTCGTCTTCGACGTCACGACCGGCCTGCTGCGGGAGATCGACCCCTCCTGACCGGCCCCCGCCGACGTCCCCCGGTCGCCGGCCCTCCGCAGCTCATGGGACCCTCTCTGCACCAGAACCCCGGCCGTCCGGCGCCCAAAGAGCCGCAAGAACTGACATATCGCGGCCACTTGTCCACAGGCGGATGACACGAACCGGTAACGGCAACAAGAATGCGGGTGTGGCGTCACGCGGAACCTTTCGCGCGTGGTGCCCGTGTTTCGGGGTGGGCCGGTCCGCACAGGGCGTCGGCCCGAACGGGCCGAGGAGGGCCGGGTGACGACCTATGACGATCGAGCGAGCCTCACGGATCTGACCGCCACTGCGGAGCGTGTCCGCAGTTCGGTGGAAGGAGTGATCGAAGGCAAGCCTGAGGTCGTACGGCTTTCGCTGACCGTGCTGCTCGCCGAGGGCCACCTTCTGATCGAGGATGTCCCCGGCGTCGGCAAGACCATGCTCGCCAAGGCGCTGGCGCGCTCCATCGACTGCTCGGTGCGGCGCATCCAGTTCACCCCCGACCTGCTGCCCTCGGACATCACGGGCGTGTCCATCTGGGACCAGCAGCGCCGGGACTTCGAGTTCAAGCCGGGCGCGATCTTCGCGCAGATCGTCATCGGCGACGAGATCAACCGCGCCTCGCCCAAGACGCAGTCCGCGCTCCTGGAGTCCCTGGAGGAGCGCCAGGTCACCATCGACGGGCAGACCTACGAACTGCCCAGCCCGTTCATGGTGGTGGCCACCCAGAACCCGGTCGAGATGGAGGGCACCTACCCGCTGCCGGAGGCCCAGCGCGACCGCTTCATGGCCCGGATCTCCATCGGCTACCCCAGCGCGGAGGCCGAACTGCAGATGCTGGACGTCCACGGCGGCGTGAACCCGCTGGACGACCTCCAGCCGGTCGCCCACGCGCACGACATCGTGAAGCTGATCGACGCGGTCCGCACGGTCCACGTCGCCGAACCGGTGCGCCGCTACGCGGTGGATCTGGTGGCGGCCACGCGCACCCACCCCGACCTCAGACTCGGCGCCTCGCCGCGGGCCACGCTGCACCTGCTGCGCGCCGCGAAGGCGTCGGCCGCTCTCGGCGGCCGGGACTTCGCGCTGCCGGACGACGTGCAGGCGCTCGCCGTCGCGGTCCTGGCCCACCGCCTGCTGCCCACGGCCCAGGCACAGTTGAACCGCCGCACCTCCGAGCAGGTCGTCCAGGAGATCCTCCAGCGCACCCCCGTGCCCGCCGCCCCCCAGCAGTCCGGCCTCTCGATGGGCCGGGGCGCGCCCGCCTACGGCCAGCAGCAGCCCCGGAGGCTGTGATGGCACAGGCGAGCACGGGGCCCACCGCCGAGGACAGGGGCGGGCTGCGCACCGCGCTCGCCGGCCTCACCACACGCGGCCGCTCGTTCCTGGCCGCCGGCGTGGCCGCCGCCATCTGCGCCTACGTCCTCGGGCAGAGCGATCTGCTCCGGGTCGGCCTGCTCCTCGCGGTGCTGCCGCTGGTCTGCGCGACCGTGCTGTACCGCACCCGCTACCGGGTCGCGGGCAGCCGCAGGCTCTCTCCGGAGCGCGTGCCCGCGGGCTCCGAGGCCCGCGTGCACCTGCGCATGGACAACATCTCGCGGCTGCCCACCGGTCTGCTGATGCTCCAGGACAAGGTGCCCTACGTCCTCGGTCCGCGCCCCCGCTTCGTGCTGGACCGGGTCGAGGCGGGCGGCCGCCGCGAGGTCTCCTACCGGGTGCGCTCCGACCTGCGCGGACGCTATCCGCTCGGCCCGCTCCAGCTACGGCTGACGGACCCGTTCGGCATGTGCGAGCTGACCCGCTCCTTCTCGGCGTACGACACCCTCACCGTCATACCGCGCGTGGAGGCGCTGCCGCCGGTGCGGCTGACCGGCGAGGCCCAGGGGTACGGCGACGGACGGCAGCGCTCCCTCGCCCTGGCCGGCGAGGACGACATCATTCCGCGCGGGTACCGCTACGGCGACGACCTGCGCCGCGTGCACTGGCGGCTGACCGCCCGCTACGGCGAGCTGATGGTCCGCCGCGAGGAACAGCCCCAGCGCTCCCGCTGCACCGTGCTGCTGGACACCCGGGGCATCGCCTTCCAGAGCGCGGGACCCGACTCTGCCTTCGAGTGGGCCGTCTCGGGAGCGGCGTCCACGCTGCTGCACATGCTCGAACGGGGCTTCTCGGTGCGCCTCCTGACGGACACCGGCAGCTCGGTGCCCGGCGAGGGCTCCGACGGGTTGGCGGGCACGGGCCAGGAGTCGGCGGACGCGGCCGGACTGATGATGGACACGCTCGCCGTCGTCGACCACTCGGACGGCACGGGCCTGTCCCGGGCGTACGAGGTGCTGCGCGGCGGCAACGAAGGACTGCTGATCGCCTTTCTCGGCGATCTCGACGAGGAGCAGGCCACCGTGCTCGGCAAGATGCGCCGGCGCAGCGGCGGGGCCGTCGCGTTCCTGCTCGACAGCGAGTCCTGGGTACGGGAACCGACGGATGTGCCCGGCCCGTCGGACAAGGACAAGGACAAGGACCCGCTGCGCATGCTGCGCGAGGCGGGCTGGACCGCCGTGGCGGTGCCACGGGGGGCGTCGCTCGCCGACCTGTGGCGCGAGGCGGACCGCCGGCGCACGCAGGTGGCGCCGACGGGGACTACCGCGGGGGGTGGTGGCGTATGAGCGGGCGGGCCCGGCTGACGCTGTGCGCGGCGGCGGCCACACTGATGACGTCGTGTGCGCTGCTGCCGCTGGTGAGCCCGGAGACGTGGATCCTCCAGGCGGCGTTCCTGCTGGCCGTGCAGACCGGTGTGGGCGCGCTGACCCGGCGGGTCCCGCTGGCCCGGCCGCTGACCGTGGCGGCCCAGGCGCTGGTGACGCTGATGCTGCTGACGCTGGTCTTCGCCCGGCAGCAGGCCCTCGCCGGGATCGTCCCCGGGCCGGAGGCCTTCCAGCACTTCTCGGCACTGCTCCGGGCGGGCGCCGACGACGTCGGCAGGTACTCGACCCCGGCTCCGCTGTCGGAGGGGATCCGGCTGATGGTGGTCGGCGGTGTCCTGGTGATCGGGCTCGTGGTGGACACCCTCGCGGTGACCTACCGCAGCGCCGCGCCCGCGGGCCTTCCGCTGCTCGCCCTGTACTCGGTCGCCGCGGGCCTCTCCGACGACAGCGCGGCCTGGCCGTGGTTCCTGCTCGCGGCCGCCGGCTATCTGATGCTGCTGCTGGCCGAGAGCCGGGACCGGCTCTCGCAGTGGGGCCGCGTCTTCGGCGGAACGGCCCGCGCACCCGGGCGGGAGACCGAAAGCGGTGTCGTCTCGCCCGTCCGCACCGGACGGCGGATCGGCGCGGTCGCGCTGGGCGTCGCCCTGTTCGCACCGTTCGCGCTGCCCTCGCTCGAGGGCGGTCTGCTGGGCGGCACGGGCCGGGGCATCGGCAACGGCACGGGGGGCGGCGGCACGATCGCCGCGGTGAATCCGCTGGTCTCGCTCCGCGACAGCCTGAACGTGGACGAGGACCGCACGGTCATGACGTACCGAACGGACACCGGGGACACCCAGAACATGTACCTGCGGATCGTCTCGCTGGACGACTTCGACGGCACGGCCTGGAAGCCCGCGCAGCGCCACATCGTGGACGTGCCGGAGACGTTCCCCGCGCCGCCCGGTCTGTCCGGCGAGGTCAAGCGGGCGACGATCCGGACCCGGATAGCGGCGGCCGACTGGTACGCGCAGGACTGGCTGCCCATGCCGTACCCGGCCAGCAAGGTGGACATCAAGGGGAACTGGCGGTACGAACCCGTCGGGCGCACCCTCGTCGGCGACCACGGCCAGAACACGCGGGGCGTGCGGTACGAGGTCACGAGCCTGATGGTGGATCCGACGGCACGGCAGCTCGCGGACGCCCCGGACGCCTCGCCCGCGATGAGGCGCGAGTACACCAAGGTCCCGGAGTCGCTGCCCGAGGTGGTGGCGAGGACCGCCCGCAAGGTCACCGCGGGCTCGGCCAACCACTACGAGCAGGCCGTCAAGCTCCAGGACTACTTCGCGGTCAGCGGCGCCTTCCGGTACAACACCGAGGTGCAGGCCGGCAGCGGCTCCGCGGCGATCGCGAACTTCCTGAAGGAGAAGGAAGGCTTCTGCGTCCACTTCTCCTTCGCGATGGCCTCGATGGCGCGCACCCTCGGGATCCCGGCCCGTGTGGCGGTGGGCTTCACCTCGGGGACGCCGCAGGCGGACGGTTCGATGGCGGTGGGGCTGCGGGACGCGCACGCCTGGCCCGAGCTGTACTTCGAGGGCGTGGGCTGGACCCGCTTCGAGCCGACCCCGAGCCGGGGCTCGGTGCCGTCTTACACCCAGACGAACACGCCGGGCGAGACCGAGTCCGCGGCGCCGAAGCCGACGTTCTCGACGTCCGCGGCGCCCTCGGCCGAGCCGTCGGCGAGCGAGAGCTGCTCGCCCCAGCTCCGGAAGCTGGCGGCCTGCCCGGAGCAGTCCTCGGCGGCGGTGATCGGTGTCGCGGACGACGACTGGCCCTGGAGCAGGACACTCGGACTGACGCTGGCCGGGCTCCTGGTGCTCGGGGTGCCGCTGCTGCCCATGCTGTGGCGGACGCGGGTGCGCGCGGTCCGGCTCGGCGGCCACGGCCGCACCGAGAAGGAGGTGGCGGCGTACACGCTGGGGGCCTGGTCGGAGGTGACCGACACGGCGTGGGACTACGGGATCGCGCCGGAGGAGTCGCAGACACCGAGGAAGGCCGCGGAGCGGATCGTCGGGCTCGGGAACCTGGATCCGGAGGCCGGTGCCGCGGTGCGCCGGCTGGCCACGGCCGTGGAGCAGGTTCTCTACTCTCCGCACCCCCGGCCGGTGGCGGGCCTCGCGAACGACGCGCGACTGGTCGGGAGGTCCTTCCGGACGTCCGCGAGCCGTCCCGCGCGGCTGCGCGCTCTCCTCGCGCCCCGTTCGGCCGTCCGGGTGATCTGGATGGCCTCGGCCGCCCGGACGAAGCTGAGCGCCCGTCTGTCCGCCCGCCGCCGCTCCCTCCTCCACCGCCCGTCGGGCCAGAACGGCTGACAGCCCCCGCCCCCGCTGCGGGCAGGCGTCCCGCAGCGGGGGGGGCGGGGGCACGGCCACCGACCGGCGCCGGGTGCCCTTGGCGTGGGTCCCGGTGACCGGGAAGGCGAGGACCGGCAGAAGCACGCATACGTGAGGGGGCGTCCACCCGGATCCGGGTGGACGCCCCCCCACCGTTTGGTGTGTTGGACCGCCGGGGCGGGGGGGAGGGGGCCCCCACCGCGTGGGCGCGGCCCCGCCCACCCGGGTAGAAACAGGGCAAACAG
>NZ_JBHYPZ010000029.1:0-98584 GCF_042746485.1 Streptomyces sp. NPDC058751 | reverse complement strand
GGGGCCCCCGGCCACACCACCGAACCGGTTGGGGGCCTCCACCCCGTCCCGGGGGCCCCCCCCCCTCACGTATGCGTGTGTGCGACGGCGGGGCCGGGGCTCAGTGGCCGCCCTGCTCGTCGCGGCGACGCTGCCAGCGCTGTTCGATCCGGTCCATCATGGAACGGTGCTGTCGGCCCTGCCGGCGAGCGGCGGACGAGCCCGGAACGGTCGGCTGTTCACCCGGCTTGGGAGCTTTGCGCCAGCCGGTGACGGCGAGCACCGCGCAGCCCAGCATGACGAGGAAGCCCACCACGCTCAGCCAGATCTGGACCGCGACCATTCCGGCCATGAGGAGCGCGATACCCACCAGGAAGCCTGCGACCGCTTGGTAGACCCGTCGCCGGGTGTACGTACGCAGCCCGCTTCCCTCAAGCGCTGTCGCGAACTTGGGATCTTCGGCGTACAGCGCTCGCTCCATCTGCTCGAGCATTCGCTGCTCGTGCTCCGAGAGCGGCACGGAGTCCTCCTCATCGTGCAGTCGCCGGGGCGACCGGGGGTCCCCTTCAGGATAGGCAGGGAATCGGCCCCGTGAAACCCGCCCTCTACGCCAATTCGCCGACCGGAACCCGGCACGGCGCCCCGATGCGCTGAGGCGTGCATTCCCCAGCGACCGGCCCGTCATGCCGGACGGTCTCCCCCGATCATACGGCGCCGAGCACTCGATCGGGTGGTCTGTGGCGTACTCCATCCGCCGCCGAGCCCCTGATCAGCGGCGCACCGTGGGGCCGCTCAGACCTCTGCGGCCCCTCGAGCCTCACCGAGCACATGGAGCTGTGTGGCCACGGAGTGGAACGCGGCGAGTTCGGCCGCGGCCGCCTCCAGCTTCAGCAGGGCGTCCAGGGCGCCCGGCTCGGTGTCCACCAGGACCCCCGGCACCAGGTCCGCGAAGACCCGGACGCCGTGCACGGCGGCGACGTGCAGGCCGGCGCCCGCGACCAGGGAGGTGAGCTGCTCGGCGGTGAACCGGTGCGGAACGGGATCGCTCTCGCCCCAGCGTCCGTCCGGGTCGTCGAGCGCGTGCCGGGCCTCCTTGAAGTGCCCGGCGAGGGCGCGGGCCAGCACGGCACCGCCCAGGCCTGCGGCGAGGAGGCTGAGTACGCCCTCGGGGCGCAGCGCGTCCACGACGTTGCGGACGCCCTCGGCCGGGTCGTCCACGTATTCGAGCACGCCGTGGCACAGCACGGCGTCGTAGCGGCCCCGCTCGACCACGTCGAAGAGGCCGTGGGCGTCGCCCTGGACGCCCTGGACGCGGTCGGCGACGCCGGCCTCGGCGGCACGCCGCTCCAGCGCGAACAGCGCGTTCGGGCTGGGGTCCACGACGGTGACACGGTGCCCGAGGCGGGCCACGGGCACGGCGAAGTTGCCGCTGCCGCCGCCCGTGTCGAGCACGTCGAGCGAATCCCGCCCGGCGGCCTTGACCTGACGGTCCAGGGCGTCCTTGAGGACCTCCCAGACGACGGCGGTACGGAGAGAAGCGCGGGGGCGCATCGGGTCCGACACGGCAGTTGACTCCTCGGCGCGGCACCGCCCGGTGAACGGCGGAGCGATGTTCGGGCCTCCCGGCGGGGAGGCAGCAGGCGCCTCCACCCTATTGCCTCCGCCGCCGTGACCGGTCCCCCGTCTCACGCGCGCCGGGTCACCCGGGCGACGCGCGCGGGACCGCCCGCGGTCCGCGCGGGGTCCCTCCGGTCAACCCGCGCCCGGAACCCCCCTTTCCGGCCCGCCCGCCCCGCCCGGCCCGCCCGCCCCGCCCGGCCCGTCCGGGCCCCGGCCGGGCCGGGGCAGCACGGGCTGCAGCGACAGCATGCGTTCGACCAGGCGCAGGAACATGTGGACGTCACGTATCAGGTCGTCGGCGTCGCGGGTGCCGGCCGCTCCCTGGATGCCGGCCTCGGCGCGGGCACGGCGGGTGGCTCCCGAGGCGAACAGCGCGCTCCACTCGGTCAGTTCGGGAGCGATCTCGGGGAGTACTTCCCAGGCGCTGCGGATCCGGGCCCGGCGCCGGGACGCGGGCTCCGGGCGGGCACGCGCGGCGAGGACGGCGGCCGCGGTGCGCAGCGCGGCCAAGTGGGCCGTCGCGTAACGCTCGTTGGGCGTCTCCAGGGCCGCCGCCTCGTCGAGGGCGGCGCGGGCCTGGGAGAGCAGGTCGAGGGCGGCGGGCGGGGCCGTGGCCCGACGGGGCACGGGGTGGACGTCGCCCGCCGGTCCGGGCAGTGAGGGGGCAGGGCCGGTGGCGCGGCGCCGACGGGCGGCGGCTGCGGACGAGCTGGCCATGACGAACCTCCTGTCGTCGTGTGACGGCACTGTGGCCGTATGTGCACATCGTGCGGTATGCCACTGACAATCCGTTCTGACCTGCGCTTTTGCTTCGATCGACAGTTCGGGTTAGTTTTTGCACTGACCAGTCAGTTCAAAAGTGGTTCGATGTGTTCCAGAGGATGGGGGGAGCTGTGGACGGTCCGCACGGACTGCGCCTCGCGGCCGAGGACTTCGGACTCGACGGACCCCGCGGACGGGTTTTCCGCGGGGTCCGTCTCGACGCGGAGCCCGGTTCGCTCGTCGCGATCGAGGGACCGTCGGGATCCGGCCGCACCTGCCTGCTGCTCGCCCTGACGGGCCGGATGAAGGCCACCGAGGGGACGGCGGCCGTGGGTCCGTCGAGGCTGCCGAAGCAGCTGGCGGCGGTGCGCCGCGTGAGCGCGCTCGCGCACGTGCCCGGGGTCACGGACCTCGACCCCGCGCTGACCGTCGGGGAGCACCTGCGGGAACGGGCCCTGCTGCAGCGGCGGTTCGGGGGATCGCTGCGCGCCCTGCTGCGGCCTCGCGGCGAGCGGGCGGGCGAGACCGGGGCACGGATCGGTGCCGCGCTCGCGGCCTCCGGGCTCGACCCGGACACGCTGCCCAAGGGACCGAGGACCGCCGTGCGCGATCTGGAACGGGTCGAGACGCTGCGGCTGTCGCTCGCGCTGGCCCTGATCGGCCGCCCGCGCCTGCTCGGCGTCGACGACACCGACCTCAAGCTCTCGGACGCCGAACGGGCCGAGGTCTGGGCCCTGTTGGCGTCCATCGCCGCGTCCGGCACGACGGTCGTGGCGGTGTGCAGCGAGGCTCCCGAGGGCGCCGTCGTCGTGTCCACCGCACCGGCCGCCACGACGGGGACCGCCGACGGGGAGAACGCCGTCACCAGCACCAGCACCGTCACCCGCGCCGCGACCGGCACGGAGGCGGCGGCGGACGCAGACGCAGACGCGAAAACGAAGGCGAAGGCGACCGCGAAGGCAGACGCGGACGTGAAGGCAGACGTGAAGACGGAGGCGGAAACGAAGGCGAAGGCGGCCGTCGCTTCCGGCACCGCTCCCGAAGCCGACGCCACCGACACGGGAACCGGAACTGCCGGCACCTCCGACGCCGACGCCGACAGCGACAGCGACAGCGACAGCGGGAAGCACGACAGGAAGACGACCGATGCGCTCGCCTGAACTGGCCTTTCTCGAACTCCGCCGCTTCGGCCGGGGCAAGCTCCCGCGCGCAGCCCTGGTCGCGCTCCTGCTGCTGCCCCTGCTGTACGGCGCCCTCTACCTGTGGTCGTTCTGGGACCCCTACAGCCGTCTCGACCGCATCCCCGTGGCGCTGGTGAACGACGACGAGGGAGCCACGGCCGACGGCCGACGGCTCTCTGTCGGGGACACCATCACCGAAGGGCTGCACGACAGCGACACCTTCGAGTGGCACGAGGTGACCTCGGCCGAGGCCCGCCGGGGCGTGGAGGACGGCACGTACTACCTGTCGCTGACCATGCCGGGCGACTTCAGCAGGAGGATCGCGTCCAGCTCCGGGACCTCGCCCGAGACGAGCGCGCTCCAGGTGCGGACCAACGACGCGAACAACTACATCGTCGGACAGATCTCCCGCACGGTGTTCGGCGAGGTGCGCAGGGCCGCCTCCACGAAGGCCTCGCGTTCGTTCCTCGACAAGATCTTCGTCTCGTTCTCCGACATCCACGGGAAGACCGTGCAGGCGGCCGACGGCGCCGACCGGCTCAGCGGTGGCATCGGCAAGGCGAAGAAGGGCTCCAAGGACCTCGCGGACGGTCTGAAGGAGGCCAAGAAGGGCAGCGGGAAGCTCTCGGGGGGCCTCAGGAAGATCACCACGGGGGCGGGCGACCTGGAGGACGGTTCGCGGCAGGTCGCGGACGGCACCCGGGCGCTGGCCGACAAGGTCGACGGGGTCGCGGACGAGGTGGGCCCCTTCCTGGAGGACAACGAGAAGTCGATCGGCGACGCGGCCCGGCTGGTCGCCGACTCCGCCGCGGGGATCCGCCACAACCTCGGCACCCTGGTGAAGACGGCCCCGGCCGCGGCCAAGGGCGCGCACACCGCCTCCGACGCGCTGGACGCCGTCCACCGCGCGCGGTGCGAGACCCTGCCGGTCCCCGACCCGGCGTGTCCCGAGCTGACGAAGGCCACGAAGGCCGCGGCCGACGTCGTCAAGGTCGCCGACGACGTGAACGTCCTGATCGGCGACCAGGACGGCGACCTCGCCGAGCTGGACAAGAACCTGGTGACCCTGGAGAAGCGGGCCCGCGCCCTCGCCGCCCGCTCGCCGCACCTCTCCGAGGACCTCGACGACGCCGTCTCCAAGGTCGACAAGCTGAACGAGGGAGCCGCAGCCGTCGCCGACGGCGCGAAGCGGCTGCACTCCGCCCTCGGCACCGCCAGGACCGGGGCGACGTCCCTCGACAAGGGCGTCGGCCGGCTGAAGACCGGCGCGAACACCCTGGACGGCGGCCTGTACAAGCTCGTCGACGGCTCCGGGAAGCTGGCGGGCGGCCTGCACGACGGCGCCGAGCGGATCCCCGACTACGACAAGTCCGACCGCGACCTGCGCACCGAGGTCATGGCCGACCCGGTGCGCATGGCCTCCGAGGACCTGCACGAGGCGCCGAACTACGGCACCGGATTCGCCCCCTACTTCATCCCGCTGTCCCTGTGGGTCGGCGCGATGGTCGCGTACATGCTGATCCAGCCGCTGAACCGGCGCGCTCTCGCGGCGGGCGCCTCGGCCTGGCGCATCGCGCTGGCGGGCTGGCTGCCGGTCGCCGTCGTCGGCGTCCTGCAGACGGCCGCCCTGATGGCGGTGCTGCACTGGGCGGTCGGCCTCCAGATGGCGCGGGCGGCGGGAACGGTCGGCTTCCTGTTCCTGGTGACGGCCTGCTTCGCGGCGATCGTGCAGTGGCTGAACGCCCGCTTCGGGGCCGCGGGCCGGATCCTCGTCCTGGCCTTCCTGATGCTCCAGCTCACGTCGGCCGGCGGCACCTACCCCGTCCAGACCAGTCCGGGCTTCTTCAACGCGATCCACCCCTACCTGCCGATGAGTTACGTCGTCGAGGCCCTCCGCCGGCTCATCACCGGCGGCGGCCTGGAACCGGTGGGGACCGCGTGCGCCGTGCTGACGGCCTTCACGGCGGGCGCGCTCGCGCTCACCGCCCTGACGGCGCGCCGCAAGCAGGTGTGGACCCTGGACCGGCTGCATCCGGAGCTGAGCCTGTGACCACGCGCGCGGGCGCTCCTGTGACAATCGGTGCCATGGAAAGCAGCAGCATCACGGCGGGCGGTGGCGGCCGCCGCGAGGCGACCAGGCAGAAGCTCTACGAGGCGGCCGTCACCCTGATCGCCGAACAGGGCTTCTCCGCCACCACGGTGGACGAGATCGCCGAGCGGGCCGGTGTCGCGAAGGGCACGGTCTACTACAACTTCGCGAGCAAGTCGGTCCTCTTCGAAGAGCTGCTGCGCCACGGCGTCGGGCTGCTCACCGCCTCGCTGCGGGAGGCGGCGGAGAAGACCGACCGGGACGGCGGCAGCAAGGTCGACGCGCTGGACGCGATGATCCGGGCCGGGCTCGTCTTCATCAGCCGGTATCCGGCGTTCACCCAGCTCTACGTGGCGGAGCTCTGGCGCACCAACCGGGCCTGGCAGTCCACGCTGATGGTGGTGCGGCAGCAGGCGGTGGCGGTCGTCGAGGGCGTGTTGCGCGACGGGGTGGCGGGCGGCGAGCTCAGCGACGAGATCGACATCCCGCTGACGGCGGCGGCACTGGTCGGGATGGTCCTGGTGGCCGCCCTGGACTGGCAGGCGTTCCAGCCGGAGCGCTCCCTGGACGACGTCCACGCGGCGCTGTCCCGGCTCCTCCAGGGCCGCGTGAGCGGCCACCGCTGAGCCGGAGCCACGAGGCCCGCACCGGACGCGCGACCGGCCGCCGCGCACCGGGCGCCACACGCACGAGAGCGCCGGTACGGCCGGCCGCGTCCCCCGCGGGCCGTCCCTACCGGCGCTTCGCCGTGCTCCCCCGTACCCCCGTCTGCCCCCGTTCGGCCGTCCCCCCGGGTCCCCCGTGTCTCGCTCCCGCCGGCCGGACCGGCGGAAGGAGCGGCCAAGGGCGCGGGTTCCGTTCCGCCGCCCCGTGCCGGCGGTACCGGAACCGCGCCCCTCTCCGTGCCTCCACTCTGTCGTTCACGCAGGTCGCAGCCCATCCGTGCGCCTACTCATCTCTCCCTGTAGGTACGGATACTCAGGCATACGTGCTCAGACCCAGGACACCCCCGTCGCCCACTGGCTACGATCCCCTCCGTGTCCGTACTCCCTCTGGTCCTCACCAGCGGCTGGGCCAGCGGTGTCAACGCGTACGCGGTGGTGCTGCTCCTCGGCCTCTTCGGCGCGACCGGCCTGACCGACGACGTCCCGGAGGCCTTGCAGCGCCCTGAGATCCTGGTCACGGTCGGCGTCCTCTTCCTCTGCGAGGCGGTCGCCGACAAGATCCCGTACGTCGACTCGGTGTGGGACTCCGTGCACACCGTGGTCCGGCCGGCGATGGGCGCCTGGGTCGGGGCGCTGCTCGCCGGGCAGAGCGACGCCGTCCCGGACCTGACGGCGGCCCTGCTCGGCGGTTCGACCGCGCTGGCGAGCCACCTGGTCAAGGCCGGGACGCGGATGGCGGTCAACACCTCGCCCGAGCCCTTCAGCAACATCGTCGTGAGCATCGCCGAGGACCTCGGGGTGGCGGGCGTCATCACCCTGGCGGTCTTCCATCCCTGGGCCGCGGCGACCGTCGCCGGTGTCCTGCTCCTCACCGGGCTCACGGTGCTCTGCTTCCTCGTCTCGCGCATCAGACGGTTCCTGCGCCGCCGGGCACAGCGCCGGGAGGAGCGGCGGACGGTCGCGGCGGCGGGCCGGCCGCCCGGCGGTGCGCCGTGGACGGACGGCGGCTGACGGGACTGCCGGCGGGGGCGGATAAAGTCGCCGCCATGGGACGGATCGCGGTGATCGGCGCCGGGATGGGCGCGATGGCGGCCGCCGCCCGGCTGGCCGTCGCGGGCCACCGGGTGGTGGTGTACGAGCGGACGGAGACGTACGGCGGTGCGGTGCGCCGCTTCGAACGGGACGGCTTCGCCTTCGACACGGGCCCGGGGCTGCTCCCGGTGCCGGCGGTCTACCGCGACCTGTTCGTCAAGACCGGGAAGCGGCCCCTGGAGGAGTGCGTCGAGCTGGTGCGGGTCGACCCGTCGGCCGACCACGTCTTCGCGGACGGCACCCGGGTGTCCCTGCCGAACGTCTCGCGCGCGGGTGTGCTCACCGCGCTGGACGAAGCGCTCGGCGACGGCGCGGGCGCCCGCTGGGGCGACTTCCTGGTGCGGGCCCGCGAGGCGTGGGACCGCTCGCGCCGGCCGCTCCTGGAGGAGCCCCTGTGGCCCAACTGGACGGTGCTGGCCGAGCGCGAGCCCTACCCCTCGGTGCCCCACAGGAGACTGCTGCGCACCCGCCGGGCCGGGACCCTCGCTGAGGTCGCCGCCCGGGAACTGCGCGACCCGCGCCTGACGGCCCTCCTGGAGAGCCACGCCCTGGCGTACGGGCTCGACCCGCACAGCACGCCGGCGAGCGCCGCCGTGCTGCCGTACATGGACCACGCCTTCGGCACCTGGTACGTGCGCGGCGGCATCCGGGAGCTGGCGCGCGCCGTGTACGAGCGGTGTCTGGAGCGCGGGGTCGAGTTCAGGTTCGACACCCCGGTCGAGCGGATCGTCGAGAGGGACGGCCGGGCCGCCGGCGTGGAGCTCTCCCGCGACGGCTCCGCGGCTTCCGGCACCGGGGACGGGCCGGGGACCTCGGGGGCCTTCGAGCAGGCGGACTTCGTGGTCGCGGGCGTGGCGCCGGGCGTCCTGGACGGTCTGGTGACCGGGGCCGCGCTCCGGGGCGGTGACGAGGTGCCGCCGCAGCCGGGCGCGGCCGGCAGGCTGACGCTGCTGCTCGCGCTGCGCGGCGGCCGTCCGGCCGGGACGGCGCACCGCACGGTGGTCCACTCGGCCGACCGCGACGGCGAACTGGAGCGGCTCTTCGGGGAGCGTCCCGGGGTGCCCGCCGCGCCGACCGTGGTGGTGGCGCGTCCGGACGACCCGGCGCTCGTCCCGGACGCGGAGCACGAGGCGGTCGCCCTGACCGTCACGGTCCCGTCCGGCGCCCGGGTGTCGCAGGAGGACGTGGAGCGGGTCCTCGACGCCGCCGGGCGGGCCCTGCCGGGTCTGCGCGAGCGGCTGCTGTGGCACGAGGTCCGTACCCCGGCCGACATCGCGGAGGAGACCGGCGCGGAGGGCGGCGCGGTGCCCGCCCCGGCGCTCGCCGCGGGGGACGGCCGGCTGCTGCACCCGTCGAACACCACGCGGGTACCGGGGCTGTTCGCGGCCGGGGGCTGGGCACACCCCGGCGGCGGTCTGCCGCACGCCGGGATGTCGGGCGCCCTGGTGGCCGGGCTGATCGTGGAAGGGCCGGGGTTCCAGGGCTCGCAGTAGGGGAACGGGCGGACGACGGCGCGGGGAGACCCGGGGCCGCCGTCCGGCAGGTCAGTAGCGGTACTGCTGCTCGTCGTACCCGGCGTTGCCGTTGCCCTGGTAGGGGTACTGCTGCTGCTCGGGCGGGAGTTCCCCGCCGTACTCGTCGGTGCGCTGCTGCGGCACCCAGACGCCGCTGGCCGGGGTCTCGCCGCCGTACGTGCCGGTGGCGTACTGGTCCTGGCCGTAGTTCTGCTGCTGGGCGTAGCCCTGGTCGCCGCCGTTGTAGGCGCTCTGGTCGTACGTGGCGCCCGTGTACGTCTGCTGGCCGGTGTACGGGTCCGTGTAGCCGGCGTACTGCTGCTGGTCGGTGCCGTAGCCGTACTGCTGCTGGTCGTAGCCCGTGTAGCCGTCGTACGCGTAGGCCTGCTGGTTCTGGCCCGTCGAATAGACCTGCTCGTTCTGGCCCGTCGAATAGACCTGCTGGTCCTGGGAGGCGGACGCGCCGGCGTAGGACTGGTCGGTGGCGGCGGCGTACGCGGTGGAGTCGTAGACACCGTAGGTGCCGGTCTCCTCGGGCAGGGGCTGCGGCTCGTACACCGAGGTCGACTCGGCGGCCGTGGGCTCGGCCGGCTCCGGGGGCGTGAAGCGGTCGGACGGGGCGGGCGTGAAGACGTCGTCCTCGTCGGCGTACGGGTCCTCGCGGCGGTAGGCGGCCACCTCGACCTCTTCGAGGTCGGAGCCCTCCTCCGCCTGGTCCGTGTCCTCCGGCTCGCCCCGGCGGCGCTTGAGGAGGCTGCCGGGCCCGTCCTCGGCGGAGGGGCCCTTGATGGCCCAGCCCTGCGCGAAGCCCTGGCGGAACGACAGCGTCACATAGGTCTGGCCGACCGTGAAGGCGGCCGCGCCCAGACCGATGACCACGACCGAGTGCATCAGGACGCCGAGCACCACGCCGAGGAAGCCGACGAAGGCGAGCAGCCTGAAGCGCAGCCTCGCCTTGTACTGCAGCAGCACCTCACCGAGCAGCCACAGCGCGACGATGCCGAATGCCAGATAGAGGACCGTCAAGCCCATGTACGCCCCTCTCCCAGTGGCCGCTACGCAGTGTGTCGTACGCGGGTGCGGCCGGTCTAGGCCTGCTGCGGGTGGTGCAGGCCCAGATTCTCGTAGATTTCCAGTGTCGCTGTGGAGTTGTTGAGCGTGATGAAGTGCAGTCCGGGGACTCCCTCGGCCAGCAGCCTCGCACAGAACTCCGTAGCGAACTCGATCCCGATCGAGCGTACAGCCGCCGCATCGTCTTTGACTGTGAGGATCCGCTCTTTCAGGACGTCCGGGAACGAAGCGTTCGAGAGTTTGGGCAGCCGTTCCAACATCTTCACACTTGTCACGGGCATGACTTCAGGGATGACCGGTGTCTCGCAACCCGCCGCGTCCACACGGTCACGCAGACGGAGGTAGGACTCCGGCTGGAAGAACATCTGCGTGATCGCGTAGTCGGCGCCGGCGCGGCACTTGTCGACGAAGTGGGACACGTCGAGGTCCCACTCCGTGGACCGGGGGTGCATCTCCGGGAAGGCCGCGACCCCGACGCAGAAGTCGCCGGACTCCTTGATGAGGCGCACCAGTTCGGCCGCGTAGGTCAGCCCCTGGGGGTGGGGGACCCACTCGCCCATGGGGTCGCCGGGCGGGTCCCCGCGCACCGCGAGCATGTTGCGGATGCCCGCGTCCGCGTACTGCCCGATGATGTTGCGCAGCTCGGCGATCGAGTGGTCGACCGCGGTGAGGTGCGCGACCGGGGTGAGGGTCGTGTCGAGGACGATCTGCTCGGTCTCCTTGACCGTGCCGGCCCGCGTGGAACCGCCGGCCCCGTAGGTCACGGAGACGAAGTCGGGCGCCACGGCCTCGACCCGCCGCAGGGCGTTCCACAGGTTCCGCTCGCCCTTGGGGGTCTTCGGCGCCGAGAACTCGAAGGAAAAGGTCTGCTTGCCGGTGGCGAGCATGTCGCGCACGGTGCGCGCGCGGTCAGTCCTGGTGGAAGCGGATCCGAGGGCCATATCGGCAGGTTAGCCAGCGGGCGCCGCTCCCCCAACCGAACCGCTGGTTTTTGTCCGATCTGTCGATTTCTTGTCCACCCCTCGGACGGTTGCCCCTCCGCGACGCCCGGCGTACGGCCGCCGGGCCCTCACAACGCGCGCAGCCGCTTCGCGAATTCGGCCGCCGCCGCGCCCGGGTCGTCCGCCTCGGTGATCGCCCGTACGACGACGACGCGGCGGGCGCCCGCTTCGAGCACCTCGTCCAGCCGGCCGAGGTCGATGCCGCCGATCGCGAACCAGGGGCGGGCGGTGCCGAGGGCCGCCGTGGCGCGGACCAGGCCGAGTCCGGGTGCGTGGCGGCCGGGCTTGGTGGGGGTGGGCCAGCAGGGGCCGGTGCAGAAGTAGTCCACGCCCTCCTGGACGGCGGCGGCCGCGGCCTCGGCCTCGGAGTGCGTGGAACGGCCGACGAGCACGTCGTCGCCGAGGATCGCGCGGGCCGCGGGGACCGGCAGGTCTCCCTGGCCCAGGTGCAGGACGTCGGCGCGGGCGGCGTGGGCCACGTCCGCCCGGTCGTTGACCGCGAGGAGCTTGCCGTGCCGGGCGCAGGCGTCCGCGAAGACCTCCAGGTGCTCCAGCTCCTCCCCCGCCTCCATGCCCTTGTCGCGGAGCTGCACGATGTCGACGCCGCCCGCGAGGACCGCGTCGAGGAACCCGGGGAGGTCGCCCTGGCGTCTGCGGGCGTCCGTGCACAGGTAGACGCGGGCGTCGGCGAGGCGGTCCCGGGCGGTCGTGGCGGCGTTCTCGGGCATGCGTGGTCCCCCGTTGTCGGTGCGCGGGGAGCGCGGCGGCCGGGACGGTCCCGCCGCCGCTCTCCCCGTGCCGGACGGTCTCTGTCAGGTCAGACGGCGAGCGCCTGGGCGCGGCGCTTCACCTCCGTGCCGCGATTCTCGCTGAGAGCCTGCGCGGGGGTGCCGGGCAGGGTCGGGTCGGGGGTGAAGAGCCACTCCAGGGCCTCTTCGTCGGAGAAGCCGTCGTCCCTCAGGAGCGTCAGGGTGCCGGCCAGGCCCTTGACGACCTTCTGCTCGGCCACGTCGATGAAGTCGGCGGGGACGTGCAGCGCGCGGTTCTCACCACGGCGTACGGCGATCAGCTGGCCTTCCTTGACCAGCTGCCGGACGCGTGTCACCTCGACGCCGATCTGTTCGGCGATGTCGGGGAGGGTGAGCCAGGCGGGGACGAGAGCATCGATCTTTGCGTCAATCTCGGTCACGGGACAAGCGTGCCATCCCGCACCGACAGTCGGAAGCCGAGGGCGTCCGACCCGGGGTGACGGATCAGGCCGTGGCTCCCTTCAGCGGCCTCGCCGGGTCCGCGAGCAGTTCCGGGTCCATGGCGGCGCCCGCCTCGATCAGCCTGCGGCCCTGGGCGAGGTCCCGCGGGCGGCCCACCGCCAGGAGGGCGACGAGCCGCGCCCCGCGCAGCCAGCACACCGACCAGGAGGCGCCCGCGGGGTCGCCGCGCCACACCAGGGTGTCGGCCGGCGTGTGGTGGCCGACGTACTGCACGAAACGGCCGAACTGCTCGGACCAGAAGTACGGCACGGGGTCGTAGGCGGCGGGCGTCTGGCCGACGATGTTCAGGGCGACCGTGCGCGGGCCCTGGAGGGCGTTGTCCCAGTGGTGGACGAGGAGGCGCTCCCCGTAGCGTCCGGACGGGAAGGAGGCGCAGTCGCCGACCGCGTAGACGTCCGGCAGGGAGGTGCGCAGGTGGTCGTCGGCGACGATCTCGCGGTGGGCGCCGAGTTCGATGCCGGAGCCTGCGGTCCAGGCGGTGGCGGGCCGCGCGCCGATCCCGACCACGACGGCGCCCGCGGGCACCCGGGAGCCGTCGTCCAGGACCACCGCGCCGGGCTCGACGCGCTCCACGCGCGCGCCGGTGCGCAGCGAGGCCCCGCTGTCCGCGTACCAGGCGGCCATGGGGGCGGCCACCTCGGCGGGCAGCGCCCCGGCGAGCGGCCGGTCGGCGGCCTCGACGACCGTGACCGCGCAGCCCGCCTCGCGCGCCGCCGTGGCGAACTCGGCGCCGATCCAGCCCGCCCCGACCACCACGATGTCGTGCTGGCGGGCGAGGACGGGGCGCAGCCGGTCGGCGTCGTCCAGGGTGCGCAGCAGATGCACGCCGGGCACGCCCTCGGCGCCGGGGAGCCGGATCGGTTCGGCTCCGGTGGCGAGGACCAGGGCGTCGTACGGGACCGCTCCCGCGTCCGTGTCCAGTTCGTGGTCGCCGGGGCGCACCCCGAGCGCCTCGCTGCCCAGCCTGAGCTCGATGTCCAGGGCCTCGAAGTCGACGTCGAAGGCGGAACCCTCCGCCTTGCCGAGCAGGACGGCCTTGGACAGCGGCGGCCGGTCGTAGGGCTGGTGCGGCTCCGCGCCGATCAGCGTGACGGTGCCGGCGAAGCCCTGTTCGCGCAGGGCGACCGCGGTCTGCACCCCGGCCATGCCCGCGCCCACCACGACGACCCGCCGTACCGGGGACCTCTGCGACGGGGACTGTGACTGCGTCTGATCGCTCACCTGATCACCATAGACACGTGACGATCCGTCAGTCAGTGGACGTGCTCGGTGACCTCTTCCACACGACGGCTCCCGCGCGGTTCCTCCACCACGCTCGTCCCCGATCCCGGACGCGACTCCCACGTCCAGGTCTCCTCCAGCCGCACGCGGCCGTCGGGCAGTTCCACGACGAGGGACACGCAGTGGCCCGAGGCGGTGGTCCCGTCGCGCCCGAGCTGCACGTACCGGAAGTCGACGCGGTCGCCCTCCCGGGTGCCCACGAGGTGTCCGCGGACGACGTCGCCGCCCGCGTAGTCGGCCCAGACCACGCCGTCCTCCTCGTGGTACGCGAACCGGGTGCCGGTGCCCACCTGGCCCGGCGCCTGGTCGGCGACGGGGACGAGGACGAGGCCGTCGAGCGGTCGTGCCATGAGCGGAGACTCCCTTACCGAGACGGACGGGGGCGGGCTAGGGTGGCCAACGTAAAGCACTCGCGGGAGCCCGGGCGCACCGGGCTGAGAGGGAGGCTGGGCGGCCTCCGACCGTACGAACCTGATCCGGGTCATGCCGGCGAAGGGAGGGGCTGGACGCCCATGCCGTCTTCACGTTCTTCGGACGTCCTCGTCGTCGGGGGCGGGATCATCGGTCTGGTGACGGCCTGGCGGGCCGCGCAGCGCGGGTTCACCACCGCGCTCGTGGACCCCGAGCCGGGCGGCGGGGCCGCGCAGGTCGCGGCCGGGATGCTGGCCGCCGTCACCGAGCTGCACTTCGGCGAGGAGACCCTGCTGGGCCTCAACCTCGCCTCGGCGCGCCGCTATCCGGACTTCGCCGCCGAGCTCACCGAGGCCACCGGCCAGGACCTCGGTTACCGCCGCAGCGGCACGCTGGCCGTCGCGCTGGACGCCGACGACCGCGCCCATCTGCGGGAACTGCACGCGCTCCAGGTGCGTTCGGGGCTGGAGTCGGAGTGGCTGAGCGGCCGTGAGTGCCGCCGTCTGGAGCCGATGCTCGCGCCCGGCGTGCGCGGGGGTCTGCGGGTGGACGGCGACCACCAGATCGACCCGCGGTGCCTCGCCGCCGCGCTGGTCACCGCGTGCGAGCGGGCCGGGGTCGTGACGCACCGGACCTGGGCGGAGCGTCTGAGCGTCGTACGGGAGCGGGCCGCCGGGGTCGTCACCACGGACGGCACCGAGCTCGGAGCGGGCCGGGTGGTGCTCGCCGGGGGCAGCCTCAGCGGGCGCCTGGCGGGCGTCCCCGACGACGTCGTGCCGCCGGTGCGCCCGGTCAAGGGGCAGGTGCTGCGGCTGACCGTCCCGCGGCACCTCGCGCCCTTCCTGGAACGCACCGTGCGGGCGGTGGTGCGCGGCAGCCAGGTCTACCTGGTGCCGCGCGAGAACGGCGAGCTCGTGGTGGGCGCGACCAGCGAGGAGCTGGGCTGGGACACCACCGTGACGGCGGGCGGCGTGTACGAACTGCTGCGCGACGCCCACGAGCTGATCCCCGGGATCACCGAACTGCCGCTCACCGAGACCCGCGCGGGCCTGCGCCCCGCCTCGCCGGACAACGCCCCGCTGCTCGGCCCGAGCGCCCTCGACGGACTGCTGCTGGCCACCGGGCACCACCGCAACGGCGTGCTCCTGACGCCGGTGACCGGTGACGTGATGGCCCACGTGCTGACCACCGGCGGTCTCCCCGCCGAAGCCCGGCCCTTCACCCCCCTGCGCTTCGGCGCCACGGCCCTCATGGAGACGCCCGCGATGGAGACGCCCGTATGAACGTCGTCGTCAACGGGGAGCGGCGGCGGATCGCCGCGGGAACCGCTCTCGGCACGCTCGTCGCGACCCTCACCCCCTCGTCGTCGGGGGTGGCCGCCGCCCTGAACGAGACCGTCGTCCCGCGCGCCGAGTGGCCGTCCACCCCGCTCGCCGAGGGTGACCGCGTCGAAGTCCTCACCGCCGTCCAAGGAGGCTGACCCATGGCAGACGACCCCTTCGTCCTCGGCGGTACGGCCTACACGTCGCGGCTGATCATGGGGACGGGCGGCGCGCCCAGCCTCGACGTGCTGGAACGCTCCCTGGTGGCGTCCGGCACGGAGCTGACGACGGTCGCGATGCGGCGCGTGGACCCGTCCGTGCACGGCTCGGTCCTGTCGGTGCTCACGCGGCTGGGCATCCGCGTCCTGCCGAACACGGCCGGCTGCCACACCGCGGGCGAGGCCGTGCTGACGGCCCGTCTGGCGCGCGAGGCGCTGGGCACCGATCTGGTCAAGCTGGAGGTCATCGCCGACGAGCGCACGCTGCTGCCCGATCCGATCGAGCTGCTGGACGCGGCGGAGACGCTGGTCGACGACGGCTTCACCGTGCTGCCGTACACGAACGACGACCCGGTGCTGGCGCGGAAGCTGGAGGACACCGGCTGTGCGGCGATCATGCCGCTCGGCTCGCCGATCGGTTCCGGGCTCGGGATCCGCAACCCGCACAACTTCGAGCTGATCGTCGAGCACGCGCGCGTGCCGGTGATCCTGGACGCGGGAGCGGGCACGGCCTCGGACGCGGCGCTCGCGATGGAGCTGGGGTGCGCGGGGGTGATGCTGGCCTCGGCGGTGACGCGGGCCCAGGAGCCCGTCCTGATGGCGGAGGCCATGCGGCACGCGGTGGAGGCGGGGCGCCTGGCCCGGCGGGCGGGGCGCATCCCGCGGCGGCACTTCGCCACGGCGTCCTCCCCCGTGGAGGGCAGGGCCGCGCTGGACCCCGAACGCCCCGCGTTCTGACGGCCGGACGGCCCCGCGTCCCGGCGGGCGGTCCACCCCGCGTTCCGCCGTCTTCCGCCCCGTCCTGCGCACTCCGGGCCGCCCGGCGTCGGTTTCCGGCCGGTCCGGCGGGGTGGTTGTCGTGTTGTGGCCTTGCGGTGACAGACGGGGCATGATCAGACATTCGTGCGACGAACAGGACTTCGCACGTGCGGCGCGCGTCACAGCTCGGCTGCAGTCGGGCCCCCGTATCGGCCGAACGGGGCGCCGTGACGGTGGCGGCTCGTAGACTCACCTGCGTGGATACGACCCTTCAGGACCCGCTTGTCGGACACGTGCTCGACGGCCGTTATCGCGTCGAGGCACGGATCGCGGTCGGCGGGATGGCCACGGTCTACAGGGCCCTGGACACCCGCCTCGACCGCGTGCTCGCGCTCAAGGTGATGCACCCGGCGCTGGCCGCCGACGCCTCGTTCGTCGAGCGGTTCATCCGCGAGGCCAAGTCGGTGGCCCGGCTGGCGCACCCGAACGTGGTGCAGGTCTTCGACCAGGGGGCGGACGGGTCGTACGTCTATCTGGCCATGGAGTACATCGCCGGGTGCACCCTGCGCGACGTGCTGCGCGAGCGCGGCGCCCTGCAGCCACGGGCCGCGCTCGACATCCTGGAGCCGGTACTCGCCGCGCTCGGCGCGGCCCACCGCGCCGGGTTCGTGCACCGTGACATGAAGCCGGAGAACGTCCTGATAGGGGACGACGGCCGGGTCAAGGTCGCGGACTTCGGTCTCGTCCGTGCCGTGGACACGGTGACCAGCACGACGGGCACCGTCCTCGGCACCGTGTCGTACCTCGCCCCGGAGCAGATCGAGCACAACACCTCCGACACCCGGGTCGACGTCTACGCCTGCGGTGTCGTCCTCTACGAGATGCTCACCGGCGCCAAGCCGCACACCGCGGACTCCCCCGCCCAGGTGCTCTACCGGCACCTCCACGAGGACGTGCCGCCGCCGTCGGCCGTCGTGCCCGGCCTGGCGCACCCGCTGGACGAGCTGGTCACCGCGGCCACGGCCCGCGATCCCGAGCTCCGCCCGGCCGACGCGGTGGCCCTGCTCGGCCAGGTCCTCGAAGCGCGGGCCGGTCTCACCGCCGAGCAGCTGGACGCGATCCCGCCGGGCGCCCTGTCGGTGAGCCACGACAACGCCGACGACCGTACGAGCGTGATCCCCCGGTCGCTGTCCGTCCCCCGTCTGCTGCCCGTCAACGAGGACGACAACTCCGTCGACCGGACCAGCCGGTTCGAGCAGAGCAGCCCGTTCACCACCTCGCCGGTCCCGCAGCAGGCCGCGGACACGAGGCCGCGGAGACGCGGGACGCTGCTGGTCGTCGCGGCGATCGTGCTGGTGCTCGGCCTCGGCGCCGGTGTCTGGTACATCAACTCGGGCCAGTTCACCAAGGTCCCGCCCGTCCTGGCGAAGACGGAGCAGCAGGCCAGGAACCAGCTCAAGGGCGCCGGGCTCGACGTCAAGCGGGTCGAGCACGCCTACAGCGACACGGTGAAGCGGGGCACGGTCATCAGCACCGACCCCGGTGTCGGCCAGCGCATCCGCGACAACGGCTCCGTGACGCTGACCCTCTCCGACGGCCCCCGGACGGTGAAGGTGCCGGACCTGAAGGGCCTCGCCCTGTTCAAGGCGCGGGAGGTGCTCAAGGGCGACGGCCTCGCCCCGGGCATGGTCACCCGCGAGTTCAGCCAGGACGTGACCAAGGGCTTCGTGATCGGCACCGATCCGGCCGCGGGTACCGCGCGGCACTCGGGTTCGGCGATCGCGATCGTGGTGAGCAAGGGCGCCCCGGTGGAACTGCCCGACGTGACCGGTTCGTCGGTCGAGGACGCCACCGCGGAACTGGAGGACGCGGGCCTGAAGGTGAAGATCGCCGCGGAACAGGTCGAATCGGAGTTCGACAAGGGCCAGGTCGCCCAGCAGACGCCGCGCGCGGGCCGTGAGGCCGCCACGGGCGACACGGTGACGCTGACGCTCTCCAAGGGCCCCGAGATGGTCGAGGTCCCGGACGTCGTGGGCGACAACGTGGACGACGCCACCGAGACGCTCGAGGCCGCCGGGTTCGAGGTCGACGAGGACCGCGGGATTCTCGGGTTCTTCGGGGACACGGTCAAGAAGCAGTCCGTGAAGGGCGGCGACACGGCTCCCAAGGGCTCGACGATCACCATCCAGATCCGCTGAGCCGGTCCGCCGACGGACGGCGGGGACGCACGGGCCGTCCGGGGGCGGGTGACGGGCCCACCCGGGGACGGGTGCCCCGCGGCGCGTGACACCCTTGCGGGTGTGACCAGCAAGCAGCTCCGCAACCCCGTCGGCGGCCACGTCCCCGTGGCCGGCGGCCTCGCCTCCGTCGGTCTGGCCTACGCCCGTGACCTCGCGGCCGAGGCCGTCCAGGTCTTCGTCGCCAACCCGCGCGGCTGGGCGACGCCCGCCGGGAACCCCCGGCAGGACGAGGACTTCCGCGCCGCGTGCGCCGCCGGATCGATCCCCGCGTACGTCCACGCCCCATATCTGATCAACTTCGGCTCGCACACCGAGGCGACGGTCGAGAAGTCGGTGGAGTCGCTGCGGCACTCGCTGCGGCGCGGCCGGGAGATCGGCGCCCTGGGAGTGGTCGTGCACACCGGGAGCGCCACCGGCGGCCGGGACCGTTCCGTCGCGCTGAAGCAGGTACGGACCCACCTGCTGCCGCTGCTGGACGAGCTGACCCATGACGACGACCCGTTCCTCCTGCTGGAGTCGACGGCCGGCCAGGGCTCCTCCCTCTGCTCGCGCACCTGGGACTTCGGGCCCTACTTCGAGGCCCTGGACGCGCACCCCAGGCTGGGCATCTGCCTCGACACCTGCCACATCTTCGCGGCGGGCCACGACCTGACCGGGCCGAGCGGCATGCACCAGACCCTCGACCTGCTGGTCGACACCGTCGGCGAGGGGCGGCTGAAGCTGATCCACGCCAACGACTCCAAGGACGTGGTCGGCGCACACAAGGACCGCCACGAGAACATCGGCTCCGGCCACATAGGCGAGGATCCGTTCCGCGCCCTGATGGCCCATCCCGCCACCGAGGGCGTACCGCTGGTCATCGAGACGCCGGGCGGGAAGGAAGGGCACGCGGCGGATGTGGAGCGGCTGAAGAAGCTCCGCGACGGATGACCCGCCTCCCTCCCGGGAACACCCCGGGGCCGGGGGCTCAGAGTTCGGGGCCGTCCCCGGGTTCCTCCTGGTAGGAGTAACGCTGCTCGCGCCAGGGGTCACCGACGTTGTGGTAGCCCCGCTCCTCCCAGAAGCCGCGGCGGTCGGCGGTCATGTACTCGATGCCGCGCACCCACTTGGGCCCCTTCCACGCGTACAGGTGCGGGACGACCAGGCGCAGCGGGAAGCCGTGCTCCGCCGTCAGCAGTTCGCCGTCCTTGTGGGTGGCGAAGATGGTGCGCTCGGAGGCGAAGTCCGCGAGGCGCAGGTTCGAGCTGAACCCGTACTCGGCCCAGACCATCACATGCGTGACGGCGGGCGCCGGCGGGGCCTTCTCCAGGATCGTACGGGCGGGGACGCCGCCCCATTCGGCCCCGAGCATGCTGAACTTCGTGACGCAGTGCAGATCGGCGACGACGGAGGCGTACGGCAGGGCGGTGAACTCGTCGTGCGTCCAGCACTGCTTCCCGCCGTCGGCGGTGGCGCCGAAGACCCGGAACTCCCAGCGCTCGGGGCGGAACCTGGGGACGGGACCGTAGTGCGTGACCGGCCAGCCGCGCTGGAGTCGCTGCCCCGGCGGGAGCTGCGGCTGTGCCGTCTCCCCAGATTCCCGCTCGACCGGCTGACCCATGATTCCATCCTGACAGACCCGGAACAGTGCCCATGACCAGCACGGGCCGGATTCGGGCAACTCGGAGTAAGCGTGCACTTACTGGACGCTCCCGGACACCGGTGAAAAGATGCGGCGCAATCTGCCCGGTACCCCGCCTGGAAGGAGCCTCTGCGATGCAGGGCGACCCCGAGGTCATCGAATTCCTCAACGAACAGCTGACCGCCGAGCTGACCGCGATCAACCAGTACTTCCTGCACGCGAAGATGCAGGAGAACTTCGGCTGGACGAAGCTCGCGAAGTACACGCGGCACGAGTCGTTCGACGAGATGAAGCACGCGGAGGTGCTCACCGACCGCATCCTCTTCCTGGACGGACTGCCGAACTACCAGCGGCTCTTCCACGTCCGGGTGGGGCAGACCGTCACCGAGATGTTCCAGGCCGACCGCCAGGTGGAGGTCGAGGCGATCGACCGCCTCAAGCGCGGGATCGAGGTGATGCGCACGAAGGGCGACATCACGTCCGCGAACATCTTCGAGTCGATCCTCGCGGACGAGGAACACCACATCGACTACCTGGACACCCAGCTCGAACTGGTCGAGAAGCTCGGAGAAGCGCTGTACCTCGCGCAGCTGATCGAGCAGCCGGAGGGTTAGGCGGCCTCTTGCCGGTCGGCGCCGAGGGCGTCGGAGAGCACCGGCATGCCCCGGTCGGCCAGCTCTCGGCGCGGACACGAGCCCCTGCCCAGCAGGGCCTGGATCCGGCGCACGCACGAACCGCAGTCCGTGCCCGCCTTGCAGGCCGAGGCTATCTGCCGCGGAGTGCAGGCGCCGTCCGCCGCGTGCTTCTTCACCTGGTCCTCGGTGACCCCGAAGCAGCTGCAGACGTACACGCGGTTCACCTCCCGCCGGAATCGCTGGGTAACGCCGTCCCGATGATCGGTGAGGCTAACCTAACCTTACCCGGCGCACAGGAGCCGCAAAAGGGGCGTGGGGCGCGGATCGCATGTGATCCGCGCCCCACCTCAGGCGCTCGCGACAGGCGTGCCGCCTGCCGGTCTCCTACTGGTCGCGGTACATCTCGGCGACGAGGAAGGCCAGGTCGAGGGACTGGCTGCGGTTCAGACGGGGGTCGCAGGCCGTCTCGTAGCGCTGGTGCAGATCGTCGACGAAGATCTCGTCGCCGCCGCCCACGCACTCGGTGACGTCGTCACCGGTGAGCTCGACGTGGATGCCGCCCGGGTGCGTACCGAGACCCTTGTGGACCTCGAAGAAGCCCTTGACCTCGTCGAGCACGTCGTCGAAGCGGCGGGTCTTGTGGCCCGAGGCCGCCTCGAAGGTGTTGCCGTGCATCGGGTCGGTCACCCAGGCCACGGTCGCGCCGGAGGCGGTGACCTTCTCGACCAGCTCGGGCAGCTTGTCGCGGACCTTGTCCGCGCCCATGCGCACGATGAAGGTGAGACGGCCGGGCTCGCGGTCCGGGTCGAGGCGCTCGATGTACTGCAGCGCCTCCTCGGCCGTCGTCGTCGGACCCAGCTTGATCCCGATGGGGTTGCGGATCTTCGACGCGAACTCGATGTGCGCCCCGTCGAGCTGACGGGTGCGCTCGCCGATCCACACCATGTGGCCCGAGACGTCGTACAGGTTGCCCGTGCGCGAGTCGACGCGGGTCAGCGCCGACTCGTAGTCGAGGAGCAGCGCCTCGTGGGAGGCGTAGAACTCGACGGTCTTGAACTCCTCCGGGTCGGTGCCGCAGGCCCGCATGAAGTTCATCGCGTTGTCGATCTCACGCGCGAGCTGCTCGTAGCGCTGCCCGGACGGGGACGACTTCACGAAGTCCTGGTTCCAGGCGTGCACCTGGCGCAGGTCGGCGTAACCGCCGGTGGTGAAGGCGCGCACCAGGTTGAGCGTGGAGGCGGACGCGTTGTACATCCGCTTCAGGCGCTCGGGGTCGGGGACGCGGGCCTTCTCGTTGAACTCGAAGCCGTTGACCGAGTCGCCCCGGTAGGTCGGCAGGGTCACGCCGTCGCGGGTCTCGGTGCCCTTGGAGCGGGGCTTGGAGTACTGGCCGGCGATCCGGCCGACCTTCACCACCGGCACGGAGGCGGCGTACGTGAGGACGGCGCCCATCTGGAGCAGCGTCTTGAGCTTGTTGCGGATGTGGTCGGCCGACACGGCGTCGAAGGCCTCGGCGCAGTCGCCGCCCTGGAGAAGGAACGCCTCTCCCTTGGCGACGGACGCCATCCGGGCGCGCAGCTGGTCGCACTCGCCCGCGAAGACGAGCGGCGGATACGACTCGAGGTCCGCGATCACATCGCGCAGAGCCTCGGCATCGGGGTACTCGGGCTGCTGCGCCGCGGGCAGGTCTCGCCAGGTGTTGCCAGCGCTCGCGCTGGACTTAGCGTTCACGGTCACCCCGACAACATTACGGGGTCGCGTCCCGCGTCCATTCGCATGCTCATCAATTGAGACGAACCGCGCTCGATCGACTGCCTCCCGGGCGGACGCGGAACCGGTCCCGGCGTCCGCCCGGGAAGGAGAAGACAGGCCCTACTCCACGTCGAGGAGGTCGCGGTCGATGGAGATCCGCACACCGCCGTGGGTCTCGGTCGTGTTGCCCACGTACTGGTGGACGCGCTGGTGCTCGGACCACAGGGCCGGGGGGATCGAGGAGTCGGACGTGGTCGACGCGCGGTTCCAGCGGGCGAAGTGGATCACGTCGGGCAGGGTGAAGCGGCTCTTGTTGGCGACCAGGTCGGACACCAGGGACGAGGTGCTGCCGTACGCGCCCGAGCGGTAGCCGAGCTCGCGCAGGCGCACGGTGTAGGCCTGGAGGTAGGTGAGCACCGTGTCGGTGATCTTGCCCCCGGACTCGTAGTGCTCCAGGTCGTTGTAGATCACCGTGCCCTTGCCGAAGCCCAGCGCGGCCGCCTGCCTGACCGCGTCGTCGGCGGCCGCGGTGCCCTGCGGCACCGGGCTGGTGATCGCCGAGCAGCCGCCCCCGCAGCTCCCGCCGTCGGAGGAGGGCTGCCGGCCCACGTACAGCGGGAAGAACCGCCAGCCGCGCGTGTACTGCGTCCGCACCCAGGCGGCGGTCAGGTGCTGCTGGGCGCAGGCGCGGTTGAGCCCGCCGATGTAGACGCCGACGGCGCCGTACGGGGAGTCGTCGCGCCAGGCGTCCATCGCCGCCTGGCTCGGGGCGGTGCAGGCGTCGAAGCCCTCGCCGCGGAAGGAGGTCGCGTCCTTGGGCAGCGGGGCCACCGCGCGCTGGTCCGCGGGCCCCTCGCGCCGGGCGGCGGCGACGGGCAGTCCTGCGCTGCTCAGGACCTCCTGGATGCGGGCGCGGTCGTATCCGTAGGCCGCGGTGACGGCGATGCGGTCGGCGGTGGCCCGGTAGGTGCGGGCCGTCGGGTTCTCGGTGACGGCCCTGGCCGCCGCGGGAGCCGGCTGGACCAGCAGCGCCTCGGTGCGGCCGCTGGCCCTGGCCGGGCAGTTCTGCTCGCTGCCCGGGGTGCCGAGGTAGACGGCGTGCCGGTCGAAGCGGACGCAGGTCTCGGGATGTCTCTTCAGGTCCACGATCCGCCAGGAGTCGGGGACGGTGAAGACGTACCCGCGGTAGGCGACCCGGGTCAGGTCCTCGGCGTCGCTCGGGAGCGGGGCGGAGCTCGCGGGGACGAACGTCCCGGCGGTGAGGGCGGCCGCCGCGAGGAGCACGGTCAGGGCGCGGGCGCCGGGGCGGCGGGTCCGGGACGGACTGCTTGCGTGCATGGCTCTCGTTTCTCGGTGCGTTCGGGCTGTCTGGCCATCCATGGCCGGTGACCGGACGGCCCGAACGCACCGCGGGACCGTTTCACGCTGTTGCGCGCCCCTCACCGTCGGGTAGGGTGCGGCGCATGTTCGCGCACTCGAACCAGAACTGGTGGTGGACCGCTCATCCGGCGGCCCGCTGACTGCGCGTAGACGAAAACGTCGCGAAGGCCGCCCGAGGGGCGGCCTTCGGTGTTTGCGGACCCGGGTCGTTCCTCTCCGAACTGCACGATTCGAGAGAAGGACCGCACCCGATGAACCTGCTCGACCTGCTCGACGATCCCCGTCCCTTCGCCCTGCTGCGCCGCCGCACCCCGGGCCGTGACCACGAGGTGGTCGAGGTGCTGCGGGGGCCGGTGCGCGAGGTGGAGCGCCTCGCCGACATCCCCGACGAGGCCCTCGCCCTGATCCCGTTCCGGCAGATCCGCGAACGCGGCTTCGACGTCCGCGACGACGGCACCCCGCTGTCGGTGCTCGTCCCCGAGGAACGCGCCGAACTGCCGCTCGCCCGGGCGCTGGAGGAGCTGCCGGCCCACGACGTCCGTGTCGAGGCGGGCGGCTTCGATGTCGACGACGAGGAGTACTCCGGGATCGTCGAGCGGGTGCTGCGCGAGGAGATCGGGCGCGGCGAGGGCGCCAACTTCGTGATCCGGCGGACGTACGAGGGCCGGATCCCGGGATTCGGACGGGCGGACGCGCTGGCGCTGTTCCGCCGGCTGCTGGTCGGCGAGCGGGGCGCGTACTGGACGTTCGTCGTGCACACCGGAGATGAGCAAGGGCCCGAAGGGCCTTCCTTGGAAGGGCGGGGGCGGGAGACGGGTGGGCGAACCTTGGTCGGGGCGAGTCCGGAGGTGCACGTGCGGATGTCCGCCGGGACGGTCGTCATGAACCCCATCAGCGGGACGTACCGCTACCCGGCCGGGGGGCCGACGCCGGAGGACCTGCTCGCGTTCCTCGCCGACGGCAAGGAGATCGAGGAGCTGTCGATGGTCGTCGACGAGGAGCTCAAGATGATGTGCACGGTCGGTGACATGGGCGGGGTGGTGATCGGGCCGCGGCTCAAGGAGATGGCCCATCTCGCGCACACCGAGTACGAGTTGCGGGGCCGCTCCTCGCTGGACGTGCGGGACGTGCTGCGGGAGACCATGTTCGCGGCGACGGTCACCGGCTCCCCGGTGCAGAACGCCTGCCGGGTCATCGAGCGTCACGAGGTCGGCGGGCGCGGCTACTACGCGGGCGCGCTGGCGCTGGTCGGGCGGGGGGAGGACGGGCCGGACGGCGGGCCCGGGGCGCAGACCCTCGACTCGCCGATCCTCATCCGCACCGCCGACATCGACGCGGACGGCCGGCTGCGGGTGCCGGTCGGCGCCACCCTCGTCCGGGGGTCGGACCCGGCGGGCGAGGTCGCCGAGACGCACGCCAAGGCGGCGGGTGTGCTGGCGGCGCTGGGGGTGCGGCCCGGCCGGCCGCTCCCGGAGGCGGCCCGGCCCGGGCTCGGCGACGATCCGCGGGTGCGGGCGTCGCTGGACGGGCGGCGGGCCTCGCTGGCGCCGTTCTGGCTGCGGATGCAGGAGCGGTCCCGGGAGCTCACCGGGCACGCGCTGGTCGTGGACGCCGAGGACACCTTCACCGCGATGCTCGCGCACGTGCTGCGCTCCTCCGGCCTGGAGGTGACGGTACGCCGCTACGACGGACCGGGGCTGCGCGAGGCGGTCCGCGCGCACGAGGGTCCCGTCGTCCTCGGCCCGGGTCCCGGCGATCCCTCGGACGCGGCGGACCCCAAGATGCGTTTCCTGCGCGCTCTGACGGCCGACGTGCTGCGTGAGCACCGGCACGGCGTCCTCGGTGTCTGCCTCGGGCACGAACTGATCGCCGCCGAGCTGGGGCTGGAGATCGTCCGCAAGGACGTGCCGTACCAGGGCGCGCAGACCCGCATCGACCTCTTCGGGCGGGCCGAGACCGTCGGCTTCTACAACAGCTTCACGGCCCGCTGCGACGACGCGGCGCTGGCGGAGCTCGCGGCGCACGGCGTCGAGGTCAGCCGGGCCGCGAACGGCGAGGTGCACGCGCTGCGCGGTCCCGGCTTCGCGGGCGTGCAGTTCCACCCGGAGTCGGTCCTGACGCTCGACGGCGCGGCCGTGGTACGGGAGCTGACGGGTCAGCTCCGGGGCACGAGCACGTTCTCCGAGCGGCGGCCCTCGGTGTAGTCGAGGACGTTGCGGACGGTGGCGTCGACTATCTGGCCGACGGCGTCCTCGGTGTAGTACGCCTGGTGCGAGGTGACCAGGACGTTCGGGAAGGTGACGAGGCGGGCCAGGGTGTCGTCCTCGACGGTCTCGAGGGACTTGTCGAGGAAGAACAGTCCGGCCTCCGCCTCGTACACGTCGAGGCCGACGCCCGTGAAGCGGCCCTCGCGCAGCTCGGCGACGAGGGCCTTGGTGTCGATCAGGCCGCCGCGGCTGGAGTTCACCAGGATCGCGTCGTCCTTCATGGCGCGCAGGGCGTCGGCGTCGATGAGGTGCTGGGTCCCCGGCATCAGCGGGACGTGCAGGCTGACGACGTCGGACTCGGCGAGAAGCCGTTCCTTGGAGACGTACGTCATCCCGAGCGCGAGGCACGCCGGGTTCTCGGCGACGTCCCAGCCGAGCAGCTTCATGCCGAAACCGTGGGCGATCCTGGCGAAGGCCTCGCCGATCTTCCCGGTGCCGACGACTCCCGCGGTGCGGCCGTGCATGTCACGGCCCATCAGCCCCGCGAGGCGGAAGTCGAAGTCGCGGGTGCGGTTGGCGGCGCGCACGATACGGCGGTTGACGGCCATGCCGAGGGTCCAGGCGAACTCGGCGACCGAGTAGGGGGAGTACGACGAGACCCGGGCGACGGTCATGCCGAGGCGCTCGGCGACGTCGAGGTCGATGTTGTTGAACCCGGTGGAGCGCTGGGTGACGAACTGGGTGCCGCCGGTCGTCAGGGTCTGCAGGACGCGGTTCCCGAGGGCGCAGTTGACGCTGGTGGACACGGCCTCGTAGCCGGCCGCGATGGGGGCGGTGTCCTCGCTGAGGAAGACGTCGAGGCAGCGGACCTCGTGACGTCCCGCGAAGGCCTTCTCTATCAGGGGCTTCTCGTCGGACTGGACGCCGAACGCAAGGATCTCCACCGGTCTCTCCCGTGCTGGGGTACGGACCGAATATTACGGCCCGTACCCCGGAGCCGTGCGGGCGCGGCCCGGCGGTGCCGTCAGCCGAAGAACACCCCGACCTCCTCGTACAGGGAGAGGTCGACCGTCTTCAGCCTGGCGGTGGCCTCCGCGATCGGGACGCGGACGATGTCGGTGCCGCGCAGCGCCACCATCTTGCCGAAGTCGCCGTCGCGGACGGCCTCGATGGCGTGCAGCCCGAAGCGGGTGGCGAGCCAGCGGTCGAAGGCGCTGGGCGTCCCGCCGCGCTGGACGTGCCCGAGGACCGTGGTGCGGGCCTCCTTGCCGGTGCGCCGCTCGATCTCCTTGGCCAGCCACTCGCCGACGCCGGAGAGCCGGACGTGTCCGAAGGAGTCCAGGCTGCCGTCCTTGAGGACCATCTCGCCGTCCCTCGGCATGGCGCCCTCGGCGACGACGACGATCGGCGCGTACGACGCCTTGAAGCGCGAGGTCACCCAGGCGCAGACCTGGTCCACGTCGAAGCGCTGCTCGGGGATGAGGATGACGTTCGCGCCGCCGGCCAGACCGGAGTGGATGGCGATCCAGCCGGCGTGACGGCCCATCACCTCGCAGACGAGGACGCGCATGTGCGACTCGGCGGTGGTGTGCAGGCGGTCGATGGCCTCGGTCGCGATGTTGACCGCCGTGTCGAAGCCGAAGGTGTAGTCGGTGGCGGAGAGGTCGTTGTCGATGGTCTTCGGTACGCCGACGACGTCGATGCCGTACTCGTCGCCGAGGCGCGCGGCGACACCGAGGGTGTCCTCGCCGCCGATCGCGACGAGCGCGTCGACCTCCTGCTTGACGAGGTTCTCCTTGATCCTGCGGATGCCGTTCTCGTGCTTGAGGGGGTTGGTGCGCGAGGATCCGAGGATCGTGCCGCCGCGCGGCAGGATCCCGCGCACCGCGGGGATGTCGAGCTGTACGGTGTCGCCCTCGAGCGGCCCCCGCCAGCCGTCCCGGTAGCCGACGAAGTCATAGCCGTACTCCTGCACGCCCTTGCGGACGATGCCCCGGATGACGGCGTTGAGCCCGGGGCAGTCGCCGCCTCCGGTCAGTACTCCGACCCGCATGGAAAGTCCCTTCGCCATGGTTGGCTGTCGGACTCACGCTAATAGTGACCCAGGTCACTTCGGGATGGGGCGGAAGGGCTGTTCCGCGAATTGTCGGACATCTGGTCAATAGACCACCCGGAAGGCGGCATCCGCCGGGTTCAGGCCTCGTCCAGTCCCCGCTCTATGGCGTAGCGGACCAGCTCGACGCGGTTGTGGAGCTGGAGCTTGCCCAGGGTGTTCTGCACGTGGTTCTGGACGGTGCGGTGGGAGATGACCAGGCGCTCGGCGATCTGCTTGTAGCTCAGGCCCTTGGCGACCAGGCGCAGCACCTCGGTCTCCCGGTCGGTGAGCTGCGGGGCCCGCGGCTCGTCGGCGTCCGCGGCAGGGACGGGTTCCGAGGCCAGCCGGCGGTACTCGCCGAGGACCAGTCCCGCGAGGCCGGGGGTGAACACGGGGTCGCCCACGGCCGTCCGGCGCACCGCGTCGGTCAGCTCCTCCGCGGACGCCGACTTCAGGAGGTAGCCGGTCGCGCCGGACTTCACCGCCTCCAGCACGTCGGCGTGCTCGCCGCTGGCCGACAGGACCAGGACGCGCGGCGACTGGTCGGTGCCGACCAGTTCCTTGCAGACCTGGACGCCGGGCTTGACGGGCAGGTTCAGATCGAGGACGAGGACGTCGGGTGTCACCGCCCGAGCGCGGCGCACGGCCTGTTCCCCGTCGCCGGCGGTCGCGACCACGTCGAACCCGGCGGCCGCCAGGTCACGCGCCACGGCGTCACGCCACATGGGGTGGTCGTCCACCACCATGACCCTGACGGGGTTCTCCCCCGCCCGCTGCTGTGCCGCAGTCCCGCCCGTCATCGCTCCGCCGTCGCCTTCGTCATCGTGTCTCCGCCTTCCCCCGCGCGTCCTTCGGTACCTTCAGTTCGACCTCGGTGCCCTGTCCCGGTACGGAGACCAGCTCCGCCGTGCCGCCCAGATCGCGCAGCCTGCCGCGGATCGAGAGCGCCACTCCGAGCCGCCCCTCGCCCTCGGCCTGGGCGAGCCGCCCCTCCGGGATGCCGGGGCCGTCGTCGCGGACCGTCACGATCACCGCGTCCGGTTCGTCCTCGACCAGGATCCAGGCGCGGGCCTCCTCGCCCACGTGCCTGCGGACATTGTCCAGGGCGGCGCCGACGGCCGCGGCCACCTCCCGCGCGGCGGACGGACCGAGCGGCACCGGGGCGCCGGGTTCGGAGAGGGTCACGCGCGCGGTGGCGTACGGGGCGAGCAGGGCGCGCAGGTCCAGCGGACCCGCCGGATCCTCCTCGTCGGGCTCGTCGACCGCCCGTACCAGCGCGCCGAGCGCCGCGTCCTCCGACACCCGTGAGACGGGCACCATGCCGCCGGACACCAGCGTGCGCAGCGCGACCTCCTGCTCGCCCGCCATCCGGCCGAGCTCCGCCGCCTCGCCGCCGAGCGCGCTGCCGCGCCGCTGCACCATGGCGAGGACCTGGAGCACGCCGTCGTGGATGTCGCGGGCCAGGCGCTCGCGCTCGCGGGTGGCGGCCTCGATCTCCAGGGCGCGGGCGAGGGTGCGCTCCGAGGCGCGGGCGACCTCGACGACGTAGCCGATGGCGATGGAGGCGACCCAGACGAGGATCACGTTGTGCACGGTGTCCCGCGCCGGGGAACCGCGCTCGACGAGGTTGGCCACCGCGACGAGCGTGGAGGCGAAGGCCGCCCACCGCCAGCCGCCCTTGATCGCGAAGGCCAGGACGGCTCCGGCCGTCCATATCGACGGCAGCGTCGGGCCGCCCGCGTCGATGCGCGCGGCGGAGTCGGCGACACGGGTGAGCAGGATGCCGGTCAGCGCGACGGTGAGGTCGGCGGCGAGGAACCGCTTGGTGCAGTGGGCCGCGCCGGAGACCCTGGGGAGCGTGGCCAGCGTCCAGACGAACAGGAACGCGAAGAACGCGGCGGCCACCCACGGACGCGCGAACTCGTCGTACGTGGTGGCGAAGAGGCCGATCGCGTACAACACGGTCAGCACCCGGTAACCGGTCAGCGCACGCCACAGCGGCTGTTCGACCGACATCCTCATGACTCTCTCGCGCTTGGCCATGCCCCCCACCCCAGAGTGCCGACGTCCCTACGGACGCTCCCGGGAGCCGGAGCGTTGCGTGCCGGCCGGCTCCTCCGCCGGGACGGCCGCCGCCCTGGCCGCCTTCTCGGCGTCCTTCCCGGCCTTCGCCGCCTCCGCGATCTGCCGCTTGGCGGCCGTCGCGTACATGTCGACGTACTCCTGGCCGGACAGCTTCATGATCTCGTACATGACCTCGTCGGTCACCGCGCGGAGCACGAACCGGTCGTGCTCCATGCCGTGGTACCGGCTGAAGTCCAGCGGCTCGCCGATGCGGATGCCCGGACGCATCAGCTTGGGCATCAGCTTCCCCGGGGGCTGGATCTTCTCCGTGTCGATCATCGCCACGGGGATGACGGGCGCGCCGGTGGCGAGGGCCACGCGCGCGAGACCGCCGGGCTTGCCGCGGTAGAGGCGGCCGTCGGGCGAGCGCGTGCCCTCCGGGTAGATGCCGAACAGCTCACCGCGCTCGATCACCTCGATGCCGCTCTTGATGGCGGCCTCTCCCGCGCCGCGCGCGCCGGAACGGTCCACCGGGAGCTGGCCGACGCCCTTGAAGAAGGCGGCCGTCATCCGGCCCTTGAGGCCCGGCGTCGTGAAGTACTCGGCCTTCGCGATGAAGGTCACCTTGCGTTCGAGGACCGCGGGCAGGAAGAAGGAGTCCGAGAACGAGAGGTGATTGCTCGCCAGGATCGCCGGGCCCTCGGCGGGGATGTTCTCGAGGCCTTCCACCCAGGGCCTGAAGGCGAGCTTCAGGGGCCCTCCGATGGAAAACTTCATTGCGCCGTAGATCACCCGCGTGCCTCCTGTGTCGTGGATCAGACCTTAACCCGGAGCGGCGTCGAAGGACCCGACGACCCTGGTCGGTGTCAGTACGGTCGCGTACGGTGAAGCACACCCGGAGTCGTTTTCCGTCCCACTCATGAACAGGAGACCGAGGTGCCGGTCCTTCCTGGAGCCGAGCCGTTCCGCCACGAGGGCGGAGAGGTCGGCGTCCTTCTCTGCCACGGTTTCACCGGCTCCCCGCAGTCGCTGCGCCCCTGGGCCGAGTATCTCGCCGAACGCGGTCTGACCGTCGCGCTGCCCCTGCTGCCCGGACACGGCACCCGCTGGGAGGACATGCAGCTCACCGGCTGGCAGGACTGGTACGCGGAGGTCGACCGCGAACTGCGCGCGCTGCGCGGGAAGTGCTCGCGGGTCTTCGTCTTCGGGCTCTCGATGGGCGGCGCGCTGGCCCTGCGGCTCGCGGCCAGGCACGGCGACGGGGTCGCCGGCGTCGTGGTCGTCAACCCGCTGAACAAGGTGCACGGCGCCACCGCGCGCCTGCTGCCGGTCCTGCGGCACCTCGTTCCTTCGGCGAAGGGCATCGCGAGCGACATCGCGAAGGAGGGCTCCGAGGAGATCGGCTACGGCCGGGTGCCGCTGCACGCGGCGTACTCGATGCACCGGCTGTGCGGGATCGTGGACGCGGAGCTGCCGCAGGTCACCCAGCCGCTCCTGCTGCTGCACAGCCTGCAGGACCATGTGGTCCCGCCCGCCGACTCGGCGCGCGTCCTCGGCCGGGTGTCCTCCGTGGACGTGACGGAGATCGTGCTGGAACAGAGTTACCACGTCGCGACGTTGGACCACGACGCGGACCGGATCTTCGAGGAGAGCCACTCCTTCGTCACCCGGATCGCACCCGGTGCCGGCGGGGAGGCCGACGCCGGCCGGGTGGGCCGACAGGAAGGGACGACAGCCGGTGGCTGAGCACGACGCGGACCGCGGCGATTTCGAGGAGAAGGGCGTACCGGTCGGCGAGCCGCTCGACGGGGCTCGCGGCGAGGGGCTCGGCGACGCGCTCGGCGGGTCCGCCGGGGACCTGGCCGAAGAGCCGTCCGGCGACGCCCGCGGGAAGCCGGCCGGCGAGGAGCAGGGCGTGCCCTTCGACGAGGAGGCCGCCTGGAAGTCGATCGTCGAGGGGTACGGCGAGGAGCCGCCGGACCCGCCCGGCTCCCGGCCGTTCCGGCCGATCGAGGACCTGGCGCTCCCCGAGCCCGGCCCCGACACCGCCGCCGGGCCCGGCGGCGGGAGCGCCGGGGACGGCACCGACCCGGGCGGCGAGGCCCCGGCTCCGGGATCGGGGACCGAGCCGGAGGCCTCCTCCGGCGACAAGCCCTCCCCCGTCAAGCCGCTCGGCAGCTCCGTCTCCTTCGCTCCGGGCGTCGGCGGTCCGCGGGACTACCACGCTCCCGAACCGTCCGAGGACGACTTCGACGAGGACGACGAGGGCCACTTCGTCCCGCCCGAGCCTCCCCCGCTGCCCGCCGCGGACACGACCGCCAAGTTCGCCTGGCTCGGCGTGCTCGGCGGCCCCGCCCTGCTCCTGCTGGCCGTCCTGCTCGGCTGGGACATGACCTGGTGGCTGACCACGCTCGGCATCGGCGGTTTCCTCGGCGGCTTCGCCACGCTGGTGACGCGCATGAAGGACGACGACGAGGACCACGACGATCCGGGACGCGGCGCGGTGGTCTGACCCCGGGCGGGGTTCCAGGGGTCCGGTGCGCTCCGGCGGGGGTCGGGCCGTGGGCTAGGACGCGGGCACTCTGAGGGCGGCCAGTACGGGCAGGTGGTCCGTGGCCGTCCTCAGGTCCGCTTCGCTCACCCCGGGGAGGCCGAGCGGCACCCCGCAGCCGAGGACCTCGACGCCGGGCGTGGCGAAGACGGCGTCGATGCGCCGGTCGGGCCCCGCGAACGTCCAGGTGTGCTCACCGCCCCAGGGGCGGGTGGCCCAGCCGTCCTGGAGCGCACCCGCCAGACGGCGGAACGCCGGTCCCGCGGGCTGCTCGTTGAGGTCGCCGCCCGCGACGGCGTGCGGGGTGCCGAGGTCGGCGAGACGGTCGAGGAGCATGCCGCTCTGCTCGTAGCGCTCGTCCTTCTGGAGCGACAGGTGGCAGCTCAGCACGCCGAGCCGGGCGCCCCCGAACCGCACGACCGCCGTGGCGAAGCCCCGCCGGTGCAGCCCCGGGGTGAGCGGGAGCAGGACGTCCTCGGTGCGCTCCACGGTGGCCCGCAGGGTGCACAGCAGCGCGGGCCCGGAGGCGGTGGCGCCGCCGGACAGGATGACGAGGTCGGAGGCGGCTGCGAGACGCGCGAGCTTCTTGCGCCAGCGGAAGAAGCGCGGCGCCTCCTGGACCAGTACGAGGTCCGGTGCGCAGGCGCTGATCACCCGGGCGAGCGCGGCGGTGTCGTCGCGCATCGAGCGGATGTTGTAGCTGAGCACACGGATGACGGCCGAGCCGTCGGGCTCGGTGCGGGAAACGGACAGCGGACTGGCGGGAGAGCTGGTCGGCATGGCGCTCAAGATACGCGCAGGGGGCCCGCGGGAAGGGCCGAAGAACCACATGGCCCGCACCGGCGTGGCCCGTCTCCGGGCGGTGCCGGGCAGGCGGCGCGGTGCTCCCGCCGCCCCGGGGAAGCCCCCGATCGGGTGAGGGGCGAGCCCGTGGAGGCGCGTCGGCACGCGGGGGCGCCCGCCGTCCCGGGGAGGGGTGCGGCCCACACGGCGGCGCCCGCCGTCCCGGGAAGGGGCGGCGGGCGCTGCCGTGCACGGCGGGTGGACCTACATGATCGGGTCGGGCTCCCGGGCCAGGTCCGCCGCTCCGACGAGACCGGCCTTGTTGCCCAGCTGGGCGGCGATGACCTCGGCGACCGGACGCCAGTTGCCGCCGACCAGCCAGCGCTTGTACGACTTGCGGATCGGGTCGAGGACCAGCTCGCCCTCGTCCGAGAGACCGCCGCCGACGATGAAGGCGGACGGGTCGAAGAGCGAGGCGAGGTCGGCCAGGCCCGCGCCGGCCCAGCGCGCCAGCTCGCGGTAGGAGTCCACCGCTACGTGGTCGCCCTGCCGGGCGGCCATGGAGATGTGCTTGCCCTCGATGCCGTCGGGGGTGCCGTCGCCGAGACCCAGGAGGACCTCCGCCGCCTCCGGGGTCGCGTTGGCCCGCTGCTTGGCGTAACGGACGAGGGCGCGCCCGGACGCGTACTGCTCCCAGCAGCCCTGCGAACCGCAGCCGCACAGCAGTCCGTCCGGCACCATCCGGATGTGGCCGAATTCGGCGGCCACGCCGAAGTGCCCGCGGCGCAGCTTGTTGCCGATGATGATGCCGCCGCCGAGACCCGTGCCCAGGGTGATGCAGATGACGTTGCGGTGGCCCTTGCCCGCACCGAACTTGTACTCGCCCCAGGCGGCCGCGTTCGCGTCGTTCTCCACGACGACCGGCAGGCCCACACGCCGCTCGACCTCGGCCTTGAGCGGTTCGTTGCGCCAGTCGATGTTCGGCGCGAAGTAGACCGTCGAACGCTGGCGGTTCACGTATCCGGCGGCACCGATGCCGACACCGACGATGTCGTGACCGGAGCGCGCGCCCTCCACGGCCGAGGCGATGGCGTCCACGATGGCCTGCGGCGTGCCCGGGGTCGGCACCTTGTGCGTCGAGAGGATATTGCCTTCCTCGTCGACCACACCGGCCGCGATCTTCGTGCCGCCGATGTCGACGCCGATGGTGAGTCCCATGAATCCCTCAGTTTCGGTCGAGCCCCGCTACGGCCAACCGTACCCGAGGGGGCGATTAGTCCAAGTCGATGTGCTCGCCCGGACCGGACTCGTCGTCACGGGATCCCGTGCCCCGAGTGGTCCAGCGGCGCTCCTGGTTCTCGACTGCCGAGCGGTAGGCGGCGAGGAGTTCCGAGCCCGCGGCGGCGAGGTGGTCGAAGACCTCGGGGTTGCGCTCCAGCACCGGTTCCACGGCGGCCCTGGCCTGCTGCACGACCTGGTTGACCATCTGCTGGGCGGTGCCGGAGGCGGCCGCGCCGAACAGCGGCGACTGGAGCCCGGAGAGCTTGTCGGCGACGGCGTCGACGAGTCTGCGCAGTTCCTCGGCGGCCGAGCCGGGCGGCGGGCCGTGCTGGGCGCGGCGGCGGGCCTTCTCCTCGGCGAGGTCCTCCGCGCAGGCCGTCGCCCACGCGTCGTCGTCGGTGACGCGCGCTTCCCCGACACGCACCTCGTCGGCCGTCTCCTCCTGAGCGGCGTCGGACGGTGGTCGCTCTTCGCTCATGGCGGCACTCCTGCCTGTGTTTTCCTTGCTCTCGACGTTACCCGAACGGGGGTACCCCGTTCACCGTGCCGGGTGCCCCCGGCGGCGGCGCGGTCACTTCTCGCGCGGCCACAGCCCGGGGTCCGGCGTGAAACGGACGCGCAGCTCGCCCTCGCGCAGCGCGGCTCCGGCCACCGTGCAGCGGCGCAGCGCGGACGGGAGCGGGACGATCCTGTGGAACTGGCCGACGGTCACGACCAGTTCGTCGCCCCGCCGGATCAGGTCGAGTTCGTCGCGTATCGCGCCGGGCAGCGGGATGTGCCAGACGAGCACGCCGTCCTCGGCGAGACGGTCGGTGACGGGCCACTCGACAGGGGTGGGCGCGGTGTTGACGCCGGGCACGGGAAGCGCGGCGAGGTCCTCGGCGCCGCGCGGGTCGTGGCCGCGGTGCGGGACCTCGTGGACCTCGTACGTCTCCCGCCACTCCTCCAGGGCCTTGCGCTGCTGGGCCGCGAGGGCTCCGAGCCAGGTGTCGTCGGTGGCCCCGGGCAGCACCCGGTTCGCGACGAGGCCGTCGACGGGCAGGCCGCGCAGGGCGAGGGCGGTGGCGGCGGTGCGGACGGCGTCGGCGCCGGCGGGTCCGGGCTCGGCGACCAGCCGTACGGTCGTGGCGCGGTCCTCGACCACGCCCTGCACGGCGGCCAGCTCGACGTCCCAGCGCCCCGCGGTCTCGTACAGCCACTCGGCGGGCATCGGCACGCCCGCGAGCCGACCGAGGACCGGGCGCAGGGCCCGGGCCGCCTGGCGCTCCGGCGGGAGCAGGCGGCGCAGATAGCGGCGGAGTTCCTCGGGCAGGGCGAGGAGGGCGAGGGCCTGGGGGGCCGGGGGCAGGTCCACGACGAGCAGGCCGTACGTCTCCGACAGCGCGGCGTCGCGCAGGGCGCGCAGCAGGGCGAGTTCCTCGGCGCCGGGGAGCGGGGTGACCTCCTCGGCTTCCAGGCGGGAGGCGCCGAGGAGGTCGAGGGCGGTGGTGGCGCGCCGCTGGAAGGCGGTGAGGTCGTCGCGGAAGCGGGCGGCCGCGTCGGGGCGCCAGGCGGTGAGGCCGGGGGCGGCCTCCACAGGGGCGGGGCCGGTGGGGACGCCGAGGACGGCACCGAGGGTGTCGGTGCGGTCGGCGGTGAGCACCAGGGTGCGGGTGCCCTCACGGGCGGCCTGCAGCGCGGTGGCCGCGGCGACGGTGGTACGGCCTGTGCCGCCTTGGCCGGTGATCAGGATGGTGCGCATGAGGGTGAACGCTACCGGTGCGGGGGGCTGCGCCGACGTCGCGGGTTCGGCCGGTGGGTGGGTCGGGGCCGTGCCGGTGCATCAGCCCGTCGCCGTCGGACGGAGATGTGGCCGTCGGTGGCGACGGGCATCGATGTACCGGCACGGCCCCTCCCGCCGGATCCCGGGTGCGGATGCGTCGTGGGTCCGCTCGTCCGCCGCGGGTGCGTGACGGCTTGGGCGCAGCCCCTCGCGGGCGCGATTCCTCAGCCCCGGCCGGAGAAATTTTCAGCCCCGGCCGGGAAGATCCAGCCCCTCCGGCGTTTGAGGAGCGGGGGGCCGGGGGCAGCGCCCCCCGGTACGGGAAGGGCAGGGGCGGAGGGGGCGAAGAAACCTAGGCGGTTTCCTCGACTCGCTTCTTCAGGCCTGCCAGGGCTCGGTCGATGATGACCTTCTCGGCCTTGCGCTTGATCATGCCGAGCATGGGGATCTTGACGTCGACGGTCAGCCGGTAGGTGACCTCGGTGACGCCCTCGCCCGCCGGCTTCAGCAGGTACGACCCGTCCAGCGAACGGAGCATCTGGGACTTGACCAGGGTCCAGGAGACCTCGTGGTCACCGGTCCAGGTGTAGCCGAGGGTCTGGTCGTCCTTGATGGCGCCGGCGTCCATCACGAGACGGACCTGCTCGGCGCGCCCGAGCTCGTCCGACTTGAGGACCTCCGCCTCCTTCACCTCGCCCGTCCAGTCCGGGTAGCGGGCGAAGTCGGCGATCACCGCCATGACGTCAGCCGGTGCCGCCTGGATCGTGATGCTCGAACTGGTGTGTTCCGCCATCGCGGTGGCTCCTCCAGATGCGGTCCGGTGAGGGAGGGTGGTGCGCACGTGTGTGCAGCGTGAAGGCTACCGCGCACTGCCGCGCGCGCCGTCACCCCACCTGGCCTTCCGCGCCGTCAGCGCGTCACCACTCCAGCACCCAGGGGCGGCCCGACCCCGCGAAGTGCCCCACATTCACGCATTCCGTCGCCCCCACGCGCATCCGGCGGACCAGCGGCTGATGGACGTGGCCGAAGAGCGCGTACCGGGGGCGCGTGCGCCGGATCGCGTCCAGCAGTGCGCGGGAGCCGCGCTCGAAGCGGCGCGCCACCGTGTCGTAGACGAGCTCCGGCACCTCCGGCGGAATGTGCGTGCACAGCACGTCGACCTCGCCGACCGCCTCGATCTTGGCCGCGTACTCCTCGTCGCTGATCTCGTACGGCGTCCGCATCGGTGTCCGCAGCCCCCCGCCGACGAAGCCGAAGACGCGGCCCCCGATCTCGACCCGCTCGCCGTCGAGGACGGTGGTGCCCGGTCCCGCGTACTCCGGCCACAGGGCCGGCATGTCGACATTGCCGTACGTCGCGTACGTCGGCGCCGGGAACGCGGCGAACAGTTCGGCGTACTGCTTGCGCACAGCCCTCTCGATCACCGCGACCCGGTCGCCGTCGACGCCCGCCCACAGCCGGGCACCGAACGCGCGCGCCTCCTCGAAGCGGCGGGCGGTGCGCAGCTCGACGATGCGGTCGGCGTTCTCCACGCCGAAGAGGTCCGGGAAGATGCCCCGCGCGTGGTCGGTGTAGTCGAGGAAGAGGACCAGGTCACCGAGGCAGACCAGGGCGTCGGCGCCGTCGCCGGCCCGGGCCAGGTCGCGGGCGTTGCCGTGCACGTCGCTGACCACATGAACGCGCGTCCTTCGACGGCCGACGGGTGTGGATGCCATGCCGATCAAGCGTAGGCGGGTGCGCCAAACGTGAACAGAGGGGGCCGGACCTGCGATTACTGGCACCCGCGGAAGGGCGTGGACTACTGTGCGCGCAGGAACGCCACCACGTGTGACGCATGGAACATCTCGCCGGGCCCCCCTGTCGAAGACGCCATACCGGCGGGTAACGTCCGGGCAGTCCAGTCGTACTCGGGATTTCAACATGTGATCTCTTGAGTACTTGCCCGAGCCTTGGACCGCATCGTCGCATCACACAGAGTCGTGGCGTCGGCGCCCTATGAGGAGCAGCAGTCTTGCGCGAGTTCAGCCTTCCGGCTTTGTACGAGGTCCCTGCGGACGGAAATCTCACCGACATCGTCCGCAGAAACGCCGCGCAGCATCCCGACGTGGCCGTGATCGCCCGCAAGGTGGACGGCACCTGGACGGACATGAGCGCCACCGCCTTCCTCGCCGAGGTGCGGGCGGCGGCCAAGGGCCTGATCGCCTCGGGCGTGCAGCCCGGCGACCGGGTCGCTCTGATGTCCCGTACCCGCTACGAGTGGACGCTGCTCGACTTCGCGATCTGGAGCGCCGGCGCCGTCACCGTGCCGGTGTACGAGACCAGCTCCCCCGAGCAGGTGCAGTGGATCCTCGGCGACTCGGGCGCGCGGGCCTGCATCGTGGAACTGCCCGCGCACGCGGCCTCCGTGGAGTCGGTGCGCGACCGGCTGCCCGCCCTCGAACACGTCTGGCAGATCGAGGCCGGCGGTGTCGAGGAGCTGGGGCGCCTGGGCGCGGACGTCAGCGACGAGACCGTCGAGGAGCGCAGCTCGCTCGCCAAGGCGGACGACCCGGCGACCATCGTCTACACCTCCGGGACGACCGGCCGCCCCAAGGGCTGTGTCCTGACCCACCGTTCCTTCTTCGCGGAGTGCGGCAACATCGTGGAGCGGCTGCGCCCGCTGTTCCGCACCGGCGAGTGCTCCGTCCTGCTCTTCCTCCCGCTCGCGCACGTCTTCGGGCGGCTCGTGCAGATCGCGCCGATGATCGCGCCGATCAAGCTGGGCTGCGTCCCGGACATCAAGAACCTCACCGACGAGCTGGCCGCGTTCCGGCCGACGCTGATCCTCGGTGTGCCGCGCGTCTTCGAGAAGGTCTACAACTCGGCGCGCGCCAAGGCCCAGGCGGACGGCAAGGGCAAGATCTTCGACAAGGCCGCGGACACGGCGATCGCGTACAGCCGCGCGCTGGACACCCCCTCGGGGCCGTCGTTCGGCCTGAAGATCAAGTACAAGGTCTTCGACAAGCTCGTCTACAGCAAGCTGCGCGCGGTGCTCGGCGGGCGCGGCGAGTACGCGATCTCGGGCGGTGCCCCGCTGGGCGAGCGGCTCGGCCACTTCTTCCGCGGTATCGGCTTCACGGTCCTCGAGGGCTACGGCCTGACCGAGTCCTGCGCGGCCACGGCCTTCAACCCGTGGGACCGCACGAAGATCGGCACGGTCGGTCAGCCGCTGCCCGGCTCGGTGGTCCGCATCGCCGACGACGGCGAGGTGCTGCTGCACGGCGAGCACCTGTTCAAGGAGTACTGGAACAACGAGGCCGCGACCGCCGAGGCGCTCGCCGACGGCTGGTTCCACACCGGTGACATCGGCACCCTCGACGAGGACGGCTACCTCCGTATCACCGGCCGCAAGAAGGAGATCATCGTCACGGCGGGCGGCAAGAACGTCGCCCCGGCGGTGATAGAGGACCGCATCCGTGCCCACGCGCTGGTCGCGGAGTGCATGGTCGTCGGCGACGGGCGGCCGTTCGTCGGCGCGCTCGTCACGATCGACGAGGAGTTCCTGACCCGCTGGGCCCAGGAGCACGGGAAGCCGGCCGGTTCGACCGCCGCGTCCCTGAGCGAGGACGCGGACCTGCTCGCCGCCGTCCAGCACGCGATCGACGACGGCAACGCGGCGGTGTCCAAGGCCGAGTCGGTCCGCAAGTTCCGTGTCCTCGCGCACCAGTTCACCGAGGAGTCGGGGCACCTGACGCCGTCGCTGAAGCTGAAGCGGAACGTGGTGGCGAAGGACTACGCGAACGAGATCGAGGCACTTTATCGGGGCTGATGCCCGAGCGACCGGGTTCCACCCCGGCCGGGAACAACACGGCTCGGCCCCCTCAGGTGGAGGGGGCCGAGCCGTTTCCGTCCCTGGGGGCCGTTTGCCTCGTTCGCCGGGTGGGGGGTTCCGGCTTCCGCCGTGGGGGGAGTCGCCGTCCCGGGCGGGAGGTAAGTCGTGGCCGTTCGCGCAGTTCCCCGCGCCCCTGACGGGGCTCGTCGTGGTCGCTCACGCGGTTCCTCGCGCCCCTCTGACGGGGCTCGTCGTGGTCGCTCGCGTCCCTGGCGGGCGCCCGCAGGGCGGCCGTCCAGGGGCGCGGGGAACTGCGCGAGCAACCCAGGGCGGCCCGCAGACGCCGATGGACAGCCAGGGGCATCCCGGTGGGCGGACCCGGTGGCGCTAGAGCAGCTCGCGCAGCCGCTCGGCCAGGAGGTCCCAGCGCCATTTCTCCTCGACCCAGGCCCGGCCGCGTTCGCCCATGCGGCGGCGGAGTTCGGGGTCGCCGAGCAGGGTGACGATGCGGTCGGCGGCGTCCTCGGCCGAGCCGCCGCGCACGACCCAGCCCGTCTCGCCGTCGAGCACGGCGTCGGGCGCTCCCCCCGAGTCGCCGGCCACCACGGGAAGGCCCGTCGCCGAGGCCTCCAGGTAGACGATGCCGAGCCCCTCGACGTCGAGCCCGCCCCTGCGCGTCCGGCACGGCATCGCGAACACGTCGCCGGCCCCGTAGTGCGCGGGCAGTTCCGACCAGGGCACCGCCCCGGTGAACCGGACCGAGCCGGCCACTCCGGTTTCCGCGGCCAGCGTGCGCAGGTCCTTCTCGTAGGGTCCGCCGCCGACGATCAGCAGCACCGCGTCCGGCTCCTTGGCCAGGATCCGCGGCATCGCGAGCACGAGGGTGTCCTGGCCCTTGCGCGGGACCAGACGGGAGACGCAGACGACGACGGGCCGGTCGGTGAGGCCGAGCCGGGCCCTGACCTCGTCGCCGCCCGAACCGGGGTGGAAGGTCCGCTCGTCGACGCCGGGCGGCAGCTGCACCATGCGCGCCGCCGCCTCGGGGGTCAGCGCGGAGGCGATCCGCGAGCGCGTGTACTCCCCGAGGTAGGTGATCGTGTCGGTGGACTCGCCGATCCGGCGCAGCAGCGTCCGGGCGGCGGGCAGCTGGGCCCAGCCGGCCTCGTGGCCGTGCGTGGTCGCCACGAGACGCGTCGCGCCCGCTCTGCGCAGGGCCGGCGCCATCAGGCCGAGCGGTGCCGCCGCCCCGAACCACACCGACGTACAGCCGTGTTCACGCAGCAGGCCGACCGCCCGCCGGGTGGCGCCCGGCGTGGGAAGCAGCATGGTCGTGCGGTCCCGTACGACGGTGAAGGGCTGCTCGGCGTCGAACGCGGCGGTCGCCTCGGCGCCCTCGCGACCGCGCTTCCAGGTCGAGGCGTAGACGACGAGCCGGCCGGGGTCCAGGCGCAGTGCCATGTTGTGCAGAAAGGCCTGGATACCGCCGGGGCGGGGCGGGAAGTCGTTCGTCACGATCAGGGTCTTGTGCATCGTGTTCGACACTATCGAACCTATACTCACAGCTCGGCACGGCCGCGCTCGACGGCTCGTACACAGACCGGTGCGTCACCCTGGGCCCGCGAGGAGCGCGGCGGCGGGGCACACGGATTCCGGACGATGAGAGCCAGGTGGGCATGACCGGGGCACGGAGCGTGAGATTCCCCTTCGGCCTGGCCGCGCTGCTGGGGATCTGGGGCCTGACCAGGCTCGCGCTGCTGCTCTTCGTGGCCAAGGTCTACGTCTTCCCCGGTCCGGACGTCACCAGCGACGTCTCCGTGATCTACCACGGCTGGTACGAGGTCCTGCAGGACGGCCGTTTCCCGCTGCGCGACGTCACCTGGCAGTACCCTCCGGCCGCCTCCCTCGCGATCCTCTCCCCCGCCCTGCTGCCCTTCCTCGACTACGCGCACGCCTTCTTCGTGCTGGCCTTCGTCGCCGACCTGGTGGTCTTCGGACTGCTCCTGTACGCGGGTTCGCGCCCGGGCAGGAGCGTGCGCGGCGCCTGGGTGTGGACGGCCGGGGTTCCGCTGCTCGGACCGACCGTGTACGCCCGCTACGACGTGATGGTGACGGCCGTCGCGGTCGCCGCGCTGCTCGCCGGTGCCCGCCACCCCCGGGTGATGGGGGCGCTCACGGGCTTCGGCGCGATGGTGAAGGTCTGGCCGGTGCTGCTGCTGCTCGGCGCCGTGCGCCGCCGGGCCTGGGCCTGGGCGGCGGGGACGGCGGTCTCGATCGCGGCGCTGTTCTTCGCGACGATGCCGGGCCCGTTCGCCTTCCTGACCTTCCAGCGCGACCGCGGCACCGAGGTGGAATCGCTCGGGGCCCTCGTCTTCCACGTGGCCAGGCACCACGGCTGGAACGGGCGGGTGCTGCTCAACTACGGCTCGGTGGAGTTCGTCGGCCCCCACGTCGACACGGTGAGCACGGCCGCCATGGTCCTGACCGGGCTCGCCCTCGGCTGGCTCGTCCTGTGGCGGCTGTGCGCCAAGCGGTTCCTGTCGCACACGCTCGCCGACGCGGCGTTCGTCGCCGTCCTGATGTTCACCACCACGAGCCGGGTCATCAGCCCGCAGTACCTGGTGTGGCTGGTCGGGATCGCCGCGGTGTGCCTGTGCTTCCGCGCGAGCCGGATGGCGCTGCCCGCCCTCCTGGTGCTGGTCGCGTGCTTCGTGACGGTGCTGGAGTTCCCGATCTGGTTCGGGGAGGTCGTCAACAGCACGGACCTCGGGATCACCCTCCTCGTGCTGCGCAACGGCCTGCTGGTGACCGCCTCGGTGCTGGCGGCCCGGGTGCTGTGGCGCGGGACGGTCTCCCGGTCCGAGCCCGGCCTTCCCGCTCAGGCCGCCCGCGCCAAGGAGACCCTGGCGTCCCCCTGACGCCCCTCGCGCGCGTCGCGCCGGGTCCACAGCCACAGGGCCGCGCACTGCACCGTCATGGACAGCGCGAGGGCCAGACAGATGCCCGGCAGCCCCAGTACGGACAGGGCGAGGGCCAGCGGTAGCTGGACCGCCGTGCCGGTCAGCGTCACCCGCAGCAGCACCGGCGCTCCCCCGCTGCCCTCGAAGACCCCGCCGAGGGCGATGAGGCAGGCCGTCAGCAGCAGGTAGGGGCCGACGCAGCGCAGGAACAGCACGCCGTCGTGGGCGACCGCGGGACCGGCGCCGAAGGCCTTCATGATCCAGGGAGCCAGGGCGCCGAGCAGCACGGCGGCGAGCAGGCCGACGGTGCCCGAGACGAGGACGGCCTGCCGTCCGATGGCGCCCCGCTCGTCACGGCCGGCGCCGCGGCTGTGCGCGGTGTGGATCGAGGCGGCCTGCCGGACCGAGTAGAACGCCATGGTGGCGACGTACATGACCTTGTAGGCGATCGCGTAGGCCGCCACGGCCGTCGTCCCGAGGCGGGCCACGATCGCGACCAGGACCAGGGCTCCGCCCTGGCGCACCGTGAAGTCGGCGGACATGGGCAGTCCGGTGGCCAGGGTGCGGCGCAGGGCGGCGCCGGTGGTCTCGGCGGGTGCCGCGCCGGCCGCCCGCGACAGCAGGGTGTTGCGGCGCAGGGCGCGCAGTCCCGCGGCGAGGGCCACCGAGCGGCACAGCACGGTCGACAGGGCGGCGCCCTGGACTCCGTACGCGTGGATCAGGAACGGGTCGAGGCCAAGGATCAGGCCGTTGGCCAGCAGGGCGAGGCGCATCGGGGTACGGGTGTCCCCCGCGCCCTTGAGGATGCCGTCGACGAGGTTCTGGGCGAAGAAGACGGCGATGCCGGGCAGGGAGACCGCGAAGTACTGGACGGCGAGGGCCGACGCGCGTCCGTCGCCGCCGAGGACCAGCCGGGCCAGCGGCTCGCGCAGCAGGAAGCCGCCCAGGGCGATCACCGGCGTGACGGCGGCGCACAGCGCCCAGCCCCCGCGCACGGCCGCGCGGACCGCCGCGGGGTCGCGGGCGCCCCGGGCATGGGCGACCAGGACGGTGGTGCCGGAGGCGAAGACCAGGGCGACGCCGAGCAGCACGTTCTCGGTGTTCGTCGCGACGGCGACGGCGGCCACGGCGTCGCCGCCGAGCCGGGAGACCCAGACGGTGTTGATGATCCCGGCGGCGACGGAGGCGAGCAGCGAGAGGTAGACGGGGTGGGCGAGCGCCATGAGCTGCTTGCGGTGGGCGTTCACAGAGGCTCCCTCGATACGAGCTACCTCGTTTAGAGGTAGCTCGATAAGAGGTACCATGGGTGGGTGAACCCCGCAACCACCCCGGACGCGCCGCCCGCGCGGGCGTCCACGAGGGAAGGGCCGGCCCGATGCTGGAGCTGTCGATCCTGGGCTTCCTGTACGAGGAGCCGCTGCACGGCTACGAGCTGAAGGAGCGCATCAAGGCGCTCAGCGGCCACGTCCGGCCGGTCAGCGACGGCGCCCTCTACCCGGCGATCACCCGCCTCGTCGACAAGGGCCTGCTCGGCCAGCACACCGAGCCCGGCAGCGGCGCGGCCCCGCGGCGCATCCTGTCGCTCACCGACGAGGGCCGCGCCGACCTCCTGGAGCGGCTGCGCCACCCCAGACAGGCCGAGATCACCGACCACGTGCGCTTCAACACCCTGCTGGCGTTCCTGCGCCACCTCGGCGACCCCCGCGAGCAGGCCGCGGTGCTGCGCCGCCGCCAGGAGTTCCTGGACACCCCGACGAGCTTCTTCTACGAGGACGGCCGGCCCGTGCACGCGGAGGAGGCCGACGACCTGTTCCGGCAGGGCATGCTGCGGGTGGCGCGGGCGACCGGCACGGCGGAGCGGACCTGGCTCGCGGAGGCCATCGGGAAACTGGAGGGGTGAACGACCGCGGGCGCCGACCGAGTCGGCCGGTGGGCCGCGGCCCCGGAGGCCCCGAGAGGTGTCCCCGGTGTTCCCGAGGGGCGCCCCCGGCGGTCCTGGGGGTGTCCCCGGCGGTCGCGGGGCGTCGGTCGAGTCGATCCGCGGGACATCGGCCCCGTCGGCCCCGGGGCGTCAGCCGAGCTGGTCCCTGAGGTACTGCCGCCACAGCGCGCCGAACCGCTCCGGCGTCGTGTGCAGCACCTCCCTCAGCGCGTCCTCGACCGCCCCCGCCCGCTCCCGGTGGCCGCCCACCGCCCGGTAGAAGTCGTTCAGCCGGACCTCGCCCCACCGGTCCGCGATCAGCCGGCAGGCCATCCAGCCGCCCTCGTACGCCCGCGCAAGACCGCCGGAGTCCCCGGTGAAACCGAAGTCCTCGTCCTCGGGCAGCGCGGCCGGGACGTCCCCCTGCGCCACCGCGCGCCGGAGTTCCGGCGCGACCTGTCCGGGCGTCCGCCCGCTGCCGCGGTAGCCGGTCCAGTCCGCGTACCCCTCGGAGAGCCACAGCGGGGTGGCGGCCGTGGTGCGGGCGCGGGTGGCGACGTGGGTCGTCTCGTGGGTGAGCACGACCTGCTTGCCGAGGTCGCCGAGGACGCCGAACGCGTCCGGATTGACGATGACGCGGTCCGCGGGCGCCCCGGCCGGGCCGCCCGCCTCCCCGGTGGTCACCGCCGCGATCCCCCGGTACCCGGACGCCGGGGCCCCGAGCAGCCCCGCCATCCCCTCCAGCGACTTCGGCACGAGGACGACGACGTGCCGGGACCAGTCCGCGCCCCAGACGTCCGACACGGCCGGCACCGCACGGTCCGCGAGGCCCGCGAAGGCGCGCAGCCGCTCGCCGGACTGCCCGACCCCGAGGACGAGACTGCGCTCGCCCCGTACGGCCGTCACGGTCCCCTCGTCCCACAGCTGGTCGCCGCCCTTGCCCGCCGGCTCGTCGGAGGTGACGCGCCAGGTTCCGCGGACGCGGGTCAGCCGCAGCGTGCGGTCCACCTCGACGGGTGCGGCGTCGTAACCCGCGATGCGGTAGCGCAGTTCGGCGCGGGCGGTGGCCCGGTCGCCCGAGCGGCTCAGTCCGGCCAGGCGGTAGGACCAGGCCGCGAGCGGCACGTCACGCAGGTTCGCGAGGCCCGTTCCGGCGCCGGCCGCCGCTCCGGTGGCCCGGAAGGCCGCCTCGTCCCGGTCCAGGACCGCGTCCGCCCGCCGGTCGAGGACCCGCTGCACGTCGGCCGCCGCGGTGTCCGGCACCGCCCCGCCTCCGCAGCCGACGAGCCCGGCGAGCAGCAGGACCACACCGAGCCCCGCCCGCGACGCACACCTTCGACCGGCCATTCTCCCGATCGTACGGTGCCCGCGTCCGCCACCCGCCGAAGCGCCCGCCCGGCACCGGGACCGGGCCCGTCAGACGCGGGTGACGGACGCGATCGGCATCATCCCGACCGGGTCGTAGCGCACCGGGGCGCCCGGGTGGGGGGCGTGGATCACCTGGCCGTCGCCCACGTACATCCCGACGTGGCTGGCGTCGGACCGGTAGGTGACCAGGTCGCCGGGCCGCGCCTGGGAGAGCGGGACCTGCCGTCCTGCGTACCGCTGCGCCTGCGAGGTTCGCGGCAGACCGACTCCGGCGTGCGCGTACGACCACTGCATGAGGCCCGAACAGTCGAAGCCGCCGGGCCCGTTGGAGCCCCAGACGTAGGGGCGGCCGAGCGCCGAACGGGCCGCGGCGACGGCCGCGGCCGCGCGCGAGGAGGGGGCGACGGAGCCGTCGAGGCCGGGCAGGCCGGCGCGGATCGAGCGCGACGCCCGGCCGTAGGCGGCGCGGTCGGCGTACGGCAGCGAGTCGAGCAACTGCCGCGCCCTGGCCAGTTTGGCCTCGACGACCCGTTTGTTCCGGGCCACGGCCTTGCGGCTGCGCTCCAGTTCGGCGAGTTTCCCGTCGGCCTCCTCCCGTTCCTGGGCGAGGTCGCGCAGGGCGGCCCGGAGGTTCCTGAGTTCGCCGGCCTGGCGGGAGCTGATCCGGTCGAGCGCGGAGGCCCGGTCGAGATAGTCGTCCGGGGCGGCCGAGAAGAGCAGCGCGAGGGAGGGGTCGAGGCCACCGGAGCGGTACTGCGCCCCGGCGAGCGAACCCAGCGCGTCCCTCATGGTGTTGACGCGGTCCTGCTGCCGGGCGATCCCGTCCCGCGCCTCGCCGATCTGCTCGCGCAGCGCGTCGCCGCGCTCGTCGGCCCGGTTGTACGCCTCGGTGGCCTTCTCCGCCTGGGCGTAGAGGCGGTCCACCTCGGCCCGGGTCTCGTCCTGCGGCGCCGCGGAGGCGGGCAGGGCGCCGAGCGCGGCTGTCGCCGCGGACATCACGCAGACGGCGACGCCGAAGGCGCCCCGGTCGAGGCCGGTCGGTGCAAGGCGGCGATGGAACCCCACGGGTGACCGCACTCCCTTCCGCTGACGGTCCCCCGCCGTCGGGGGAACGCGGCAGACAGTAACCGCGCGACCACGCGCCGGCCAAAGGCCCTCACGGGTACGCACAGTGACGCCCCGCCGGAGACGCAGGTCACCGACGGGGCGTGAGGTCAGCGCGAGTTGTCGCGATTCGCCCGTTCGGGCGGAATTGCGGAGGGCGCCACGGGCGGTGGCCGCCGAGCGGCGGCCGGCCCGTGCGGATCAGACCCGGACGCCGAACTGGAAGGGCATGTTGCCGATCGACTCGTAGCGGACGACAGTGCCGGTGCGCGGGGCGTGCAGCACCTGGCCGTTGCCCGCGTAGAGGCCGACGTGGTGCTGGTCGCCGTAGAAGATGACCAGGTCGCCGACCTGCAGGGCGCTCTGCGAGTAGATGCGGGTACCGGCGTTGGCCTGGTCCTGCGATATGCGGGGCAGGCCGACGCCGGCCTGGGCGTAGGCCCAGGAGGTGAGGCCCGAGCAGTCGAAGGAGCTGGGGCCGGTGGCGCCGTAGACGTACGGCGTACCGAGCTTGGTCTTGGCGGCGGCGAACGCGGCGGCGGCGCGGCCCGAGGCGGCCGGGGTGTCACCGAGGTCGACACGCTCGCTGGCGCGGGTGGCCCGCTCCTGCTCCTCGTCGGCGAGCTTCTGCCTCTCCTGCGCGGTCAGGGAGTTCAGGAGCTTCTGCGCGGAGCCCAGCTTGGCCTGGACTTCCTTCTTCTTCTTGGCGAGCTCGGCCCGGGTGTCGGCGAGGTCCTCGAGCTTCGCGGAGGCCTCGGCGCGCTGCTGGGCGAGCGAACGCTGCTTCTCCTGGACCTTCTTGAGCGACTCGACCTGCTGAGCGCTCAGCTGGTCCATCGTGGACGCCTTGTCCAGGTAGTCGTCCGGGTCGGAGGAGAGGAAGAGCGCCACGGAGGGGTCGATGCCACCGGTGCGGTACTGGGCGCTGGCCATCGAACCGAGGCCGTCACGCAGCTCGTTGAGCTCTTCCTGGCCACGGGCGACGTTGTCCTGGAGAGCGCTGATCTGCTTCTGCAGCTTCTGCTGCTTCTCCTTGGCCCCGTTGAACTTCTCCGTGGCCTGCTCGGCCTCTTCGTAGAGCTTGTCGACCTTGGTCTTGACCTCGTCCTTGCTGGGCTTCTCGGACGGGGCCGCGTTGGCGGCGTTCGCGCTGAGGACAACAGCGGCAGCGGCGGCGGTGGTGAGCACGGTCACACGGGCGCGGCTCGGCTGCTTGGGTCGACGGTGGGACGCCACGAAGGCGAGCTCCTTCTTCCTCCAGCCGCCTGCCGAAAACGCCGACGGGCGGTGCCCCTCCACCGTCACTCCCCATGAGTGATCACCCGAGTTGGAGGTTCGAGGCATGACCCTAGTGACCTACTTGTGATCAGTTCAAATCCAAACCTGAAAATTCTTTGTCACGGAGAGCATTCTTTGCCATCAACTCACCTGCAGTGATGTCCGCTTGACGCTACGTCGCGTGAAGGTCCGACGAATTCGGGCATCAGTGACAGAAGTTACGGATGACGCTTAAGCGACCCATGCGACGTAGGCCACCGATCGCCGCGCACACGAAACCCCAGGTCCGAAGGGAAACGGACACGGGGAGAGCGACGCACGGGAAAGGGGGCGCGGAGGAGACGGACGCGGAAAGAGGGCGTACGGCGGAACGCGCCCGAGGGGCCGCTCAGCCGCCCGTGAAGCGCTTGAGGAGCACCGCGGACGCCACCGGCCGCGCACCCGCCTTGGCGATCCCGTCGGCCACCTCGCGGTCGGTCGAGACGACGATCACCGGCCGGCCGGGCGGCTCGGCCCGCACCAGCTGACGGATCAGCTCGTCCGCCGTGACACCGGGCTTGGAGAAGAGCACCCGCACCCCGCGCGGGGGCGCGAGCAGCACGGGCGCGGCCAGTTCGGCCCCGTCGAAGACACAGGTGACCTCGGCGCCGGTCTGCGCGGCCAGCTGCGAGAGCTGCCCGAGCAGCCGCAGCCGCTGCTTCTCCAGCGGCATCTGGGGATAGCCGGTCTTGGTGACGTTGTAGCCGTCGACGACCAGGTGCGCCTGGGGCAGCGCGAGCAGCTGGTCCAGGATCGCGGGGTCGTTCTCGGACAGCGCGCGGGTCGCGATGTCCTTCGGGGTCATCCGTCCCGGCTCGACCGCCTCGACCGTCTCCGCGGGCCGCACGGAGACGGGAGGCAGCGCCAGTTCCCGGCGCAGTCCCTGGGCCGCCTCCAGCACCGTGTCGAGCAGCAGCCGCACCCGCATGTCCTCGACGCTGCGCCCCTCGCGGGCCGCCTTGCGGGTGGCCTCCAGGGCCGCCTCGGCCTCCGAGAGCCGCGCCTTGAGCCGCCGCGTCTCGCTCTCGGCCGCGGACACCTGCGCCTGGCTCTCCGCCTTCGCCCCGTCCGTCTCGGCCTGCAGCTTGCGCAGGGCCGCCTCACCGCGCTTGACGTCGCTGAGGGCCCCGCGCAGCTTGCGGTGAAGCGATTCCGCTTCCTTCCTGGCCGCCTCCAGTTCCGCGCGGAGCCGCTCGGTCTCGGCGCGCGTCTGGCCGCGGGCCTCCGCGAGTTCCGCGCGCAGCCGGTCGAGCTCGACGCGGCTCTCCTCGCCCGCGCGCTCGGCGTCCGCCCGCAGGGCCTCCTCGCCCGCGGCGGTCACCAGCTTCACCCAGCCCGTGGGCCGCACGACATAGGCCGCGGCCGCCACGTCCAGCGGATCCGCGGCCGGGGGCGGCGCGCCCGAGTCGAGAGCGCCGACGAGCTCCGGCTGGGCCTCTCTGAGCTTCTCGGCGATGCGCTGTCTGAACAGCGCGTCCGTCTCCAGGGCCGTCGCCATCGCGTTGCCGGCGAACTTGGCGCGGCGGTTCGGGGCGAACCGGGCGTACTGCCTCAGCTGGGCGGGCAGTTCGGACACCGTCAGCCCGCCGAAGCCGTCCGAGACGATCTGCACGACGCGTCGGCGCACACCGTCGGGCAGCGGACGGTCGAGCACCTCGGCGGTGCCGTCGTCCGGCTCCCCGCCTGTGGTCTCCACCATCCGTTCACCCCAATATCCGTGCGGGGCCCGCTCCGTCAGGAGCCGGCGCCCGGCCTGTCCACGAGTTCGACCTGATCCACCGCGTTGCACCAACGGCACCGCACCGACTCGATGGTCTCACTGACCACCTCGCGCTCCTCGACCTTGGGCTCGCCGGCCAGGTCCAGGTGCACATACTCGACGACCTTCGACGAGCGGGTCACGTCGAAACGCGTGAGGTTGCCGCACAGGGTGCAGCGCCAGCGGGTCTTGGCATCGGGCAGGGGAACTGTCATAGGGCAGCCGCTTTCCTTCTAGTGTCCGTCCGGCGCCGGTTTCCCGGTGCTTGGCTCGTAACCCTACGGCCTGGCGGGTACTCGACGCTCGGGTGTCCACGGCGGCGAGGCGATATGTGCGCATCGACGCGGTTACGTCATGCTCTGCACCATGATCGGCAATTGGAGCGGAACGGTCGTCAGGGCGGGCAGGGCGCTGCGGGGCCGGTCGACGCCGGTGACGTACGGACTGATCGCCCTGTGCTGTCTGGTCTTCGTGATCGGTCCGGCCTCGGGCCTCGATCCCGCGTACGGCACCGGGGACGAGCTGCTGGTGGCGCAGCGGACGTACTTCCGCCGCTGGGGCGTGGTGCCGGCCGACCTGTTCGACGGGGCCCCGGCCGAGGCGCTCACCCCCGCGACCGCCCTGTTCATCCACGGGAGCTGGCTCCATCTGCTGGGCAACATGCTCTTCTTCTACGTCTTCGGGCTGATGACCGAGGAGCGCATGGGCCACCTGGAGTTCGCCCTCTTCTACCTGGGCTGCGGGTACCTGGCCCTGCTCGGCTACGCCGCCGCCAACGCGACCTCGCAGCAGTCCCTGGTCGGGGCCTCCGGGGCGATCTCCGCGGTGCTCGGCGCCTTCCTGTACCTGTTCCCCAGGGCCCGGGTGACCAGTCTCTTCCCGTTCCTGTTCTTCCTGCCGCTGCGGTTCCCGGCCTGGGTGGTGCTGCCGTTCTGGTTCGCCCTGCAGTGGCTGGCGGCGGGCCGCAGCTCCCCGGGCCCCGGGGTCGCCTACCTGGCCCACCTCGTGGGCTTCTGCCTGGGCTTCCTCTACGCGTGGGCGCGGTTCCGGAGCCGTCCGGCCGCCGCGCCCGAGCGGAGGGTCCTGCCGGGGCCCCCGGTGGAGCGGCCGGGCCGGGGGGACCGCGAGTAGGGTGAGATCCCCAGCAGCGGCCTCCCAGGGAGAGAAGCAGACGTGATCACCGCGATCGTCCTCATCAAGACCAGCGTGGACCGGATCCCCGAGATCGCCGAGTCGATCGCGTCGCTGGAGAGCGTCAGCGAGGTCTTCTCCGTCACCGGCACCTACGACCTGATCGCCATGGTCCGGGTCCAGGCCCACGACGACCTGGCGGACGTCATCCCCGGCAGGATCAGCAAGATCCCGGGCGTCGAGGCGACGGACACGCACGTGGCGTTCCGTACGTACTCCCAGCACGACCTGGAGGCGGCGTTCGCGATCGGCCTCGACAACTGACCGGCGCGGCGCCGCCTCCGGGCGGGGCTCCCGTGGGCGTCAGACCGCCGGGACGCAGCGGCCGTCCTCGGTGCGGTACTGCCAGCGCGCGCCGTCCCTGACGAGCTCGCGCACCGCGCGGACGAACCGCTCGACGTGCTCGTCGGGGGTACCGGCCCCGAAGCTGACGCGGATGGCGTTGAGGGACTTCTCGCCCGGGGCGGCCTCGGGTGCTCCGCACTCCCCCTGGGTCTCCGGTGCGCTGCCGAGCAGCGTGCGGACGAGCGGGTGGGCGCAGAAGAGGCCGTCGCGCACCCCGATGCCGTACTCGGCGGAGAGCGCGGCCGCGAAGTGCGAGCTGTTCCAGCCCTCGACGACGAAGGAGATGACGCCGACCCGAGGGGCGTCGTCGCCGAAGAGGGACAGGACCCTGACCTCGGGGACCTCGGCGAGACCCGCGCGGACGGTGCGGATCAGGTGCCGCTCACGGGCGACGAGCTTGTCGAAGCCCTCCTCGGTGAGCGCCTTGCAGGCCGACGCGATCGCGTAGGCGCCGATGACGTTCGGGGAGCCGGCCTCGTGGCGGGCGGCGCTGTCGTGCCACTCCACGTCCACGCCGCCGTCCTCGCGCCGGGTGACCCGGCGGCTGGCGCCGCCGCCCGCGAGGTACGGGTCGGCCTCGCGCAGCCAGTCGGAGCGGCCCGCGAGGACGCCGGAGCCGAAGGGCGCGTACAGCTTGTGCCCGGAGAAGGCGACCCAGTCGACGTCGAGGTCCTGGACCGACACCGGGTGGTGCGGGGCGAGCTGGGCCGCGTCGAGGACGATGCGGGCGCCGTGGGCGTGCGCGGCGGCGGCCAGCTCCCGCACCGGCCACAGCTCGCCGGTGACGTTCGAGGCGCCGGTGACGCAGACCAGGGCCGGTCCGTAGGGGTCACGGGCCGCGAGAGCGCGTTCCAGGGTGTCGACGGCCTCGCCCGGGGTGCGCGGGGCGTTCAGGTAGGTCACCCGGGCGTCGCGCCAGGGCAGCAGCGAGGCGTGGTGCTCGGTCTCGAAGACGAAGACCTGGCAGTCGGCCGGGAGGGCCGCGGCGAGCAGGTTGAGCGAGTCGGTGGTGGAGCGGGTGAAGACCACCTGGTCGCCGGTACGGCAGTCGAGGAACTCCTCGACGGTCCTGCGGGCGTTCTCGAAGAGGTCGGTGGACAGCTGCGAGAGGTAGCCGGCGCCCCGGTGGACGCTGCCGTAGTACGGGGCGTACGCGGCCACGTCGTCCCACACCCGCTGGAGGGCGGGCGCGCTGGCGGCGTAGTCGAGGGCCGCGTAGGTCACCTCGCCGCCGGTGACGAGCGGGACGGTGACATCCCGGCCGAGAACGGGCAGCGGGGCACAAATGCTCTGGTCGGCGGCAACGGTGGAGACAGACATGGCGAGCTCCTGTGAGAGGCAGGCGGGATCACCGCGCGAGCCGGCCGCCGGAAGGCGGCGCTCGGCGCGGGAAAAGGTGAAAAGGGGTGTGCGGAGGCGGGGCTCGGCGCCCTAACGCATTCGCTTGCTCACAGAAGGCTCCCTCGAACGACCAGGACCCCTGGTTGTCCGCCCGGAGAGCGGGAGGGGTCCGCGCTTGCCGTGGGCCTCGCTGCCCACGACCTGGTCTTCACCCGGGGCACCCCGCCACGGACGGAGGGTTGCCGGACAGCCGGCCGGGGCCTGATGGCTGTCACTCATGACCTGGTACAGCATCCTGCCAGAGGATCTTCCGCGCGCAAGACGCAGTCCGGATGCTGGACTGCGTCCCGCGCGTTCCCCGGGGAGGATCAGGCGTTGCTGGCGGCCACCCAGCGCTCCAGGGTGCGCCTCGCCGCCCCGGAGTCGATCGCCTCGGCCGCCCTCTCCATCTGGTCGCGGAGCTGCTCGGCGAGCGGCGCGCCGGTCTGGGTGAGGGCCACCAGGGCCGCCGCCGAGTTCAGCAGGACGGCGTCCCGTACGGCCCCCTTCTCGCCGTCCAGCAGGCGCCGGGCGACCTCCGCGTTGTACGAGGCGTCGGCGCCGCGCAGGGCCTCCACCGGGACGATGCCGAGCCCCACGTCGCGGGGGTCGAAGCGCTCCTTCGTGACCTCGCCGTCGCGGACGATCCAGACGTCGGAGCCCCCGGTGGTGGTCAGCTCGTCGAGGCCGTCGTCGCCGCGGAAGACGAGCGAGGAGTTGCCGCGCTCGGCGAACACGCCCGCCACGATGGGCGCCATCCGGGGATCGGCGACACCGACCGCCTGGGCTTTCACCCGCGCCGGGTTGGTCAGCGGTCCGAGCACGTTGAAGGTGGTCCGGATGCCCAACTGGCCGCGGGCCGCGGCGGCGTGACGCAGCGCCGGGTGGAACTTGACCGCGAAGCAGAAGGTGATCCCGGCCTCCTCGGCCACCTCGGCGACCCGCTTCACCGGCAGCTGGAGATTGACGCCGAGCTTCTCCAGGACGTCCGACGAGCCGGACGCGGAGGACGCGGCCCGGTTGCCGTGCTTGACGACCTTGGCGCCGGTGCCGGCCACCACGATCGAGGACATCGTGGAGATGTTGACGGTCTTCGCGCCGTCGCCGCCCGTCCCGACGATGTCGACGGTGCTTCCGGGCACCTCGATCACGTTGGCGTGCGCGTACATCGCCCGGACGAGTCCGGTGATCTCCTGGACGGTCTCGCCCTTGGCGCGCAGGGCCACCATGAACCCGGCGATCTGCGCGTCGGTCGCCTCGCCGCTCATGATGCGGTCCATCGCCCAGGCCGTGTCGTCCGCGCTCTGGTCGCGGCCCTCGAGCAGGCCGTTCAGTACCGCGGGCCAGGAACGGCCCGCCGCGGTGTCGCCTCCAGCGGGGTTCACAGCGCTCATGGTCGCTCCTGGGTTCGTCGGTCACGCGGTCGCGGGTGACACGGTCGTGGGTGACGCGGGGTGGATCACCCCGCACCACCGGGTGAGAGTCCACCCTATCCAGCCCGGGGGACGGCGAAGAGCCCCGTCCATGTCATGGACGGGGCTCCAGCCGTGGCGAACAGCCGGGGATCAGTGGTGGCCGTGGCCGCTCGCGATCTCCTTGTACTCCTCGACGGTGGGCTTGGGGATCTGGCCCTCGTCGCCGTAGAAGCCCTTGCTCATCTTGGCGCGCAGCTTCTGCGTGCCCGAGACCTTGCGCTCGACACCGTTCTCGTCGACCGTCGGGCCGATCTCGACCGGCTTGTACTGCTCGTGCGCGGTGAGCGTGTGCAGCGCGTCCTGGCTGAGCGGCTCGTGGACCTCGATGAACTCACCGTGCGGCAGGCGCTTGATGATGCCCGACTCACGGCCGTGCAGCACCTTGTCCCGGTCCCGGCGCTGGAGGCCGAGGCAGATCCGCTTGGTGGCGATGAAGGTCAGCACCGGCACGACGAAGAACGCGATCCGGACGAACCAGGTGATCGAGTTGATCGACAGGTGGAAGTGCGTGGCCCACAGGTCGTTGCCACCGCCGACGAGCAGGACGAAGTACCAGCTGATCCAGGCGACGCCGAACGCCGTCCGGGTCGGGACGTTGCGCGGGCGGTCCAGGATGTGGTGCTCGCGCTTGTCGCCGGTGACCCAGCCCTCGATGAACGGGTAGACCGCGATCGCGACCAGGACCAGCGGGAAGATGACCAGCGGGATGAACACGCCCAGGACGAGCGTGTGACCCCAGAGGTTGATCTCCCAGCCCGGCATGACACGGATCAGGCCCTCGGAGAAGCCCATGTACCAGTCGGGCTGGGCTCCGGTGGACACCTGGTCCGGACGGTACGGGCCCAGCGCCCAGATCGGGTTGATCGAGGCGATCGCCGCGATGACCGCGATGACACCGAAGACCAGGAAGAAGAAGCCTCCGGCCTTGGCCATGTAGACCGGCAGCAGCGGCATGCCGACGACGTTGTTGTTCGTCTTGCCGGGACCCGCGAACTGCGTGTGCTTGTGGTAGAAGACCAGGATCAGGTGGCCGACGACCAGGCCGAGCATGATGCCCGGCAGCAGCAGCACGTGCACCGAGTAGAAGCGGGCCACGAAGTCGCCGCCCGGGAACTCGCCGCCGAACAGGAAGAACGACAGGTACGTGCCGACGATCGGCACGGACAGGATCGCGCCCTCCATGAAGCGGACACCGGTGCCGGAGAGCAGGTCGTCCGGGAGCGAGTAACCGGTGAAGCCGGTGAACATGCCGAGGACGAACAGCAGGAATCCGAAGACCCAGTTGACCTCACGGGGCTTGCGGAACGCACCCGTGAAGAACACGCGCATCATGTGCACGAACATGCCGGCGAGGAAGATCAGCGCGGCCCAGTGGTGGATCTGACGGATCAGCAGACCACCGCGCACATCGAAGGAGATGTGCATGGTCGAGTTGAACGCCTCGGACATCAGCTGGCCCTGCAGCGGGACGTAGCTGCCGTGGTACTCCACCTCGTTCATCGACGGGTGGAAGAACAGGGTCAGGTACACACCCGTGAGGATGATGATGATGAAGCTGTAGAGGCAGATCTCACCCAGCATGAACGACCAGTGGTCGGGGAAGATCTTGCGCATGTTGGCCTTGGCCAGGGAGTAGATCCCGAGGCGGCCGTCGGCCCAGTCGGCTACCCGCTCACCGGCGGGCGCCTTCTCGCGCGAGGGGCGCGAGTCGGAGGTGGTGGTAGTGCTCATCCGCGCTCCCAGAATGCAGGACCGACGGGCTCCTGGAAGTCGCTGAGCGCTTCGAGGTAGCCCTCAGCGTTCACACCGATCTGCAGCTGCGGCAGGGCGTGACCGGCCGGGCCGAAGATGACTCGGGCTCCGTCGGAGAGGTCGAAGGTGGACTGGTGGCACGGGCACAGCGCGTGGTGCGTCTGCTGCTCGTACAGGGAGATCGGGCAGCCGACGTGGGTGCAGATCTTCGAGTACGCCACGATGCCCTGGTAGGACCACTCGAGTTCCTGCTTGTCTTTGATGTCCTGCGGCTGGAGCCGGACGATCATCAGGGCCGCCTTGGCGATCTCCTTCTGGAAGTCCTCGTCGTGCTCCTCCAGGCCCTCGGGCTTGGCGAAGGTGAGCGAACCGACGGCCAGGTCCGAGGGACGCAGCGGCTCGTTCGTGTTCATGTTGACGAGGAGCTTGCCCTTGGACCACAGCGTGTGGCGCAGCTTCGTGCCGGGCAGCGGGCCGAGGTCGCGCAGCAGCACGACGCCGGAGAGCGGGAACAGGGCCAGCGCGCCGAACATCGTGTTGCGGATCAGCTTGCGGCGGCCGAGCGCGGACTCCCTGGCACCGTCCCTGAAGTCGGCCATGACCTTGGCCTTGACCTCGGGCGCCGCCTCGATCGGGTGACGCTCGTCGGCGATCTCCACGTCGGACATCAGGGTGCGGGCCCAGTGGACCGCGCCCGCGCCGATCGCGAACAGCGCCACGCCGAGGGTCATGCCCAGCGCGAAGTTCAGTGCGCTGATGTGCCCGAGCGGGAAGATGTAGACCGACTTGTCGGCCGGGATCGCCACGTAGGAGGCGATGAAGCCGACGGTGGCCAGCATCGACAGCACGAACAGCATCGCGACCAGACGCTCGGACCGCTTGGCGGCCCGCTCGTCGATGTCCTGGATGCGGTGCTCGTGGGGCGGCAGCCCCGGGTCCGCGAACGGGTTCTGCTCGTCCGCGACGGCTACCGGAGCGTGACCGGCGTGGTCGTCGGAGGCCCGCTCGGCGGGCACGTTCTCTTCTGGAATGTCTTGGCTACTCATGACTTCTTGGCCTTTGCGGTCCGAGCGGCGACCCAGACGGCGACGGCGACCAGGGTTCCGAGACCGAAGATCCAGCCGAACAGTCCCTCGCTGACCGGCCCGAGGCCGCCCAGCTCGAGACCGCCGGGGCTCTCGGTGTCGTCACCGTTGACCGCGTCGAGGTACGCGATGATGTCCTGCTTGTTCTTCTCCGTCAGCGTGGTGTCGGGGAAGGACGGCATGTTCTGCGGGCCCGTCTGCATGGCCTCGTAGATGTGCTTCGGGTCGACACCCTCCAGGGTCGGCGCGTACTTGCCGTGCGTCAGCGCGCCGCCCTTGCCGGTGAAGTTGTGGCACTGGGCGCAGTTCGTACGGAAGAGTTCGCCGCCCTTGGCGATGTCCGCGCCCTCGGGGCTGACCTGGTTCTTGGTCGGGATCGCGGGACCGGCGCCGAGCGAGGCGATGTAGGCCGCGAGCTGGTCGATCTCGGCCTGGGTGTAGATCACCTTCTTGCGCGGGATCTGGGCGCCCGGCTGCTGGGCCGGCATACGGCCGGTGCCGACCTGGAAGTCGACCGCCGCGGCGCCGACACCCACCAGGCTCGGACCGTCGGAACTGCCCTGACCGCCGGTTCCGTGGCAGCTTGCGCAGCCCACGGAGTACAGCTTCTGGCCCTCGGTGATGCCGAGGGACTGGGCGGTTTCATCGGCTTGCGCCTTGCCCGCGGGCGCGAACGCGGCGTACAGCCCCCCGGTGGCCGCCAGCGCGAGGAGTAGGACGACGACCGCCGCCAGCGGATGGCGTCGTCGTGCGGAGAGCTTTTTCACGGATTACCCCGGTGTCAGGATCTTCTGCGTCGGTGCTTCTGGATGTTTCGGGCGGTGCGCCCGATTACTTGATCAGGTAGATCGTGGCGAAGAGGCCGATCCAGACGACATCGACGAAGTGCCAGTAGTAGGACACGACGATGGCGGCGGTCGCCTGCTCGTGAGTGAACCTCCGAGCCGCGTAGGTGCGACCGAGGACCAGCAGGAAGGCGATGAGTCCGCCCGTCACGTGCAGTCCGTGGAAGCCGGTGGTCAGGTAGAACACCGAGCCGTACGGGTCGGAGGAGAGCGTGAGCCCGTCCTTCGTGACCAGTTCGGTGTACTCGAAGACCTGACCGCCGATGAAGATCGCACCCATGACGAAGGTGACGATGAACCACATCCGGAGCTTCTTCACGTCCCCGCGCTCGGCGGCGAACACGCCGAGCTGGCAGGTCAGGGAGGAGAGCACCAGGATGGTGGTGTTCGTCGCCGAGAACGGAAGGTTCAGGCTGTCCGCCATTTCCTTCCAGTGATCCGGCCCGGTCACCGATCGCAGGGTGAAGTACATCGCGAAGAGGGCCGCGAAGAACATCAGCTCGGAACTCAACCAGATGATGGTTCCGACGCTGACGAGGTTCGGTCGATTGACCGAGGGGTGCGCGTGCCCGGTTTCTACTGTCGTTGCTGTCGCCACGACCGACATTATGTCGGTCGCTTATCCCGCCCTCACGCCGGGGGGTGCCGTTCGGGGTGTTGACCGGGTGTGTCCAGCCCGGATGGACCATCGAAGCCCTGTCCGAACCGGTGTTGACGAGGTGTTCAAGGGAGTAGCATCCGCGCATCGGGCCGGGGACGATCAGCCCGATGCGCACGATGTCCGTACGACGCTGACGTCTCGGAGGAAGCATGCAGCCGACCGCCACGGTGCTGGTCTACAGCGACGACTCCAACACCCGCGCGCAGGTGCGGCTCGCCACCGGGCGCAGGCCCGCCCCCGACGCCCCTCTCGTCGAGTTCGTCGAGTGCGCGACGCCGGCCGCCGTCGTCAGGGAACTCGACAAGGGCGGCATCGACGTCTGCGTGCTGGACGGCGAGGCGGTGCCGATGGGCGGCATGGGGGTGTGCCGCCAGATCAAGGACGAGATCTTCGAGTGCCCGCCCGTGCTGCTGCTCATCGGGCGCCCGCAGGACGCCTGGCTGGCCACCTGGAGCCGCGCCGACGCCGCCGTGACCCTGCCGGTCGACCCGGTGGAGTTCGCCGCCTCACTGGCCTCCCTGCTGCGCCGCAGGAACCTCCTGAGCGCCTGAGGAACCCGCGCCCCGCCAGGGCCCGTCCGCGCCGTTCCCTCCGTCGCCCTCTTCGTGCGCGACGGAGGGAGAACCGGACGGGCCCTGGCGCGCCTCACGCGCTCTGGGGGCGCAGTCGGGCACGCTGGGCGGGGTTGGGGACGTCCGGGGACCCGGCCACCAGCGCGCTGCCCTCGCGCCAGTCCTTCCAGTCGAGGTTCCAGTCGCCGAAGCCGTTCCCGAACGCGTCCATGGTCTTGCCGTCGGAGTTGACGACCTTGACTATGTCGCCCTCGTTGAACGTGTTGAAGAACCACTCGGCGTTCTCGGTGCTCATCCCGGTGCAGCCGTGGCTGACGTTGGCGTACCCCTGGGAGCCGGTCGACCAGGGCGCGGCGTGGACGTACTCACCGCTCCAGGTGACCCGGGTCGCGTAGCGCACCTCCAGGTCGTAGGAGTCCGCACTGCCCTCGGCGATGCCGATGCTGGTGCCGCGCATCCGTACGAGGGACTCCTTGCCGAGCACGACCTTGACGCCGTTGCGGGTGTCGAAGCCGGGCTTGCCCGTGGTGACGGGGATCCGCTTGATGCTCTGACCGTTGCGGTAGACGGTCATGGAGTGGGCGGCGGCGTCGGTCAGGGCGACCAGGCTGTCGCCCGTGGTGATCTTCACGGTCTCGGCCCCGCCGCCCCAGAGGCGTTCGCCGATCCTGACCCCGGCGAGGTTGCTGTGGGCGGTGACGCCGGCGTGGGCGGGCCAGTAGTCCCGGGGGCGGTAGTGCAGCGTCTTGTCGTCCACCCAGTGCCAGGCGCCGTCCACCGCGGGGACGGAGTCGACCCTGAGGGCGCGTTCGACGATCGTGCGGGCCGCCTTGTCCTTGACGGGGGCGCTGAGTTCAGCGGTTATCGGCTGGCCGACGCCGTACTTGCCCGCCTTGGGGCCGAACGTGACGTCCAGGAGCTTCTTCGCCTTGGGCGTGCTGGTGTCGAAGCCGACGACCTTGCGGCCCGGGGCGCCGTCGCGGTCCTCGGTGCTCACGCGCACCGTGTAGTGGGCGCCCGCCGCGAGGGGCGAGGTGCTGTGCCAGCGGCTGCCGTCGGCGGCCAGTTCGCCCGCTACGTGGCGCCCTGAGGCGTCCGTGGCGGTCACGTCGGTGATGCGCCCCTCGTCACTCTCGGAGGTGATTTCCAGGGGCTTGTCGGGGTCGACCTTGGTCTGCTTCCCGCTGTCCTCCGAGAGGCCCTTGAACGAGATCTGTCCCGCCGCGTCGTACGGCTTCGCCGAGAGCGGGCGGCCGCCGGAGCCGCAGGCGGTGACGCCTGCGCCGAGGGCGACCACCAGCGCGGTGCAGCTGACGACCGTGCGGATGCGCGGTGAGTGGTTCATGAGTCCACGCTATGAACGTCCGTCAAGCACGGCGCGCCGGGTGAGCCGAGCGGGGGACGCAAGTCCCGGCGAACGAGGGAGCCCGGACTCTCCTGACGGAGTGTCCGGGCTCCCGTGTGTTCAGCGCGTGCTACTGGGTGCGGTTCTCACCGTGGTAGTACTCGAAGACCCAGCCCCACAGGCCGAGCAGGATGAGCGGCGCCGAGAAGTACAGCAGCCACCAGCCGAAGACGACGCCCATGAAGGCGAGCGCGCCACCGGCACCGAGCGCGAGCGGCTGCCAGCTGTGCGGGCTGAAGAAGCCCACCTCGCCGGCCTCGTCCGCGACGTCGGCCTCCTTGTCGTCCTGCGCCATGGCGTCGACCCGCCGGGCCGTGAAGGCCAGGTAGTAGCCGATCATCATGCTCAGGCCGAAGCCCATGAAGAGGGCCGTGGTGCCGGCCGGCTCCTTGGACCACACGCCGTAGACGATCCCCATGATGAGGATGAACACCGCCAGCCAGATGAACATCTTGCCTTGGACCTTCACTTGCCGGCCTCCTTTCCGCCAGGAAGGGCCGACGAACCGTGACCGGCGGTCTCGAGCTGGTCGAGAGCGGCGATCTCCGGGTGGTGCAGGTCGAAGGCCGGGGATTCACTGCGGATCCGCGGCAGGGTGAGGAAGTTGTGCCGCGGCGGCGGGCAGGAGGTCGCCCACTCCAGCGAACGGCCGTAGCCCCACGGGTCGTCGACCTCGACCTTCTTGCCGTACTTGGCCGTCTTCCACACGTTGTACATGAACGGCAGGATCGACAGGCCGAGCACGAACGAGCTGATCGTCGAGAACGTGTTCAGCGCGGTGAAGCCGTCGGCCGCGAGGTAGTCCGCGTAACGACGCGGCATGCCCTCGGCACCGAGCCAGTGCTGCACCAGGAACGTGCCGTGGAAGCCCACGAACAGCGTCCAGAAGGTGATCTTGCCGAGGCGCTCGTCGAGGATCTTGCCGGTGAACTTCGGCCACCAGAAGTGGAAGCCGGAGAACATCGCGAACACCACGGTGCCGAACACGACGTAGTGGAAGTGCGCCACCACGAAGTACGAGTCCGAGACGTGGAAGTCCATCGGCGGCGAGGCCAGGATCACGCCGGTCAGACCACCGAAGGTGAAGGTGATGAGGAAGCCGACGGCCCAGAGCATCGGGGTCTCGAAGGACAGCGAGCCCTTCCACATCGTTCCGATCCAGTTGAAGAACTTCACGCCGGTCGGGACCGCGATGAGGAACGTCATGAAGGAGAAGAACGGGAGCAGAACGCCGCCGGTGACGTACATGTGGTGCGCCCACACCGTCACGGACAGACCCGCGATCGCGATCGTCGCGCCGATCAGACCCATGTAGCCGAACATCGGCTTACGGCTGAAGACCGGGATGACCTCGGAGATGATGCCGAAGAACGGCAGCGCGATGATGTACACCTCTGGGTGGCCGAAGAACCAGAAGAGGTGCTGCCAGAGCAGGGCTCCGCCGTTCACCGGGTCGAAGATGTGCGCCCCGAACTTCCGGTCCGCCTCCAGGGCGAACAGCGCCGCCGCGAGGACGGGGAAGGCCAGCAGCACCAGAACCGCGGTGAGCAGGACGTTCCAGGTGAAGATCGGCATGCGGAACATCGTCATGCCGGGAGCGCGCATGCAGATGATCGTGGTGATGAAGTTGACCGCGCCGAGGATCGTGCCGAAGCCGGAGAAGGCCAGACCCATGATCCACATGTCGGCGCCGATGCCCGGCGAGCGGACCGCGTCCGACAGCGGGCTGTAGGCGAACCAGCCGAAGTCGGCCGCGCCCTGCGGGGTGAGGAAGCCGCCGACCGCGATCGTCGAGCCGAAGAGGTACAGCCAGTAGGCGAACATGTTCAGCCGCGGGAACGCCACGTCGGGCGCGCCGATCTGCAGCGGCATGATCCAGTTCGTGAAACCGGCGAACAGGGGCGTCGCGAACATCAGCAGCATGATCGTGCCGTGCATCGTGAACGCCTGGTTGAACTGCTCGTTCGACATGATCTGCAGGCCGGGACGCGCCAGTTCGGCGCGCATGAGCAGCGCCATGACGCCGCCGACCAGGAAGAACGCGAACGACGTCACCAGATAGAGCGTGCCGATCGTCTTGTGGTCGGTGGTGGTGAGCCACTTGACCACGACGCTGCCGGGCTGCTTGCGCCGCACCGGCAGCTCGTTCTCGTACGAGTCTTCGGCGGCGGCACCCTGGGGTTCGTTGAGGATGCTCACAGGTTGTTCGTCTCCCGGTTCTTCTCGTGGCCCGTCTGCTCAATGCCGGCCGGGACGTAACCGGTCTGTCCCTTCTCAGCGAGCTCCTTGAGGTGGGCCTCGTAGCGCTCGGGGGAGACGACCTTCACGTTGAAGAGCATCCGGGAGTGGTCGACGCCGCACAGCTCGGCGCACTTGCCCAGGAAGGTGCCCTCACGGTTGGGCGTCACCTGGAAGGAGTTGGTGTGGCCCGGGATGACGTCCTGCTTCATGAGGAACGGCACCACCCAGAAGGAGTGGATGACGTCACGCGAAGTGAGGATGAATCGGACCGTCTTGCCCTTGGGGAGCCAGAGGGTCGGACCCGGGTTGCCCGTCTGCGGGTTCTTCGTGGCGGGCGTGCCGACGTCGTAGACACCGCCGGCGTTCGCCGGGAACTGCTCCTTGAACCGGTCCGGAATGGCGGACAGGTTCGGATCCGTCTTGGCGTTCCCGGAGGAACCGGGGACGTCCGCGACGTAGTTGAAGCCCCAGCTCCACTGGAAGCCGACCACGTTGACCGTGACGTCGGGCTTCGGCTTGAGGCTGAGGAGCTTCGTCTCGTCACGTGCCGTGAAGTAGAACAGCACGGAGACGATGATGAGCGGGACCACCGTGTACAGCGCCTCGATCGGCATGTTGTACCGGGTCTGCTGGGGAACTTCGACCTTGGTCCGGCTGCGCCGGTGGAAGATGACGCTCCACAGGATCAGGCCCCAGACCAGCACGCCCGTGGCGAGCGCGGCCGCCCACGAGCCCTGCCAGAGGGAGAGGATCCGCGGAGCCTCCTCCGTGACCGGGGTGGGCATACCAAGGCGGGGGAAGTCTTCCCAGTTGTACGAGCAACCAGTGGCTGTCGCCAGGACCAGGCCCGCAGTCATTGCCTGCAGCAGCTTCCGCCGCATCGGGCGCCGCGGCGAGCGGTCGGAGCCGTTGGGACTCACGTAGCGCCTTCCCGAGAGTCTCGCCCGCGCTGTTGGCTGCGGCCTTCTCGCTGGTCGGTCGCCGCCCTGCGTCGGGCAGGGGTTTGGATGTTTATGCGGACCAAACCCTACTGGACGCTATTTGGGGTCGCGCGGGGAGGGTGCCCAACGCGCCGCCCGACTCCCCGAAGGAGTGCTGTTTCGCCTGCAAGACCCTGTCAGAGTACCTGGAATGCCCCAGTCCGGATGCCTTCTGACGCCCCCTTGGGAGGACCGGCGACGGGCGGACGCGCGCCGCCGCGGGACCGGTATCCGCCGCTCGGACTCACGCGGAGGGACGCACCTCGGCACCCCTCCGGCCCGGACGGCAGGACCGGGGTCCGCCCGACGGTTCCCGTCACCACCCGGCGGACGGAAACCGCCGGACAGGCCCTAGCGTGGTGGTGTGTCCTACTTCGACGCCGCGTCCGCGGCCCCGCTGCACCCCGTCGCCCGGCAGGCCCTGCAGGCCTCGTTCGACGAGGGGTGGGCCGACCCCGCCCGTCTCTACCGCGAGGGGAGGAGGGCCCGGCTGCTCCTCGACGCGGCGCGCGAGGCGGCGGCCGAGGCGGTGGGCTGCCGCCCCGACGAACTGGCCTTCACCACCTCCGGCACCCGCGCGGTGCACTCCGGCGTCGAGGGCGCCCTGGCCGGCCGGCGACGCGTCGGACACCACCTGATCGTGTCAGCCGTCGAACACTCGTCGGTGCTCCACTCGGCGGACGCCCACGAGGCGTCGGGCGGAACGGTGACCCGCGTTCAGGTCGGGCGTGGCGGACGGGTGTCCCCTTCTTCCTATGCCGAGGCCCTGGGTCCCGGCACCGCGCTGGCCTGCCTCCAGTCCGCCAACCACGAGGTGGGCACGGAGCAGCCGGTCGCCGAGGTGGCACAGATGTGCCGGGAGGCAGGAGTGCCGCTGCTGGTGGACGCGGCGCAGTCGCTGGGCTGGGGACGGGTGGAGGGCGACTGGTCCCTGTTGACGGCAAGTGCCCATAAATGGGGCGGCCCCTCGGGCGTGGGGCTGCTCGTCGTCCGCAAGGGCGTACGGTTCGCGCCCCAAGGCCCGGCGGACGAGCGGGAGTCGGGGCGGGCGGCCGGGTTCGAGAACATCCCGGCGATCGTCGCCGCGGCGGCCTCGCTGCGCGCCGTCCGGGCGGAGGCGGCGGTGGAGGCGGGGCGCCTGCGTGAACTGACGGAGCGGATCCGGGCGCGGGTGCCCGCGCTGGTGCCGGACGTCGAGGTGGTCGGCGACGCGGTCCACCGGCTGCCGGGGATCGTCACCTTCTCCTGTCTCTATGTCGATGGAGAGACCCTGCTGCACGAACTGGACCGGGCGGGCTTCTCGGTCTCCTCGGGCTCGTCCTGCACGAGCAGCACCCTGACCCCCAGCCACGTCCTGAAGGCCATGGGTGTCCTGAGCGAGGGCAACGTGCGGGTGTCGCTGCCGCCCGGCACCGGGGAGGAGGACGTCGACCGCTTCCTGTCGGTGCTTCCGGGGGTGGTCTCGGGGGTCCGCGAGAGGCTGGGGGCGCCGACGGCGGTGACGAAGGTCCCCGCGGCCGCCGACGCGCTGGTGGTCGACGCGCTGGGCAGGCGCTGCCCGATCCCCGTCATCGAGCTGGCCAAGGTCATCGGGGACGTGCCCGTCGGCGGCACGGTCCGGGTCCTGTCCGACGACGAGGCGGCCCGCCTCGACGTCCCTGCGTGGTGCGAGATGCGGGGCCAGGAGTACGTCGGGGAGGAGCCCGCGGAGCACGGCTCGGCCTACGTCGTCCGCCGGCTGTCGTAGGACCGCCCCGCGGAGGCGGGCCGACCCTGCCCGCGCCGGGCGGAGGCGGGCCCCGGGCGAAAGGTCCGGGCCCGCCTCCGTCGGACGGAGGCGGGCCCGGACCTTTCGCCGTGCGCGGGGTCTAGTGCTGCGGCACTAGGAGAGGTGCGCCTTGACCTCGGTGGCGGCGTCGTCGCCGTACGCCTTGGTGAAGCGCTCCATGAAGTGGGCGCGGCTCAGCGTGTACTCCTGCGTGCCGACGGTCTCGATGACCAGGGTGGCGAGCATGCAGCCGACCTGCGCGGCGCGCTCCAGGCCGACCCCCCAGGCGAGACCGGAGAGGAAGCCGGCGCGGAACGCGTCGCCGACGCCCGTCGGGTCCGCCTTGAGCTGCTCCTCGGGGCAGCCGACCTCGATCGGGTCGTGGCCGACGCGCTCGATGCGGACGCCGCGCGAGCCGAGGGTGGTCACCCGGTGGCCGACCTTGGAGAGGATCTCCTCGTCGCTCCAGCCCGTCTTGGACTCGATGAGCCCCTTCTCGTACTCGTTCGAGAAGAGGAACTCCGCGCCCTCCAGCAGGACCCGGATCTCCTCGCCGTTCATGCGCGCGATCTGCTGCGAGAAGTCGGCGGCGAACGGGATCCCGCGCGAGCGGCACTCCTCGGTGTGGCGGAGCATCCCCTCGGGGTCGTCCGCCCCGATCAGGACGAGGTCGAGACCGCCGACCCGGTCCGCGACGGCCTTGAGCTCGATGAGGCGGGCCTCGCTCATCGCGCCCGTGTAGAAGGAGCCGATCTGGTTGTGGTCGGCGTCCGTGGTGCACACGAAGCGCGCGGTGTGCAGCACCTCGGAGATGCGCACGGACTCGGTGTCGACGCCGTGCCGGTCCAGCCAGGCACGGTACTCGTCGAAGTCGGAACCGGCCGCTCCGACCAGGATCGGGCGGGTACCGAGCTGGCCCATGCCGAACGCGATGTTCGCGCCGACCCCGCCGCGGCGGACATCGAGGTTGTCGACCAGGAAGGAGAGGGAGACCGTGTGCAGCTGGTCGGCGACCAGCTGGTCGGCGAAACGGCCGGGGAAGGTCATGAGGTGGTCGGTGGCGATGGAGCCGGTGACTGCGATACGCACGGCTAGGACACGCTCCTGCGAGGGGAGGGGATTGACAGTTAACGCTACCGGGTCCGCACGCGACCCCTGAAGGGCCAAAACTACCCGATAGTAGATCTTTCTTCGTGACGGCAACGGTGCATACGGTTCCGGTATGACGAACATCAAGGTCCACGGCACCGCTCCGCTCGGCCCGGTCGGCGACCTGGAGGGCGACCTGGAGTCGCTGCGCGGCGACTGCGCCCGGATGGCCGGCCACTGGTCGGCCCCCGCTCCCGTCCCCGCGCTCCACGTCTCCCCCTCCCTCATCCACGGGGTGACGGTCCCGCCCGCCTCAGCGCGGCTGCTGGACGCCATGTCCGACTACGGCGACTGACCGCGCCGTCCGGGCGGTGCCGCCGTACGGGTGAGCCCCGGCGCCGCCCGGGTGAAGACGGGTGCGCATGCGGGGAACCGTGCGCTCCCCCGCTGCGTCCCATCGGCGTCCCCCGTGAAAGGGATGCGCCGTACGACCCTGGAGTGCCCGTCATCGACAGGGCCGGGTCGTGGGACGGCAGCGGAGCCGAAGGAGCGATGCGGTGAGCACCGAGCGACCCGACAACGACGCGACCGATCCCGTCGGGGGTCACGCCGAGGGTCCCGCCGAGGACACGGCCGGGGGCACCGTCGAGGATCCCCCCGAGGGGGGCACCGCGACGGACGCCGCCGACGTGACGGATGCCGCCGGCACGGTCGCGGACACCCCGGAGGGCGCCGTCCCGGGTTCCGGTGAGGAGGCCGACGGGAGTTCCGGCGGGGACACCGACGGGGCGACCGGCGAGGACGCCGCCGAGGGTTCCGTCGGGGGTTCCGTCGGGGACTCCCCCGAACCGCCCGGCTCGCCCGAGGACACCGACGGGGCGGCCCCGGAAGGATCCCGCGAGGACGAGGACGAGGCCGGCGACTCCGGCGAGGGCGCCGTCGAGAGTGCCGTCGAAGGTGCCCCGGAAGGGTCCGGCGAGGACGAGGCCGGTGACTCCGGTGGGGTCGGCGGGGGTTCCGGCGGGGAGTCCCGCGACGAGCACCCCGAGGTCGCCGTCGTGGGGTCCGGCGCGGGACACGGCGAGGGCGCCGGAGCCGACGGGGCGCGCCGTCGGCGCACTCCGGTGCTCGTCGCCTCGGTCGCCGCCGCCGTGCTGCTCGCCGGGGGCGGCGGCGCCTACTTCGCCGCGACGGCGGCCGGAGGCGGCCGTTCCGGCACCCCCGGCGCCGACGGCACTCCCCCGCCGCTCGCCCTCGAGGGCTACGCCGCGAGCACCTCGGGCGACGACGCCACGGGCAGCACCGCCGGCATCGCGCCCGGCGAGCCCGACCCCTACGGCACGACCTACCGCGCGAGCGGCACACTCCCCTCGGGGCCCGGCTCGGCGCACGTGCGGTGGGCCGAGGGCACGGTCACCCGGGCCGAGGTGGCCCGGCTCGCGAAGGCCCTGGGCCTGGCGGGCACCCCCCGGCTCTCCGGGGACTCCTGGACCGTCGGCACCGCCGGGGACGGCAGCGAGCCGAACCTGCGGGTGACCGCGGACGCTCCGGGGACCTGGACCTACGCCTCCGCCCTGCCGGGAGGCGACAACTGCGTCAAGGTCACGAGGTGCGCTCCCGCCCGCTCCGGCTTCTCGGCGGCGGACTCCGCGCCGGGCCCGGTGAGCGAGGCGGCGGCCGAGAAGGCGGCGGCGCCGGTGCTGAAGGCGGTGGGCCAGGACGACGCGAAGCTGGACGCGAGCCAGCTCATGGACCGGGTACGGGTCGTGAACGCCGACCCGGTCATGGGCGGGCTGCCCACCTACGGCTGGACGACCGGCCTGCGGATCGGCACGGACGGCCGTGTCGTCGGAGGCAGCGGCCGGCTGAAGGCGCCGGTGGAGGGGGACGCGTACCCGGTCGTCGGTGCACGGAAGACGCTGGACCTGATGAACGGGTCGGCGAAGGCCGACAGGCGCATGGGCATCGGCGGCTGCGCGAGCCCCGTACCGCTGAAGGACCGGGACGAGACGCCGTGCGAGCACCCCTCCGCGAAGCCGGAGCCGGAGGCCGCGACCGTCGAGAAGGCCGTCTTCGGACTGGCGGCCCAGCGTGCGGACGGACGGCAGGTGCTGGTGCCGTCCTGGCTGTTCGAGGTGCGGTCGCCGGGCGCGCGGGACACGTACACCGTGACGCGTCCGGCGGTCGACCCGGCGTTCCTCGCCTCGCCGGAGTCACCGGCGCCGCCGAGCGCGGACCCGGCCGTGCCGGTGCCGTCCGGCGAGCCGTCCTCCCCGGCGGCCACGCGTGACGTCGGCGTCCAGGGCTACACGGCAAAGGGCAGGGACCTGACCGTCAGCTTCACCGGCGGGGTCTGCGCCCACTACTCGGTGTCGGTGAGCGAGAGTTCCGGCAGGGTCACCGTCACCGTGACGGAGAAGCCCTGGAAGAACAAGGTCTGCATCATGATCGCCAAGATCTACGAGAAGACCGTGCGCCTGGACGAGCCGCTCGGCGGTCGCGAGGTCGTGGGGAGCGACGGCAGGGCCGTCCACCACGGGCACTTCGGCGTCCCCGAGACGTCCGCGGCGACACCGCCCACGTCCGCTGCGACGCCGCCCGGGCCCCGGTAGGCGCGGGCGGCCCGGTCCCGGACACGCGAAGGCGGCGTCCCCCTGAGGCAGGGGGACGCCGCCTTCGTCCGTACTCCGCGTGCACGCGCCTTCTCCACGAGCCGTGGAACCGGCCCGGGGGCGGACTAGCTGAAGGAGTCGCCGCAGGCGCAGGAGCCCGTCGCGTTCGGGTTGTCGATCGTGAAGCCCTGCTTCTCGATGGTGTCGACGAAGTCGATCGAGGCGCCGCCCAGGTACGGGGCGCTCATGCGGTCGGTGACGACCTTCACACCGTCGAAGTCCTTGACCACGTCGCCGTCGAGCGAGCGCTCGTCGAAGAAGAGCTGGTACCGCAGGCCGGAGCAGCCGCCGGGCTGAACGGCGACGCGCAGCGCCAGGTCTTCACGGCCTTCCTGGTCGAGCAGGGCCTTGACCTTGGCAGCGGCGGCGTCGGACAGGATGATGCCGTCGCTCACGGTGGTGGTCTCGTCCGATACGGACATCTGCTTCTCTCCCGGGTTGTACGGAGACTGCTTGCCGCAGGTTGCAACCGGCGGGGCCGCGGATTCATTCCGGGCCGAGCTCGTGTCTTCTGCCTTCTCTCTTCATGCTCGCACATGCGCCCGCGCACGAACACCGGCCCGTGGGCAACCCCACGGACACCCGGGGGTCACCCGACCGAGAGGCGATCGGGATTCATGTCACATGGACGCTATGGCCCATCGTCAACGTGACGTGAAGCGGTTATGATAGATAGCGTCAAATAGACGAAAAGGTATCGTCCCGCCGGACCGCTCCCCAAGAGCCCGGTGACCCGCAGAACAGAAAGGGTGCGTGTCGTGACCACCGCCCAGACCCAGGAGCTCGACGTACAGCCGACGCCCCTCGCCCTGCTGCTGCTCGGCCGCCAGGCCGACCCGAACAGCGAGCGGGGCGTCGAGTGCCCCGGCGACCTGCCCTCACCGTCCGACCCGGACTTGGTCGAGCGCGCACGGGCGGCCAAGGAGAAGCTCGGCGACAAGGTCTTCGTGCTCGGCCACCACTACCAGCGCGACGAGGTCATCCAGTTCGCTGACGTCACGGGTGACTCGTTCAAACTGGCCCGCGACGCGGCCGCCCGTCCGGAGGCCGAGTACATCGTCTTCTGCGGTGTGCACTTCATGGCGGAGTCCGCCGACATCCTCACGGGCGACGCCCAGAAGGTCGTCCTGCCGGACCTCGCCGCGGGCTGCTCGATGGCCGACATGGCCACCGCCGAGCAGGTCGCCGAGTGCTGGGACGTCCTGACCGAGGCCGGTATAGCCGAGCAGGTCGTGCCCGTCTCGTACATGAACTCGTCCGCGGACATCAAGGCGTTCACCGGCAAGCACGGCGGCACGATCTGTACGTCCTCGAACGCCCAGCGGGCCCTGGAGTGGGCCTTCGAGCAGGGTTCGCAGGTGCTGTTCCTGCCCGACCAGCACCTCGGCCGCAACACCGCCGTCCGCGACATGGGCATGTCCCTGGACGACTGCGTGCTCTACAACCCGCACAAGCCGAACGGCGGACTGACCGCCGAGGAACTGCGCGGCGCGAAGATGATCCTGTGGCGCGGCCACTGCTCGGTGCACGGCCGCTTCAGCGTCGACTCGGTGAACGACGTGCGCGAGCGCATCCCGGGCGTCAACGTCCTCGTGCACCCCGAGTGCAAGCACGAGGTCGTCGCGGCGGCGGACTACGTCGGCTCCACCGAATACATCATCAAGGCCCTGGAGGCCGCCCCGGCCGGCTCCAAGTGGGCGATCGGCACGGAGCTGAACCTCGTACGGCGCCTCGCGAACCGGTTCGCGCCCGAGGGCAAGGAGATCGTCTTCCTCGACAAGACGGTCTGCTTCTGCTCGACGATGAACCGCATCGACCTGCCCCACCTGGTGTGGACCCTGGAGTCCCTGGCCGAGGGCAACCTCGTCAACCGCATCGAGGTCGACAAGGAGACCGAGGCGTTCGCGAAGCTGGCGCTGGAGCGGATGCTGGCGCTGCCGTAGTCGCAGGTGACGACGGAGAGGCGCCCCCCGTGTCCGGGGGGCGCCTCTCCGTCGTACACCGCCCCGCCCGGCCGGAGAACCCATGGCTCCCGGCGTGAACGCACGGCCGGAAGGCGCGCGGGCGGAAAGCGCGTGGCCCCGTCCCGGCGTGTGGACGCCGGGACGGGGCCGTGTTCGGAACCGGGTCAGACTCCGGCCGGCTCCGGGGATTTGTCCTCGTCGTCCACGGAGTCCTCGCCGGACCCGGCCGGCTCGGTCTCCTTCTTCGACTCCCGCTTCGCCGCCCGCTTCTCCGCGCGGCGCTCCTTGCGCAGTTCGATCATCGCGTAGAGCGTCGGGACGAGCAGCAGGGTCAGCAGCGTCGACGTGATGAGACCGCCGATCACGACCACCGCGAGCGGCTGCGCGATGAAGCCGCCCTCACCGGTCACGCCCAGCGCCATCGGCAGCAGGGCGAAGATCGTCGCCAGTGCCGTCATCAGGATCGGGCGGAGCCGGTGCCGGCCGCCCTCGATCACGGCCTCGACCACGCCGTGGCCCTGCGCCCGGTACTGGTTGACGAGGTCGATCAGCACGATCGCGTTCGTCACCACGATGCCGATGAGCATCAGCATGCCGATCATCGCGGGGACGCCCATCGGAGTACCCGTGACGACGAGCAGACCGATCGCGCCGGTCGCCGCGAACGGGATCGACACGAGCAGGATCAGCGGCTGGACCAGCGAACGGAAGGTCGCCACCAGCAGCATGAAGACGATCGCGATCGCCGCCAGCATCGCCAGCCCCAGGTTCGCGAACGCCTCGTCCTGGTCGGAGGAGACACCGCCGATCGACGCCGTGGCACCGGCGGGCAGCTTCAGCTTGTCGAGCTTCGCCGTGAGGTCCGCGCTGACCGCGCCGGTGTTGTCGCCGGTGGGCTTGGCGGTGATCGTGGCGGCCCGCTGGCCGTCGATGCGGGTCATCGCGACCGGTCCGTCGACCAGCTCCACGTCGGCGATGTCACCGAGCTTCACCGCGCCGAGCCGCAGCCCGCGCAGCTCCTCGAGCGTGGTGACCGGCTTCGCGGACCTGATGACGACGTCCCGCTCGGTGTCGTCCAGGATCGCCTTGCCGCTGACGGTGCCGCGCACCGCCTGGCCGACCGCGGCGCCCAGCGTGGCGTCGTCGAAACCGGCCGCCGCCGCCTTGGAGTTGGCCTTGACCGAGATGCGCGGCACGCTCTGGGAGAGGTCGCTCGTGACGTCGGTGACGTCGTCGAGCTTCGCGACCGTCTCGCGGACCTGCTCGGCCGCCTTGCGCAGCACGTCCTTGTCGGCCGCCTTCACGACGACCTTGAGGTCCTGGCTGCCGAAGGCGTCACCGGCCGCGACCGTGGTGGTGCCGAGGCCGGAGAGCTCGCCGAGCCCCTTCTCGATGCGCTTCTGGACGTCCTTGGAGGAGGCGGAGTCCTCCAGCATGATCTGGTACGACGCCTGGTTGGTGTCCGTGCCGCCGCCGAAGGCCGCCATGAAGCCGGAGGAGCCGATGGTGACCTGGTAGTCCTTGACGCCCTTGACGCCGTCGAGGAGCTTCTCGACCTTCCTCGCCTGCGCGTCGGTCGCGGCCAGGCTGCTTCCCGGCTTCAACTGCTGCTTGACGGTGAGGACTTCCTGCTCGCCCTGGTCGAAGAAGTTCGTCTTCAGCAGGGGCGCCATGCCGAACGTGCCGACGAGGACCACGGCCGCGATCGCCAGGCTGGTGAGCCGGCGACGGGTCGCGAAGCGCAGGACGGGGACGTAGACGCGCTGGAGGCGGCTGCGCTCCTCCTTCTCCTCGGCCTCGCGGCGGGCCTCCTCGGCGTCCTCCGGGGTGCCCTTGGGGGCGCGCAGGAACCAGTAGGAGAGCACCGGGACGACCGTCAGCGAGACGAGCAGGGACGCGAGGAGCGCCGCCGTGACCGTGAGGCTGAAGGAGCCGAACAGTTCACCGACCATGCCGCCGGTCAGTCCGATCGGCAGGAAGACGGCGACCGTGGTGAGGGTCGAGGAGGTGACCGCGCCGGCCACCTCGCGGACCGCGGTGAGGATCGCCTCCTGGCGCTCCTCGCCGTAGCCGAGGTGCCGCTTGATGTTCTCCAGGACGACGATCGAGTCGTCGACGACCCGGCCGATCGCGATGGTGAGCGCGCCCAGCGTCAGCATGTTGAGCGACAGGTCCTGGGTCCACAGCACGATGAGGGCCAGCACCACGGACAGCGGGATGGAGACCGCGGTGACCAGCGTCGAGCGGACCGAGGCCAGGAAGAGCAGGATGACCAGGACCGCGAACAGCAGACCGAGGGCGCCCTCGGTGGTCAGCCCGTGGATGGACTTGGAGACCGCCGGGCCCTGGTCGCTGACGACGGTGATCGCCGAGCCGGCGCCGAGGTCGGTGCGCAGGCCGGGCAGCTTGTCCTTGACCGCTTCGGAGATGGCGACGGCGCTGCCGTCGTGGTCCATGGTGACCATCACGGCGAGGCTCGGGCGGCCGTCGGTGCGCGTGATGGAGTCGGCCTCGGCCTGCTCCTGCTTCACGGTGGCGACGCTGTCGAGGCGCACCGGCTTCTTGCCGGGCCGGCCCGGGACCATCAGGTCCTTGATCTGCTCCAGCGAGGTGAAGCCGCCGCCGACCCGCACGGTGCGGTTGCCGCCGTCCTCGTCGAACGAGCCGGCCGGGACGGTCGCCCCGCCCGCCTGGAGGGCCTGGCCGAGGGCGGCCGGGGTGAGGCCGGCCTTCGCCAGCTTCCTGTCGTCGGGCGTGACGGTGACCTGGAGGTCCCGGACACCGGTGACCGCGACCCGGCCGACGCCGTCGATGCCCTCGATGGAGGGGACGACCGTGCGGTCGAGCTGGTCGGCCAGCGCCTGCTGGTCCTTGTCGGAGGTGACGGCGAGGACGACGGTCGGCATGTCGTCCGTCGAGCCGGCGATGACCTGCGGGTCGACGCTGTCCGGGAGCTGGGCGCGCGCCCGGTTGACGGCCTGCTGGACGTCGGCGACGAGCTGCTTGGTGTCGTTGCCGTAGTCGAAGGACGCCATGATCACGGCGTTGCCCTCGCTCGCGGTGGAGGTGACACCGGTGATGCCGTCGACGCCTTCGAGGTTGTTCTCGATGGGCTCGACGACCTGCTTCTCGACCACGTCGGGAGACGCACCCTGGTACGGCGCGATGACCGACACCATGGGCAGTTCGATGGTGGGCAGCAACTGCTGCTTGAGCTGGGGGATCGCTATCGCCCCGAAGACGAGCGCGATGATCGACATCAGCCCTATGAGGGCCCGCTGCGCGAGGCTGAATCTGGACAGCCAGGACATGGGTGGTGGGTCTCTCTTCCGTGGTTCGAGCGGAAAGCGGGGGACGGGGGAACTCCCCACGCCACACCCTGGACCATGGACGGGCGGCGATCCGTAACCCCAGAGTCCATTTCCGTACCCGGAACCTACTCCAGGCGCAGTACGCGCGGGTGACGCTCAGTCCACCCTCGGACGTACCAGCCCCGACTCGTACGCGATGACCACGAGCTGGGCCCGGTCACGGGCGCCGAGCTTGGCCATGGCCCGGTTGACGTGCGTCTTCACCGTGAGCGGACTCACTTCGAGACGCTCGGCGATCTCGTCGTTGGAGTGGCCCGCGGCGACCTGGACGAGCACCTCGCGCTCGCGCCCGGTGAGCGCGTCGAGCCGCGCGGAGCGGGCGCCGCCGGGTCCGTCGTCGTCGCCCTGGGCGAGGAACCGGGCGATGAGGCCCTTGGTCGCCGCCGGGGACAGCAGCGCCTCCCCGCCCGCGGCGATCCGGATGGCGTTCAGCAGTTCCTCGGGTTCGGCGCCCTTGCCGAGGAACCCGGACGCGCCGGCGCGCAGCGACTGCACGACGTACTCGTCGACCTCGAAGGTGGTCAGCATCACGACCCGTACGTGCGCGAGCTCCGGGTCGGCGGTGATCAGCCGGGTGGCGGCGAGTCCGTCGGTGCCCGGCATCCTGATGTCCATCAGCACCACGTCGGCCCGCTCGGCCCGGGTCACCGCCACGGCCTGGGCGCCGTCGGACGCCTCCCCCACGACCTCCATGTCGGGCTCCGAGTCGACCAGCACGCGAAAGGCGCTGCGCAGCAGCGCCTGGTCGTCGGCGAGCACGACACGGATCGTCATACGGGTTCCCCCAGGGCAGTCGCGCGGTTCTTGACCGGAAGGATCGCATGGACGCGGAACCCGCCTCCGTAGCGGGGACCGGCCGTGCAGCTCCCTCCGATCGCGGTGACGCGCTCGCGCATGCCGAGCAGCCCGTGGCCGCCGCCCGTCCGCGCTCCGGTGTCCGCTCCGGGTCCGTTCCCGTGCCGCGGGCCGTCCTCCGCTCCGTGACCGGGGGCCGGTGCGGCGTCCGGTCCGTTGTCCTGTCCGGGGACGGTGCCGGGTCCCGGACCGCCGTCGAGGACGGTCACCTCCACCACGGGCCCGACGCGGACCACGCTGACCTCGGCCTTCGCCCCCGGGCCCGCGTGCTTGCGCACATTGGTCAGGGCCTCCTGGATCACCCGGTACGCGACGAGGTCGGCGGCCGCGGGCAGCACCGTGCCGGAGTCGGAGCGGGCCACCTCGACGGGGAGCCCCGCGTTGCGGAAGGTGTCCGCGAGCTCGTCGAGCCGGGCCAGCCCGGGGGCGGGCTCGGTCGGCGCCTCGGGGTCGCCGGACTGGCGCAGCAGGCCCACGGTCGCGCGCAGTTCGTTCAGCGCGGACCGGCTGGCCTCCCGTACGTGGGCGAGCGCCTCCTTGGCCTGGTCGGGGCGCTTGTCCATGACGTGGGCGGCGACGCCGGCCTGCACGTTGACGAGGGCGATGTGGTGGGCGACGACGTCGTGCAGATCGCGGGCGATCCGCAGCCGCTCCTCGGCGACGCGGCGGCGCGCCTCCTCCTCCCGGGTGCGTTCGGCGCGCAGCGCGCGTTCCTTGATCGCGTGCACGAAGGCGCGCCGGCTGCGGACGGCGTCACCGCCCGCGGCGGCCATGCCGGTCCACGCGAAGACGCCGAGGTTGTCCTGGGCGTACCAGGGCAGCGGCCCGGCGAGCATGGCGACCGCCGTCAGGACCGTCATGGTGACCAGACCGACGCGCCAGGTCGTGGGGCGGTCGGTGGCGGAGGCGACGGTGTAGAGGGCGACGACGGCGGACATGGCGACCGGGGCGCGGGGGTCGGCGGTCACCAGTTCCACCAGGGAGACGGCGACGGTCGCCGCGAGGACCTTCATCGGGGCGCGGCGGCGGAAGACCAGGGCCGCGGCGGCGAGGACCATCAGGGCGAGGCTGAGGACGTCCGGGGTGCGGGCGCTCCAGGTCGTGCCGTCGGAGCCGTGCGGGTCGACGAAGGAGCCGGCCACCATGCTGACGAGGACGCCGGCGGCGACGGCGGCGTCCAGGGCCAGGCGGTGGTCCCGCAGCCAGTCCCTCATGCGCTCCAGGGTGCTCATCCGGCCACGGTACGGGGCCCTGCCGGGCTCGGGACCGGGCGGTACGGCACAACCGTGCGCGCGGTCCGTCCCCGGCGGGGGCACGGGGGTGGCGGTGTCCCGGTGCCGCCGGTACGGCACGAAGCCCTGCCGGGCTCGGGACCGGGCGGCAGGCACGTACGGGGCCGGGCACGGGGACGGCGGCCCCGGGTCGTCCGCTCGCCCTCGCGGGCCCCGGCCGCGGGCTTCCTCGGGCTCCGGGCCGCGGCTTCCGGGACGTGGGCCGGAAGCCCGGGAACCGTGCCGGTGCGGCGTCAGCCGGGGATCAGACCGTCGTCGCTCAGCATCTCGCGGACCTCCTCGAGGGTGGCGTCCGGGGAGGGGAGGATGAGCTCCGACGGCTCCAGCGAGTCGTCGGGGAGGGGGGTCCCGGCGGCGCGCACCGCGTCCAGGAGGGCGGCCAGGGTGCGGCAGAAGCCGGACTCGTCACCCCTCTCCATCTCGGTGAGCAGTTCGTCGTCCAGCTCGTTCAGGGCGGTGAGCCGGCCGTCGTCCAGCCTCACCTGCCCCTCCCCCATGATCCGTACGATCATGTCGCCTCCTCGGGCCCGGGCCCGTCAGGTCACTGCTTGTCGAAGCGCGGGGTGTCCTGCTGCTGCGACGACGGCCGGTCCTGGCCCGTGCCGCCCTCGATCGCCTGCTTCTGCGAGGAGGAGCCGCCGGCCAGCTCGGCCTTCATGCGCTGGAGCTCGAGCTCCACGTCCGAGCCGCCGGAGATGCGGTCCAGCTCGCTCTGGATGTCGTCCTTCACCAGCCCGGACTGGTCGTCGAGGGCTCCGGAGGCGAGCAGCTCGTCGATCGCGCCGGCCCGCGCCTGGAGCTGCGCGGTCTTGTCCTCGGCGCGCTGGATGGCGAGCCCGACGTCGCCCATCTCCTCGGAGATGCCGGAGAAGGCCTCGCCGATCCGGGTCTGCGCCTGGGCCGCGGTGTACGTCGCCTTGATCGTCTCCTTCTTCGTGCGGAAGGCGTCGACCTTGGCCTGGAGTCGCTGGGCGGCGAGGGTGAGCTTCTCCTCCTCGCCCTGCAGGGTCCGGTGCTGCGTCTCCAGGTCGGTGACCTGCTGCTGGAGGGCGGCGCGGCGGGACAGCGCCTCGCGGGCGAGGTCCTCGCGGCCGAGCGCGAGGGCCTTGCGGCCCTGGTCCTCCAGCTTGGAGGACTGGCTCTGGAGCTGGTTCAGCTGGAGTTCGAGCCGCTTGCGGCTGGTCGCCACGTCGGCGACACCGCGCCGGACCTTCTGCAGCAGCTCCAGCTGCTTCTGGTAGGAGTAATCGAGGGTCTCGCGCGGGTCCTCGGCCCGGTCAAGGGCCTTGTTCGCCTTCGCGCGGAAGATCATCCCCATACGCTTCATGACACCGCTCATGGGCTTCGCGCGCCCCCTTCTGACGGACTCCGGCTCCAGGTACTGCAATAGGACCCACAGTACGGGCCCCGCATCCATTACCGCACTGTTCGGGGACGGATGCGCTCATCCCCAAGGACGACTGCGCCTGTCACCGCTCCGGCGTAAGGAGTAGGTGGCCCCCGGGGTTCGTCCCGGAGAGACGTCCTCTCTGTCCAGCACAGACGCACGGTGTTGCCGGATCGTTCCCCACTCGATCGGCGTCCATGCCCGCGGACCCCGTACCCTTGGGTTTTGTGTTCCGTAGCCGTGCGAAGGAAGAGAAGGCCCCCGCCGACAAGGCGCCGGTGACCCTCTCCAAAGTGACCCGTGACCCCCAGGCCCCCAAGGGCCGCCCCACGCCCAAACGCAGTGAGGCCCAGACCCAGCGCCGCAGCGTCGCCCAGACGCCGACGACGCGCAAGGAGGCCGCCAAGCGCCAGCGCGACGACCGCCGTGCGGCGATGGAGCGGCAGCGCCAGGCGCTGGCCAGTGGGGACGAGCGCTATCTGCCCGTGCGCGACAAGGGCAAGGTGCGCCGGTTCGCCCGCGACTACGTGGACTCGCGGCTGTGCGTCGCCGAGCTCTTCCTGCCGATGGCCGTGGTCATCCTCATGCTGAGCGTGCTGCCCAACCCGTGGCTGAAGAACGTGGCGCTGCTGCTGTGGATGGTCGTCATCGTGATGATCATCGTCGACATGGTCGTCATCGCGATCCGCCTGCGCAAGCAGCTCAACACGCGCTTCCCGGACGAGAACACCAAGGGCGCCGTCCGCTACGCGCTGCTGCGCACGCTCCAGATGCGTCGACTCCGGCTGCCGAAGCCGCAGGTCAAGCGCGGAGAGCGGCCCTGAGCACTACGTCGTTCTCCGGGGGCGCGGCGGATGCCTGGCTGAGCAGGCTGGGCGGGCTGCGGGATGTCGTAAGGCAAGAACTGGTGGCCCGGCAGCTCGAGGAGCAGATAACCGGGCGTTATCCGGTGGGGCAGCGCCTGCGGGTGCTCGACGTGGGTGCGGGCCAGGGCACCCAGGCCCTGCGGCTGGCCCGGGCCGGCCATCAGGTGACCGGGCTCGAGCGGGACCCCACGATGCTGTCGGCGGCGCGTGAGGCGCTGGCCGCCGAGCCCGAGGGCATCCGGAGCCGGGTGCGCCTCATGGAGGGCGACGGGCACGAGACCGGTGTGCACTTCCTGCCGGGCGGCTTCGACGTGGTGCTGTGTCACGGCGTCCTGATGTACGCCGAGGAGCCGGACGCCCTGCTGGCCGGGCTGGCGCGGATGCTGGCCCCGGGCGGGCTGCTCTCGCTGCTGGTGCGCAACGGGGACGCGCTGGCCATGCGGCCCGGGATCGGCGGGGACTGGGCGACGGCGCTCGCCTCGTTCGACACGACCGCGTACACGAACCGGCTCGGTCTCGACGTCCGTGCCGACCGGCTCGCCACGCTGACCGCCACGCTCGCCGGGATCGGGGCCCCGCTGCACACCTGGTACGGCGTGCGCGTCTTCACGGACACGGCGGTCGACGGCGCGCCGGTGCCGGAGGACGCGGAGGCGATGCTGGCCGCGGAGGAGCGGGCCGGCCGGACCGATCCGTACCGCCAGGTGGCGGCCCTCCTGCATCTGTGCGGCGTACGCGGCTGAACCGCCCCGGACCGCCGCCCCGGACCGGAACACCGATGTCGCCCGTGCGGGTGCCGCGGGCGGCGACGGGTTGCCGGGGTGTGGCCCCGGCAACCCCTGCCGGCCTACTCCGCTTCGGCGTGCAGGCTCATCGGACCGTAGATCTGCGTGCTGTCCTCGAAGAGGAACACCTGGTCCGCGCCGCCCGCCAGAAGGTCCTTCCACACCTCGCCGATCCAGGACTCGGCGTCGCCCTGGGTGGTGAACTCCTCGGGCTGCACCGCGGGTTGGACCTCTGTCCCGTCGGACTTCTCGAACCGCCACGTCCATGCCGCCATGTACGCCTCCAAGGTGTGAGCACACTGCACAGCGGAAGCCGGACAAGATCCGTCTCCCGTCCGAAGCCTAGCCGGACGCGCAAGACGCGCGGGGACACGGAAAAATCGGCGGCGTGGAACTGACTCTGCTCGGCACCGGTGCCCCCGCGGGCCTGCCCCGCCCCGACTGTCCCTGCGCCGCCTGCGCGGGCGCGCTCGGCGAGGAGGCGCGGGCGGCCACCGCGCTGCTCGTGGACGGCACGCTGCTGCTCGACCTCACCCCCGGCGCCGCGCTCGCGGCGGCCCGCGCCGGACACTCGCTGGGCGGCGTACGGCAGGTGCTGCTCTCCCACCCGCACGACGGCCCCCCCGTGGAGGTGCCGGCCGGGCTGCCGCAGCCGGGCCGGGTGCCCGACGGACGGGAGTTGGCGCTGCTGACGGGACACCGGGTGCGGGCGGTGCCGATGGACGCGCCCGGCACGGGGTACGCGGTGACCGGCCCGGCCGGGCAGCGGCTGCTGTACCTGCCGCCGGGCGCGGCGCCGGCGGGCCTGGACGAGAACGGCGGGGCGTACCACATGGTGCTCCTGGACGTGGTGGGGCGTCCCGACGCCCTGGCGAGACTGCGCGCGGCCGGCGCGGTCGACCCGACGACGGACGTGATCGCGGTGCACCTCGACCACGACGTGCCCCCGGGGGCCGAACTGCGCAGGCGGCTCGCCGCGGCGGGCGCCCGGGCCGTGCCCGACGGGACGACGCTCGACGTGGGTGTCTACGAGGACGTGCCCGACGTCCCGCGCAGGACGCTGGTGCTCGGGGGTGCGCGCTCGGGCAAGTCGGTGGAGGCGGAACGGCGGATGGAGACCTTCGCCGAGGTCCTGTACGTCGCGACGGGAGGGACGCGCGGCGGGGACGTGGAGTGGGCGCAGCGGGTGAGGGTCCACCGTGAGCGGCGGCCCGGTTCCTGGCGGACCGCCGAGACGTGCGACCTGGTGCCCCTGCTCGCCGAGGACGGGCCGCCCCTGCTCGTCGACTGTCTCTCGCTGTGGCTGACGGACGCCATGGACGCGGTGAACGCCTGGGACGACGCCGAGTGGTCCGGGGGCGGTGAACGCGCCCTGCGCGCCCGCGTGGAGGAGCTCGTCGCCGCGGTCCGCCGCACCCGCCGCACGCTCGTCGCCGTCTCCAACGAGGTCGGCTCGGGCATCGTGCCGGCCACGGCGTCCGGACGCCGCTACCGCGACGAACTCGGCCGTCTGAACGCCGCCTTCGCCGGGGAGTGCGAGCACGTGCTGCTGGTGGTGGCGGGACAGGCCCTGCCCCTGCGGGGCTGACGGCGGGCGGCGGGCGGCGGGCGGCGGGCGGCGGGCGGCGGGCGGCGGGCGGCGGTTCAGTCTTCCTTGCGGGCGACGACGCGGTACGCGTTCGAGAAGCGGGTGCGGCACAGCAGGGGGGCCGACAGCCGGTCCAGCGCCGCGGCCGAGGCGAGGAGGGGGGCGGCCGCCCGGCTCAGCGCCCGGCGCGCGGCGCGCTGGAAGGGGGTCGGCGGTGCCGGGTGCCAGGGGGCGTCGGGACCGGGGAGGGCGCGCCCGAGTGCCAGGGCGAGGGCTCCCGAGAGGTCGTGGGGGACGTGCGCCCCGCGCCGGTCCGCGGCGACGATCACGCAGCCCAGTGCCTCCAGTTCGCCGAGCAGGTTGGGCAGCGGAACGAGGTGGAGACGGCGCGGCTGGCCGTGCGCCGGCCACCACTTGCCGAGCAGCGCGCCGAACGCGCAGTCCGGATCGGCCACTTCGGCCACGAGGTGTCCGCCGGGTCTCAACACGTCCAGCGCGGCGCGCAGTTCCTCGCGCGGTTCGGGGGTGTTCTCCAGTTGGTGGAACATGCTCACGACGTCGTAGCGGGCGCGCAGCCGCTCCGCGATCCGCGGGTCGGTGAGCCGTCCGACGTGCGCCTCCTCCACCCGTCCCGCCGCCCGCGCCCGCTCGACGCGCCGCGTGGGGTCGAGACCGTCGAAGGACGTGTACGGGTGGACCTCCCTGGCCGCCGCGGGGAAGTGTCCGTGTCCGGTGCCGACGTCGAGCCAGCTCTCCGGTTCGGCGGAGGGCGGCACGGCGCGGGCCGCCGCGCGGTGGCGCCCGGCTCCGCCGCGGGGGCCGGGCGGCCGTCCGGCGGGACGGCCGTGGGCGCCCTCGCCCGGGTCCCGCCGGTAGAAGGCCAGCCCCTCGGGGGTGAGCCGGGGGTTCTGGAAGGCGTGGGCGCAGTCCCCGCATTCGTCGACGGTGAACGTCCCCGGCTTGCGCTGGCGCAGGTCCGGCGTACGCAGCCGGGTGCGCAGGCGCTTCGAGCCGCACCACGGGCAGTCGGCGCGGCGCGGCTCGTGGAACCGGGCGGTGCCCCGGGCGAGTTCGGCCGCGTAGGCGGCACGGCGTTCGGCGATCGGCTGCGGGGTGGGGGGCATGGACGCTCCTGTCCGGGACGAACCGTACGACAATCCGATGCAAACGGTACGTATGCGATGGGGATCCGGAGCGCAACGACGTGGCGCGGACGCGTTCGATCGGTGCCGGTACTGTTCGGCGAATGAGCTCGCTTAATCTCGACGACTTCACCGATCTGATCGAGCGTCCCGACGGAGGCGTACGCCGTGACGCCGAGGCGCACCGGGAGCGCCGGATCGTGCCGCCCGGGGCGCTGGGCCGCCTCGACGACCTGGGTGAATGGCTGGCGGCGGCGCAGTCCGCGGTGCCGGTGCGGCCGATCGAGCACCCGCGCGCCGTACTGTTCGCGGGCGACCACGGGATCGCCGCCCTCGGTGTGTCGGCGCGCCCCGCGGGCGGGGCCGCGCGGCTGGTGCGGTCGGTCCTGGAGGGCGCGAGCCCCGCGTCGGTGCTGGCCCGCGGGCTCGGCGTGCCGGTGCGCGTGGTCGACATGTCGCTGGACGCCGATCCCGAGGGGCTGCCCGACGAGGTCGTACGGCACCGGGTGCGGCGCGGTTCGGGGCGGATCGACGTCGAGGACGCGATGACCCTGGAGGAGGCCGAGGCCGCGTTCCGGGCCGGGGTCGCCGTCGCCGACGAGGAGGCCGACTCCGGTACGGATCTGGTGGTGCTCGGCGACATCAGCGTCGGCGGGACCACGGCGGCGGCCGTCCTGATCGCGGCGCTGTGCGGGACCGACGCGTCCGTCGTGACCGGGCGGGGCGGGCAGCCCGTCGACGACCTCGCGTGGATGCGCAAGTGCGCCGCGGTGCGTGACTCGCTGCGGCGGGCCCGGCCCGTGCTCGGCGACCAGCTCCGGCTGCTCGCGACGGTGGGCGGGCCCGACCTGGCGGCGATGACCGGGTTCCTGCTGCAGAGCGCGGTCCGCAAGATGCCGGTGATCCTCGACGGTGTGGTGTCGGCGGCGTGCGCGCTGGTCGGCCAGCGGGTCGCCTTCCGGGCGCCGGACTGGTGGCTGGCGGGGCAGCTCAGCGGGGAGCCGGCGCAGGCCAAGGCGCTGGACCGGATGGCGCTCGAGCCGTTGCTCGACCATGGGGTGACGGTGGGAGAGGGGGCGGGGGCGCTGCTCGCCCTGCCGTTGGTGCGGGCTGCGGCGAGTCTTGCCGCGGAGTTGCCGGAGGCTTCCGTTCCGGCGACGGAGGAAGCGCCGGAGGGGGTCTCCGAGGCCGGCTCCGACTCCGAGGCCGGCTCCGAAGCCGCCTCCGACGCGTAGCTCCGACCCCGGGCCCGGGCCCGGGTCAGCTCCGGGTCCGGGGTCCGACCGGCGTCACCTCAGCCTTCTTCCGCCCCCTCCGCCCCTGCCCTTCCCGTACCCGGGGGCTCCGCCCCCGGACCCCCGCTCCTCAAACGCCGGAGGGGCTGAAACTTTCCCCGGACAGGGCTGAAACCTTCCTCGGGGAAGCTGAAAGCTTCTCCGGAGAGGCCGGAACCGAGCTGAATCCTTCCCGTGCGGCCGCCTCCCCCGTAGCGGCCTTCCCGGCCCATATCATCCCGGTTCATGGGAGATGTCCGAACTGTCGTTGCTGCCGACGCCGGCGTCGGCGTTGCCGTCGGCCAGGAACGGGCGCCGGCTCGTCGGGGTGGCGGGGAACGGCGGTCCACGGCCGTCTCCCGGCGGTCCGCCGCCTTCGCGGTGTGGTACCTGCGCGCGGTCACGTTCATCAACTTCCTGAGCGCCGCCTGGGTGTCGCTCGGACAGGACGTGCGCCGGCACAACACGGAGGACTACTTCACTCCCTACCTGCTGACCGCCGGCTTCGCCTCCGGTGTGTTCACGATGTTCCTGGCCATCACGATGCGGCGGCGCAAGCGGGCCGCGTGGATCCTCAACTCCGTGCTCGGCGGACTGTTCCTGGTGCTGTTCGGCGCCGCGATGGCGTTCCCGGAGATCCGCCGGTACGCGCAGAACTGGGTCTCGCTCGCGCTGACCGCGGCCTTCGTGGGCTCCCTGGCCCTCGGCCGCCGGGAGTTCTACGCCAAGGGCGACCGGTCGAACCCGAAGCTCGCCGCGGCCGTCGCGCTCGGCGGGCTCCTGGTCGCCTCACTGCTCGCCGCGCTCCTGGTCACCGTCACCAACGACGCGCACGACGCCCACCGTTCGACCTTCCTGGACCGCTGGCGCTACGGCACCCTGCGGCTCGTCTCGGTCGCCGCCGACGACTCCCACCACCTCGGGATCTCGACGCCGAACTGGGCCGACGTCACCGTCAACGTGCTCAGCACCCTGCTGGTGCTCGCCGTCCTCTACGCGGCCTTCCGCTCCCGGCGCGCCGTCGACCCGCTCACCGAGGACGACGAGAAGCAGCTGCGCGCGCTGCTGGAGCGGCACGGCGACCGGGACTCGCTGGGCTACTTCGCGCTGCGCCGGGAGAAGAGCGTGGTGTGGTCGCCCACCGGCAAGGCGGCGGTGGCGTACCGGGTGGTGGGCGGGGTCTCCCTGGCGAGCGGCGACCCCCTCGGCGACCCCGAGGCATGGCCCGGCGCCATCGAGCCCTGGCTCGCCGAGGCCCGGGAGCACGGCTGGATCCCGGCGGTGATGGGCGCGGGCGAGGAGGCGGGCACCGTCTACTCCCGGCACGGTCTCGACGCCCTGGAGCTGGGCGACGAAGCCCTCGTCGAGACGGCCGAGTTCACGCTGGAGGGGCGGGCCATGCGGACCGTCCGGCAGGCCTACAACCGGGTCGGGCGGGCCGGGTACCGGGTGCGCGTCCGGCGGCACGAGGACATCCCGGCCGACGAGATGGCGTACCTGCTCCAGCGCGCGGACGACTGGCGCGACGGCGCGACCGAGCGCGGTTTCAGCATGGCGCTGGGACGGCTCGGCGACCCGGAGGACGGGCGCTGCGTGATGCTCGAGTGCACGGACGCCGAGGGCCGTCTGAGGGCGATGCTGTCCTTCGTGCCCTGGGGTCCGGGCGGGCTCTCCCTCGACCTGATGCGGCGCGACCGCGACGCGGAGAACGGACTGGTGGAGTTCATGGTGATCGAGCTCCTGCGGCGCTCCCGGGAGATCGGCATCACCCAGGTCTCGCTGAACTTCGCGATGTTCCGCTCGGTCTTCGAGCGCGGGGCGCGTCTCGGCGCGGGTCCGGTGCTGCGGCTGTGGCGCTCGCTGCTCAGCTTCTTCTCCCGCTGGTGGCAGATCGAGTCGCTGTACCGGGCCAACGCCAAGTACCGACCGATCTGGGAGCCGCGGTTCCTGCTCTTCGAGAAGAGCGCGGACCTGCCGCGCATCGGGGTCGCGTCCGCGCGCGCCGAGGGGTTCCTGGAGGCGCCCGGCCTGCCGAAGTGGCTGCACCGCAGGCACCTGGAGTCGCACCGGTGAACATGGGCGCCGCCCCCTCGCCCCACCGTCGTCCGCCGCGCCTCACCGCCGTTCGGACAGGGACCGGGCGGGCGCCGGGTCGGGTTTGCCGCCGATCCACTCCTGCATCCTGCGGGCCGGGCCCGCCCAGCGGCGGTCGTGCCGGTACGCGCGCAGTCGTGCCCGGGCCCGGGCACGCGGGCGGTGCCGGTAGAAGTGTCTGGCCCACGGGGACGTGGGCTTGGCCAGCCTGACGGCGCCGACGATCGCGATGAAGGGAATGATCACCCCGAAGATCGCCATGCGGGCCTTGCCCTTGCTCAGGGTGAGCAGCGCGAAGAAGAAGTTCAGGGCGATGCTCGCGATCGCGCTCGCGCGGTCCTGCGCCTCCTGGTTGCTGACGTCGTTGACGCCGAAGGGCGAAAAGCCGCTGAGCATCAGGCCGACGAGGGCCGCGGTGACCACCACGACCTCGACGCTCTTGCGCCCGTCCTCGGTCCAGTAGACGTCGTCGAGGTGCAGGATCAGGGCGAACTCGTCGAGCACGAGGCCCGTGCCGACGCCGAACACCACGGCGCTCACGCAGGGCCAGAATCCGTGGCGGCCGCCGGCGACCGCGCCGAAGCCGCCGATCACCGTGAGCACGACCCCGGGGACCACGTGGTGGATGTGCAGATCACCGGCCTTGACGTTGCCGAAGGGCCCCTTGCCGGCGCGGATCATCCGCACGATGACGCGGGTGACCACGAAGGTCACGACGAACGAGGCCAGCGCCAGGAACAGGGGGAGCTTCCCGGGCTCGACGATGTTCCGATACAGCCAATGACCCATATGTGAACTTTATCCATGGCCGCCGTATCCGCCCTCCGGGCGTCCGGGTAGCCTGCGCCGATGTCCAAGACCGCTTCCGGCGCCTCGTTGCCCGACAGCCTCCGCTTCGCCTTCGGCACCCTCACCGTGCTCCCGGTGAAGGTCACCCGCTGGGACCGTGACGCGGCACGCGGCGGCATGCTGTGCGCCCCCCTGGCCGGTCTGGTGGTCGGGGCGGGCGCGGCACTGGCGGGCGTGGCGCTGCTGGCCATGGGCTCGGGCCCGCTGCTCGCGGCCGTGGCCACCGTCGCCGTACCGGCCGCGCTGACCCGGGGCCTGCACCTCGACGGTCTCGCCGACACCGCCGACGGGCTGGGCAGCGGGAAGCCCGCCGAGGACGCGCTGCGGATCATGAAGCAGTCGGACATCGGGCCGTTCGGCGTGATCACCCTCCTGTTCGTCCTGCTCGCCCAGGTGGCCGCACTCGCCCAGGCGTACGAGGTCTCGTGGGGCCGGGGGGTCCTCGCGGCCGTCGTCTCGGCGTCCGCGGCCCGCCTCGCCCTCACGCTCGCCGCCCGCACCGGGGTGCCCGCGGCCCGCCCCGAGGGGCTGGGCGCGGCGGTCGCGGGCACCGTGCCGACGGGCGGCGCGCTGCTGGTGGCGGTGGCCGTGGCCGGCGCGGCGGCGGGCGCCGGGGCGCTCGTGGGGCCGTACGACACCGGGCGCGCCGCGGTGGCGGTGGGGCTGTCCGTCCTGGCCGCCGAACTGCTGCTGCGGCACTGCACCAGGCGCTTCGGCGGTGTCACCGGCGATGTGTTCGGCGGCCTGGCGGAGACGGCGGCGACGACCGCGCTCGTGGTGCTCTCGCTGGGCTGACCAGGGCGGTCACCGCGTTCACGGGGCGGGGGCCAGGCCGTGGGGCAGGGTGCCCCAGGGATGGTCGCCCGTGCCGGGGACCGCGCAGGACAGCGCGGCCCCCCGCTCCCGGGCCAGCGCCACCGTGTCGGCGCCGGGCGGGGCTCCGTGGACGAGGTGGCACAGCTCCACGCCGGCGCCCCGCCACGGCGGCGGGGGCTTCCTCCGGTACGTGGCCCAGGTGCCCTCGAAGGTGACGAGGACGTCGGCGACACGGGCGTACGAAGGGTGCGGCACCGTGCCGTGGTTGAGGACGAGGGTGCCGCCGCCGAGCCCCCGGACCGCCGTCGCCAGCCGCCGGTAGTAACCGAACTCGCCCTCCGCCGCGGCCGCCTGGTCCAGGAAGACGCCGTCGGTGCCGAACCAGTCGCGGTGCCGGTCCAGTTCGCGCAGGACGTCCTCGAGCGGCCTGCGTCCGTACGCCGTGTCGACGTATCCGAGGACCCTGACGTCCGCCGCGCGCAGCCGTCCGGCGACCGCCGCGAACGCCGGGTCGGGGCGGTCGCCGGGTCCGCTGGCGGGGTTGAGCACCACGCCGTGGAGCCGGGGCGCGGCGGCGACGAGCGCGTCCCACTCGGCCGGGCGGACGGCGGGGTGTTCGTAGTACGGGACGAGGAGCGTCCTCACCGGTGGGCCGTCACCTTTCCCAGCCGGACGCAGACGAGGACGGTCTGCGCGCCCGCCGCCGCGCCGTGCACGATCAGGCCCGCCCAGTGCGCGCCGCCCGTGTGGGTGGCCAGTGCCGCGGTCTGGGCGAGCGCGGCGGCGCAGACGACTGCGGCGGTGCCCGTCACGGCGCCGAAGGACTGGAGCAGCAGCCCGGTCCACATGACCACCCCCAGCAGGAGCAGCCCGCCGAGCCTGACCCCGTCCGCGGCCGCGGGCACGTGCGGCCACAGCGCGGAGACACCGACGCCGAGCACGAGCAGCGCGGCGAGGTAGCCGGACAGGCACCGCAGGAGCGCGCCGGCGGCGGCCCGCCGGAAGCTCCTCGCCGAGGTGCTGGAGCGCAGTCCGGCGAGGCTCCCGCTGCGGAACCGGAAGAGCAGCCACTCCGCGGGGCCCATGCTGAGGGTCAGCGCGATCGCGGCCGGCGCGGCGACCGCCGTACGGGCTCCCGTCAGGACGTCTCCGAGCGCCGCGTACAGCACGAGGACACCGCTGCCGAGCCCGAAGAGGGCGTACGCGAGGGTTCCGGCGTGCCGGCGCGGGGCGGACAGCCGGGCGCGCAGCCGCGCGGCGGCCGCGGCGAGGCGTCCCGGAGCGGTCTCCGGTTTCCCCGCGGCGAGGCGGCCCGTGGAGGCCGCCCGCGGCTCACCGGTCCGCCCGGACGGCTCGGCGCCGCCCCGCCGGCTGCCGTACGGCAGCAGCGCGACCAGTCCCGCGCCCCAGCTCCCCCTTCCCAGCTCGCGCACCGCGGGGGCCACTTCGAGGAGGCCGAGCAGGGCGACCGCCGCCAGGGAGCCGAGGAGCAGGGCCACGCGCGCCGGGTCGGGGACCGGGTGGAACACGGTGACGGCCGCGCCCGCCGTCATGGGGGCCAGGGCGGCGAGCAGCGTGCATTCCCTGCCCATGACCAGCAGGACGGTCGCCGCGCCCAGGTAGCCGGACTGTCCGGCGGCGAACGCGACGGCGCCCTTTCCGGCCGATCCCGCGACCGCGAGGGCCACCAGGGAGCCGAGCAGGACACCGGCCGGGGTGCCGACGAGCAGGGCACGGCGTGCGGCGGTGCGGTCCCCGAGCCCCATCCAGGTGTACGCGCGGTGGGCGAGTCCCTGGTTCCAGGTCCAGCCGCACAGCGCTCCGGCGAGCATCGGGACGGTGCCGGCCGGGAGTCCGAAGGCGCCCTTCGGCCCGGCGAGGAGCGGTGCGGCGAGGACGTAGCCGAGGCCGGGGAGGGCGAAGACGACGCCCCGCAGGAGGCATCCGATCAGCCCGGTCCGCCAGGGGTCGGGGGCCGGTTCCTCCGGTTCGGGACAGCCCCGGTCGACCCGCGCGAACAGCTCCTCGGCGAGGGCGAAGGAGTCGGCGACGCCGTACCGTTCGCGGATCTGGTCGTCCGAGAGGCCCTCGGACTCCAGGAGGGCCGCCACCTCGTCGGGGTGGACGGCGGCGGTCACGGACTCCTTCAGTTCCGCGGCGAGTTCGTCGATCGGGTCGGGCCGTCCCCCGCTCGCCGGGCGGCGCTGGCTCGGCACCAGGGGGCGGGTGGTCTCGTGTGCGCCCGGCTGGGTGCGCAGGGAGCCGCTCACCAGCCGGTCCCGTCCGTGGCGACGGCCTGGTACCAGGGGTCGCGCAGTTCGAGGGTCCAGTCGTCGACGGTCTCCACGGCGGGCTCGTACACCGTGGGCCGGCCCGCCAGTTCCTGGTAGACCGTCCTGAACGCGTCGACGGAGCGGCGCAGCGTGAACCGGTCGATGACCCTCTGGCGGGCCAGTCCGCCGAGGTCCAGACGCCGTTCCTCGTCCCTCAGCAGGACGAGGGCGGCGGCGGCCATCTTCTCCGGTTCGCGGGGCGGCACGACGATGCCGGTGTCACCGACGGCCTCCCGGACCCCGCCCACGTCCGTGGAGACCGTCGTGCGGCCGCAGGACATGGCTTCGATGATCGAGAAGGGGAAGCCCTCCGAGATGGAGGACAGCATGACGACGTGGCCGGCCGCGTAGGCGCGCCACACCTCGGTGATGCGGCCCTCGAAGGTCAGCCCGTCGGTGACGCCCAGTTCGGCGGCGAGCTTCTCCAGGCGGGTGCGGTACGCCTCCCCGCCGGGCGGCACGGGGCCGAACAGCCTGAGCCTGGTCTCGGGCAGTTCGGCGCGCACCATGGCGTACGCGCGCAGGAGGGTCTCCAGGTCCTTGATGGGGTCGATGCGGCCGCACCAGGTGAGGGTGGGCACGGCGGGTTCGGGTCCCGCGTGCGGGAAGGCGTGCGGGTCGACGCCGTTGTAGACCGTGCGGATCCGGTCCCCGTCGGCGCCGCCGCGCTCCTCCCAGCGGCGGTTGTACCGGTTGCAGGGGGTGATGAGGTCGGCGGCGCGGTAGCCGAGGGAGTTCAGCTCGCGGTAGAAGCCGAGCATGAACGCCTTGACGGGCCATCGCTGTCCGGTGCCGCGGTAGCCGAGGTAGCGCTCGCGCAGGTAGATGCCGTGCTCGGTGAGCAGGAAGGGGACCCCTTCCCTGTGGCGCGCGACGAGGGCGGGCAGCGTGGCGAGGCCGCTGCTGACCGCGTGGGCGACGCAGTCCTCGGGGATCCTGACGCCGAGCGGGCGCAGCGCGTGTTCCAGCAGGTCCGTCGCGGTGAGCGCGTCGTGCACGGTGGGCCGGGCGGCCGCCGTCGGCAGGTGCGGCATGGTCCAGATCAGCATCAGCGAGCGCAGCGCGGACTCGCTGCGCAGGGCGGCCGAGAGGTGCCCCGCGCGGGCGAGTTCGGCCAGTTCGTACAGGGCGTCGCCGAAGTCCTCGCAGGAGCCGGGGTCGAGGACGGAGAGCAGGAAGCGTTCGTAGGTCTCGGCGAAGCGGCGCCGGGCGCGGCCCAGCGGCGGGCGGGCGCGGCCGGGGCGTGGTCCCCAGGTCGGTACGCGGGTGTGCCGGTAGACGTTGGGCGGCAGCTCCCAGGTCACGGGTTCGCGGCCGCTGCCGGTGAGCGAGACGATGTGGAAGTCGACCTCCGGCATGCCCTTGACCAGCTGGTCGCACCAGGTGCTGACCCCGCCGTGGACATGTGGGTAGGTGCCTTCGGTGAGCATGGTGACATGACGGCCGGTGCGCATCATGCGCGGTTCCCCCCTGGGACTGTGTTCTTCCGGAGAGCCCCCCGGCTCTCCGTCGCACGGCTCACGAGCGCACCCCGGCCGGGTCGGGCCGGGGTGCGCGTGGTGAGCCGCGGTGCCGTGCTCAGGCGGGCAGGTTCAGCCTGACCGCGGACTGGAGCAGTTCCGGCTTGGTCCAGTCGTTGCGCGCTCCCGCGTACGCCGTGCCGAACGGGGTGGTGCCGACCACGAGCTGCTTCGTGGTCCCCTCGGGCACGGTCACCGGGATCTGCGTCCCGGACGGGGCGGTGACGGTGACCTGGTTGCCGACGCGGTAGGCCGTGACCCGGCCGCTCGCCAGGGCGGTCTGCCAGGCGGTACGGCGCTGCAGTTCGGTGCCGATGGCGCTCTGGCGGGGGTTCTGCACCGGGGTGTTGTCGGCGTAGATCGCCTTGTAGTCGGCGAGCACCTTGTCCAGGACCGGGTAGAGGATGCGGTCCTCGGCCAGGTTGGACTGGTGGACGTAGTGCGGGCGCGGGTCGTTGCCGATGACGTGCCCGAGCGCGGTGCGCGCCTCCGCCGGGGCGATGTACTCGGCGTAGCCGGTGGCCGTGTCCAGCGGGGCCGGCAGGCAGGTGGACGTCGCGTTGTTCTCGCACACCCCGCTGCCGCCGTCGGCCTTCGAGGTGTAGATGTAGTTGTACTCGTCGGCCATCTCCTCGGCCGTGCCGGTGTTGTAGTAGACGTTCATCGGGTAGCGGGGGACGGTCAGCGTGCTACTGCCGACCGAACGCTGCTCGGGCTCGCGGGAGTTGTCGGACCCGGTCCACCTGACGCCGTTCGCGGCCATGGCGCGCGCGAGGTTCGGGTTGTCGACGGGCTGCTGGGGCAGCGTCTTGAGGCCCGAGTGCTCGCCGGTCACCAGCTCGGTGCGGTCGATGGCGAGGCCGTGCTCGGCCGCCCAGTCGTTGTTGTCGGAGATCTGCGCGGAGATCTCCGACCGGCTCATCCACTTCGTGGTGCCGTCGGCGTTCTTCGCGCAGGTCCAGGGGACGGTCGTGGTGTCCTGGACGCAGCCGAGGAACGGGTGCGTGTAGGTGTGGTTCATCCAGCGGAACTTGGCCTTGTCGGCGAGCAGCTGGTCCGTGAGGGCGTCGGTGCCGCCGTTCTCGTCCTTCCACTGCTCACCCGCGCCCCCGTTGAAGACCATGTCGAGCGTGAACCCGCGGTCGGCCTGCCACTGCGCGGCGTGGACGGCGTCGGCCGCGGTCATGCGGATCGGCGTGGTGGTGTCCTCGCCGTTGCCGCCCGCGCAGTCGATGTCGCCGGGGGTGCAGTTGCGCTCGGAGTCCCAGCGGGCGTCGGGCGCGAAGACGTCGTCGACGTGGACGGCGAAGTAGTTCCTGGCCTGTCCGAGGTGCACGCCCTGGGTGAGCCATTCGACGATTCCGCGCGCCAAGACCTTGAACTGCTTCTGGTACTGGTTGTACGCGAAGGTCACCACGAGTTCGCGGCGCCCGTCGTGCTCGTACTGTCCGAGCAGCGAACCGCCGCTGGGCGCGTTCAGGTAGCTGGTGAACCCCTCCCTCGGGTGGGCCGCGTAGCCGTAGGTCTCCTGCACGGCCGGGTCGTTGTCCTCGAAGGGCAGCGGTCCGTCGAGGTAGCGGAACGGGCCCGTCGTGCCCGCCGCGGTGATCTGGGTGGTCTGGCCGTCCAGCACGCCGGACCAGCCGCCGTTCTGGTCGGTGTAGTCGAGACCGACCTCCGGGTGGGCCCAGGTGTAGGCGTCGACCTGCGGGATGCCGAACGTCTTCTCGTAGCTCTCCAGAGCGGTCTGTTCGGCCGAACCCGCGCCGAACGGCGCCTCGTTCGGCAGGACGACGCCCTGGTACTTGGCGCGCGGGACGCCGTTCACGGTGTCGCTCAGGAACGTCGCGTTGATGGTCGGGCGGTTCGCGTCGCCCAGGTTGACCGTGGTGTACGGGACACCGGAGTTCTTCAGCTCCGCGGTGATGGCTCCGACCTGGCCCGCGCCGTTGTCCACGACCAGGACCTTGAGGTCGATCCGCGGCGTGACCGCCGCGGACGCGCCGGGTGCCCCCATGCTCAGTGCCAGAAGTCCGGCGGCCCCCAGGACGGCAGCCGTCCCTCTCCACCGATGCAGGCTCTGTGCCATATGTAGCTTTCTCCCCCTCGAGCATCCCCCATGAGCGAAAACCATGGGGAATCTGTGGAAATCGTGCAAAGCAGTGGACGGCGTGCCCACTGAACACGATGAGTGTGGCTCAGGTCACCGGCAGTGAGGGGCGGTAATCCGGCACGGCGCCACCTGTGGGTGAACGTCCGCAGAAATGAGCGAAACCCGGCCCCGAGCGTAGGCTCGTCCCGGGTACTCGCCCGCCCTGTCGAAGGGCCCGGCAAGGACCGCCCCCGAGGACGGATCTAGGGTCAGCCGTCGGGCCCGGTCGACCCACCCCTTCTCGGCCACACGAACCCTCAATGGAAGCGGAGATCTCACCACCGTGACTGCTCTCACTCTCAGCACCGCCGCGGCGTCCGGCCTGCGGGCCGACGCGATCGTCGTCGGTGTCGCGAAGGGCCCCAAGGGTCCGGTCGTCGCACCGGGCGCCGAGGCCGTTGACAACGCCTACGACGGCGGGCTCGCCGCGGTCCTGGAGACCCTCGGGGCCTCGGGGGCCGAGGGCGAGATGACCAAGCTGCCCGCGCCCTCCAAGTTCAAGGCCCCCGTCGTGGTGGCCGTCGGCCTGGGAGCGGTCCCCGAGGACGGGGCCGGCTACGACGCCGAGGCGCTGCGCCGCGCGGCCGGTGTCGCCGCCCGCGCGCTCGCCGGCGCCAAGAAGGCCGCGTTCGCGCTGCCCGTCGCGGACGCCGCCGACGCCGCCGCCGTCGCCGAGGGCGCCCGCCTGGGCGCGTACGGCTTCGACGCCTACAAGGAGGCGGGCCGCGACGAGGCCGCCAAGGACCGCAAGGGTCCGCTCGGCGAGGCGACCGTCCTCGGCGGCAAGCCCCGGGACGCGGCGTACAAGGCGGCCCTCGCGCGTGCCACCGCCGTGACCGAGGAGCTCAACCGCGCCCGCGACCTCGTCAACACCCCGCCGAACGACCTCAACCCGGAGTCCTTCGCCGCCGTCGCCACGGCGGCCGGCAAGGAGCACGGCATCAAGGTGCAGGTGTTCGACGAGAAGGCCCTCGTCAAGGGCGGCTTCGGCGGCATCCTCGGCGTCGGCGCCGGCTCGGCCGCCGGCCCCCGCCTGGTGAAGCTGTCGTACACCTCCTCGAAGGCGAAGAAGCACCTCGCCTTCGTCGGCAAGGGCATCACCTACGACTCGGGCGGCATCTCGCTCAAGCCCGCCGGGCACAACGAGACGATGAAGTGCGACATGGCCGGCGCCGCGGCGGTCTTCGCCGCCGTGGTGACCGCCGCGCGCCTGGGCCTGAAGGTCAACGTCACCGGCTGGCTCGCGCTCGCCGAGAACATGCCCTCCGGCTCCGCCACCCGTCCGGGTGACGTGCTGCGCATGTACAGCGGCAAGACCGTCGAGGTCCTGAACACCGACGCCGAGGGCCGGCTCGTCCTGGCGGACGCGCTGTGGAAGGCGTCCGAGGAGAAGCCGGACGCGATCGTCGACGTGGCGACGCTGACCGGCGCGATGGTGCTGGCGCTCGGCAACCGCACCTTCGGCGTGATGGCCAACGACGACGCGTTCCGCGCCGCGATCGTCGAGGCCTCCGAGGAGGTCGGCGAGGAGTCCTGGCCGATGCCGCTGCCCGAGCACCTGCGCAAGGGCATGGACTCCCCCACCGCCGACATCGCCAACATGGGCGAGCGCATGGGCGGCGGTCTGGTCGCCGGTCTGTTCCTGCGCGAGTTCGTGGGCGAGGGCATCACCTGGGCGCACCTGGACATCGCGGGTCCCGCGTTCAACGAGTCCGGCCCGTTCGGCTACACCCCCAAGGGCGGCACCGGTTCCGCGGTCCGCACCCTGGTCCGTCTCGCCGAGCTGACGGCGGCCGGCGACCTGGGCTGAGCCCCCGTACGGCACACCGGCCCCGGGCGTCCGAGCGCCCGGGGCCGCTCCTCCGGCCGAACAGAGGTTTCGCCCTCGACGAAATCCGCAGGTTCACCCGGCTCCGCACCCCGTCGACGTGATGGATCAGACGTCCCACACACCGGCCCGGCGTCTCGCTCGCCCTCGACAAGTGCAAAGATGGGTTCTCGGCAGGACAGGGCCCCCACCACAGGGCCGTAGTAAAGAGCGGCCGGACACCAGCCGACCGACCGGTCAACCACCCGTAAGGGACGAAGGTGCCCGGCGTAACGGCGCACATGCATGGAGGACGTGACGTGGCGAACGACGCCAGCACCGTTTTCGACCTAGTGATCCTCGGCGGCGGTAGCGGCGGTTACGCCGCGGCGCTGCGCGGAGCGCAGCTGGGCCTGGACGTCGCCCTGATCGAGAAGGACAAGGTCGGCGGTACCTGCCTGCACCGTGGGTGCATCCCCACGAAGGCCCTGCTGCACGCGGGCGAGATCGCCGACCAGGCTCGCGAGAGCGCGCAGTTCGGCGTCAAGGCCACCTTCGAGGGCATCGACGTACCCGCCGTCCACAAGTACAAGGACGGGGTCATCTCGGGCCTGTACAAGGGTCTGCAGGGGCTCATCGCGTCCCGCAAGGTGACGTACATCGAGGGTGAGGGCCGTCTGTCCTCCCCGACCTCCGTCGACGTGAACGGCTCGCGGATCCAGGGACGCCACGTGCTCCTCGCGACCGGCTCCGTGCCGAAGTCGCTGCCGGGCCTGGAGATCGACGGCAACCGCATCATCTCCTCGGACCACGCGCTCGTCCTGGACCGCGTGCCGCAGTCCGCGATCATCCTCGGCGGCGGTGTCATCGGCGTCGAGTTCGCCTCGGCGTGGAAGTCCTTCGGTGCCGACGTGACCGTCATCGAGGGCCTCAAGCACCTCGTCCCGGTCGAGGACGAGAACTCCTCCAAGCTCCTCGAGCGCGCGTTCCGCAAGCGCGGCATCAAGTTCAACCTGGGCACCTTCTTCTCGAAGGCCGAGTACACCGAGACCGGTGTCAAGGTCACCCTCGCCGACGGCAAGGAGTTCGAGGCCGAGGTCCTGCTCGTCGCCGTCGGCCGCGGCCCGGTCTCGGCCGGCCTCGGCTACGAGGAGCAGGGCATCGCGACGGACCGCGGCTACGTCCTGGTCGACGAGTACATGCGCACGAACGTCCCCACCGTCTCCGCCGTCGGCGACCTCGTCCCGACGCTCCAGCTCGCGCACGTCGGCTTCGCCGAGGGCATGCTGGTCGCGGAGCGGCTGGCCGGTCTGAAGACCGTCCCGATCGACTACGACGGCGTCCCGCGCGTGACGTACTGCCACCCCGAGGTCGCCTCCGTGGGCATCACCGAGGCCAAGGCCAAGGAGATCTACGGCGCGGACAAGGTCGTCGCCCTGAAGTACAGCCTCGCGGGCAACGGCAAGAGCAAGATCCTCAACACCTCGGGCGAGATCAAGCTCGTCCAGGTGAAGGACGGTGCCGTGGTCGGCGTCCACATGGTCGGCGACCGCATGGGCGAGCAGGTCGGCGAAGCCCAGCTCATCTACAACTGGGAAGCGCTGCCCGCCGAGGTCGCCCAGCTCATCCACGCCCACCCGACGCAGAACGAGGCGCTCGGCGAGGCGCACCTCGCGCTCGCGGGCAAGCCGCTGCACGCGCACGACTGATCGGCCGGGCCGGGGCACCCCCCGGCCCTCGGCCGTCCCAGTCACCGCGTCGCGCAGGGCGCGACGACGACCACAGACTTCCGCACTTCCCCTGGCCCTCGACCCCGGTCGGGCAGGGGAGACCCAATAAGGAGCAACAGAAACCATGCCGGTTTCCGTAACCCTTCCGGCACTCGGTGAGAGCGTCACCGAGGGCACCGTCACCCGCTGGCTGAAGGCCGAGGGCGAGCGCGTCGAGGCCGACGAGCCGCTGCTGGAGGTGTCGACGGACAAGGTCGACACCGAGATCCCCTCCCCCGTCGCCGGCATCCTCGCGTCCATCAAGGTCGCCGAGGACGAGACCGTCGAGGTCGGCGCCGAGCTGGCCGTCATCGACGACGGCACGGGCGCGCCCGCCGCCGCCCCGGCTCCCGCCGCCGCCGAGGCTCCGGCCCCGGCCGCCGCCCCGGCCTCCCCCGCCCCCGTCGCCGAGGCC